>JAZOCO010000016.1:0-8545 GCA_045596505.1 Eubacteriales bacterium
CGATTTTTGCCTGCTCAATTTGCATGACCCCGAGGGGGAGCTTGGATTTGTTGAGCATTCCTACAATCGCAAAAATCCCATTGCCGTATTTGGAAATTACCTGTTTGCCGTGCTGCCTGCAGCGCTGGGGCTCTTTCTTTGCATGCTGGTCATCATCACCTGCTTTGGCGGTGTGCTCGGCAATCTTGCCGAGGGCGTTGCCGTTTTGGTTGAAGGTGAGGCGGAGCTTGGCGAATATGTAAGGCTTGCCGCCGATTTTGTGCCCGCACTCTTTCGCGATGCCACGGGTGGTGCCGCTTCGCGTGCCATTGGCTGCGTGCTGCTGCTTTTTTTAAGCCTTGGCGTTTTCGTTTCGATGGATGATCTTTGCAACGCCATCCTTGGCATGGCTTTGTATGCCGTAGGTGCGTTTTTGTTTGCGGGCGTCACAGCACTGTTTGACGCGCGTTCGCGCCGCCTGATCTTGACCTGGCTGCGCACCTTTGCTACGGGTGTTACGGCACTGTATTTGGTGGTGCTGATCTTTGCTGCGGCAATGCTGGTGCTTGCTCTGATCTTTTTTGCCTTCCGCACCTTTTTTGGAGAGGGCGGGGGAGGCTTGCCGGCTTGCGTGGCAGAGTCTTGCCGTGAGAATGAAGATGAATATGATGACGATGTCTATGATAACAAGGACGAGCGTTAACAAAAATTAGGAGGTTGTTATGCAAAAATTAATGAAAAATTGGGTCTTTACCATGATCACCTGTATCTTGCTCACACTGCTGGCGGTGATCATGCTGCTGGGTGCCTTTGAGCTGAAGGGCTTTTCTCTTGCAAAAGACATCCTGCATTTGTTGATAGCGGTTATTCTTGGCATTTACATGGTATTTGCGCTATTTCCGCTGGTTGCGCGCTATCGCGGTGTGATACAGATCTTTGTTTCGATCGAGATCGTGCTGCTGATGCTGACAATCGTCGCACTGGCATTTGCACAGGTTAACGTGCCCTTTTTCTCCTCCCTGCAGGTCTGCTCGGTGGTGGGTCTTGCCATCTGGCTGCGCGGTGCGGTAGAGATCGTACACGCCTACGTTCTGCAGGGCACGGATAACAAGAAAAAGACGCCCCTGTGGGCACTCTGCCTTTACATATTGCTCTGCGCGTTTGGCGTGTGGCAAATGGCAAAGCCTACCATTGCAGACAAACACTTTTTGTTTGTGATCGGCGGCATCTCGGTTGTCATGGCAGTGATCTTTGGCTATGCCACGGTGCAAAATCGCAAAGCCTCTGGCGGCAGAAAAAAGAAAAAGAAGACAGATAAGGAAGGGCACGAGAACAAGGCGGAAAAAACCAAGGAAACCGCCGTGGTGGTAAAAAAAGATGCATAACGGTACGCAAAAAAAGCAGAAATCGGGGCGCATCTACCATTTTTTAAAACGCTTGGGTGACATTGTGCTCTCTCTTGCCCTAACCGTGCTTTTTGCCCCCCTTTCGTTGCTCATTCTCCTGCTGATCTTCTTGCGCGATCCGGGCAACCCCTTTTATGTGCAGAAGCGCGTGGGGAGAGATGGCAGGGAGCTGATGCTGCTGAAATTTCGCACTATGCGCAAAAATGCAGTCCTGTCGCCGCAAGATGCAGAGCTTTATCGGAAAGAATATAAGCTCCCCGACGATCCGCGTCTGATCGGCTATAAGAGGGCGGGCGACGGTCGCCGTTGCTTTGGCGCGATCCTGCGCCGCACCTCCATGGACGAGCTGCCGCAGCTTTGGTACAACGTCTTGCTTCGCGGTAATATGTCGCTGGTGGGTCCAAGACCCGTGCTGAGGGATGAGCTGGCGCGCTACTACAGCGAGGAGGAGCAAGACCTGCTCCTTTCCGCAAAGCCCGGTGTTACCGGCTACTGGCAGGCATATGCGCGCAACAACGCCCTCTATCAAAACGGCACGCGCCAAAAAATGGAGCTTTATTACGCCCGTCATCGCTCGTTTTGGCTTGACGTCAAGATCCTTTTACGCACTGTTGTGGCGGTATTTGCCAAAACGGGCGCGAAATAAGCGAAGGGGCTGTCTCAAATGCCTTGACATTTGGGACAGCCCCTTTGGTAAAAATTTTATCTGACTTCGGCGGGAAATGATAAAAACTACGAGCTTTTGCCCTTAACGCCCACTTTTTCATGTGCTTGCAAGTGAAAGCTCGTTATCGCATTCACGATGAGAGAAGTATAAAGAAATTTTTAGAGAATGCAGTTACTGTTTTTCTCATAAACGCGTATATCCGACGGTTGACGAAAACGCGGCGATATTCTCAAAAAACGTTGCTTGAATTTATACAAAAATGGTGTTTTGTTATAGTATAGTGAAACGCAAAGCTGTGAAGGTGAAGATGAAAAAGACGATCCCGATGAGGCGCTCACCTCATCGGGATCGTAAAATTCTACGTATAAATCAATTAGCGTCGCTCACCCTTTTTAGGGGCGAACTCGTTGATTTATTTCAGGGCTGCCTGAGCTGCTGCAAGGCGAGCGATCGGCACGCGGAAGGGAGAGCAGGAAACGTACGTCAGACCCACCTTGTGGCAGAACTCAACGGACGAGGGGTCGCCGCCGTGCTCACCACAGATACCAAGCTTGATATCGGGGCGGGTCGCACGACCGAGGGTTGCTGCCATTTCCACAAGCTTGCCAACGCCGGTCTGGTCGAGCTTGGCAAAGGGATCGTTCTCGTAGATCTTGGTGTCGTAGTATGCGTCGAGGAACTTACCTGCGTCGTCACGGGAGAAGCCAAAGGTCATCTGCGTGAGGTCGTTCGTACCGAAGGAGAAGAACTCTGCTTCCTTTGCGATCTCGTCAGCGGTCAGCGCTGCGCGGGGGATCTCGATCATCGTACCGACCTTATACTTAAGGTCAGAGCCTGCGGCTGCGATCTCAGCATCAGCGGTGGTCACAACGTGGCGCTTCACAAATGCAAGCTCCTTGATCTCACCAACCAGCGGGATCATGATCTCGGGCACGATATCCCAATCGGGATGAGCCTTCTTTACGTTAAGAGCCGCGCGAATGACAGCCTTGGTCTGCATCACGGCGATCTCGGGATAGGTTACAGCCAAGCGGCAGCCACGGTGACCCATCATGGGGTTGAACTCATGCAGACCCGCAATAATGGTCTTGACTTCAGCCACGGTCTTGCCGGTGTTCTTGGCAAGCAGCGCGATGTCAGCCTCATCGGTGGGAACGAACTCATGAAGGGGCGGGTCAAGGAAGCGGATGGTTACGGGGCAGCCCTCAAGCGCCTCATAAAGCTTTTCAAAGTCGCCCTGCTGCATAGGCAGGATCTTGGCAAGTGCTTTTTCGCGACCCTCAACGGTGTCGGAGCAGATCATCTCGCGGATCGCGGCGATACGGTCAGCCTCAAAGAACATATGCTCGGTACGGCAAAGACCGATACCCTCAGCGCCCAGCTCGCGTGCTCTTCTTGCATCAGCAGGCGTGTCGGCGTTGGTGCGCACCTGAAGCTTGCGGTACTTGTCCGCCCAGCCCATAATGGTGCCAAAGTTGCCGGAGATCTCAGCATCGACCGTGGGGATGATGCCGTCATAGATCTTACCCGTAGAGCCGTCAATGGAGATATAGTCGCCCTCGTGATAGGTCTTGCCTGCCAGGGTGAACTGCTTGTTCTCCTCGTCCATAGCGATCTCGCCACAGCCCGAAACACAGCACTTGCCCATACCGCGTGCCACAACGGCTGCGTGGGAGGTCATGCCGCCGCGAACGGTGAGAATGCCCTGTGCTGCCTTCATGCCGGTAATGTCCTCGGGAGAGGTCTCAAGGCGAACCAGGATCACCTTCTTACCGGCAGCGTTCCAAGCGTCAGCCTCGTCGGCGGAGAATACCACCTGACCGCAAGCTGCGCCGGGAGATGCACCAAGACCCTTGCCAATGGGGTTAGCAGACTTCAGAGCCTTTGCATCAAATTGGGGGTGAAGGAGGGTATCGAGGTTGCGGGGATCGATCATAAGAACAGCCTCTTGCTCGGTCTTGTGACCTTCAGCCACGAGGTCAACGGCGATTTGAAGTGCTGCCTGCGCGGTGCGCTTACCGTTACGGGTCTGAAGCATATAAAGCTTGCCGTGCTCAACGGTAAACTCCATATCCTGCATATCGTGATAGTGATTTTCGAGGATGCTGCACACCTTTACAAACTGTGCGTATGCCTCGGGGAACTTCTCTGCCATTTGTGCAATGGGCATGGGCGTACGAACGCCTGCCACAACGTCCTCACCCTGTGCGTTGGTAAGGAACTCGCCCATCATCGTCTTCTCGCCCGTAGCAGGGTCACGCGTGAATGCAACACCGGTGCCGCAATCGTCACCCATGTTGCCAAACGCCATAGCCTGTACGTTTACAGCGGTGCCCCAAGAGTAGGGTATATCGTTGTCGCGGCGGTAAACGTATGCGCGGGGGTTGTCCCAAGAACGGGACACTGCCTTTACGGCACCCATCAGCTGTTCCTTGGGGTCGGAGGGGAAGTCGGCGCCGATCTTTGCCTTGTACTCTGCCTTGAACTGCTCAGCAAGCTCCTTCAGATCCTCAGCGGTAAGCTCAACGTCCTGCTTTACGCCCTTTTCTTCCTTCATCTTATCGATGAGCTCTTCAAAGTACTTTTTGCCGACCTCCATCACGACGTCGGAGTACATTTGGATAAAGCGACGGTAGCAGTCGTATGCCCAACGGGCGTTGCCGGATTTTTCTGCCATAACCTTTACGACCTCTTCGTTAAGACCGAGGTTGAGGATGGTGTCCATCATGCCGGGCATGGATGCACGTGCGCCCGAGCGTACCGAAACCAGCAGGGGATTTTCCTTATCGCCGAATTTCTTACCGGTGATCTCCTCCATTTTTGTAACGTACTCGTTGATCTCAGCCTGAATGGCGTCATTGATCTGACGGCCGTCTTCATAGTATTGAGTGCAGGCCTCCGTGCTGATGGTAAAGCCCTGGGGAACGGGAAGACCGATGTTGGTCATTTCGGCGAGGTTCGCGCCCTTGCCGCCAAGCAGCTCGCGCATGTTTGCGTTGCCCTCGGTGAAAAGGTAACAATACTTCTTTGCCATGTTGATAATACCTCCAAGTAATTTTTATACAAGCATAATACGGTGCGGTCGCCCGCACAACATCGCTATATTATATCATAATGTTAAAAAAATCACAAGTCGTTTGCGCAACTTTTTTCTATATAAGTGTTAATTTTTCTTGAATATTGATATTTTTTTATCAATCAAACGTTTGAAAACGAGACATCGCGCGAAGCAGAAAATGGATTGACAGCACGACTGCTTTGGTGTATAATAAGGAGGAGTGAAGCAGTACCGTCGGCGCGAGTGGATCGCGGCGGCGTTTGTGTGCTTGAAAGGAATAGATATGGCAAGTATTTTTGATCTTTTTAATAAGATAGAAAAGGATGCGTCCGTGGCGGGTGCACCCACGCATCTTGTGGTGGGACTTGGCAATCCCGGCAAGGAATACGCGATAACGCGCCACAATGCGGGCTTTATGATGCTCGATCATCTTGCACAGCATTGGGGCACTAAGATAGACCGTGTGCGCTTTAAGGCGATGACGGGAGAGGCAACGGTTTGCGGCGTGCGTGTGTTATTGCTAAAGCCGCAGACCTTTATGAATCTGTCAGGTGAGGCGGTGCGCGAGGCGGCGGATTTTTATCATATCGAGCCAAAAAACATTATCGTGATCTATGATGATGTAAATCTTGACGTACAAAGGCTTCGTGTGCGCGGCAAGGGAAGCGATGGTGGGCACAACGGTATCAAGAGCATCATCAACCATTTGGGATCGGATGCGTTTCCCCGTGTGCGGATCGGTGTGGGCAAAAAGCCGCACCCCTCGTTTGATCTTGCCGACTGGGTGCTTTCTGCCTTTCATAAGGAGGAGCATGAGGCATTGCTTTCGGTATTTCCCACAGCAGGAAAGGGTGTGGAGCTGCTGCTGAAAAACGACCTTGCGGCTGCGATGCAGACCTGTAACGGAGTGGGTACATGCTGATCAGGGAAGCACTGCGCACCGAGCCGGAATATAAGGCGCTTGCGGCGGATCTGAAGCGGGCGCTACGCAGACGGTCGCTCCCCTTTGCCGTTTGCGGACTTTGCGACGGTGCATCTGACGTTTTGCTACCTGCTCTTTTGGCGGATCTTAGGGGGGATGTGTCTGGTGCTGCCCTGATCGTTTTGCCCGAGGAAAGAGAATGCGTGCGCATACAGCAGTTTTTAACACAATACGGGGTACGCGCCGCGTTTTTTGGGACACGCGACCTCAATTTTTACGACATTACCGCCTCGCACGAGTATGAGCACGAGCGAGTGTCCGTGCTTTGGCGCTTGCTTGCGGGTGAACTTGACGTGGTGCTGACTACACCCGATGCCGCCCTTGGCTATACCGTTTCGCGTGAGCGCCTTAGAAGTGCGACCCTTTCACTTGATACCACAAGCGTGGTAGATCCAGCCACCCTTGCTGCAAGGCTCACCGATGCCGGCTACACGCGTGTGGAGCTGGTGGAGGGCGCAGGGCAGTTTGCCGTGCGTGGTGGCATTTTTGATATTTACGCGCCCAATTCACGTGTGCTCGCGGCTGACGGTGTGCTCACACTGCAATCAGCCCCTATACGTGTTGAGTTTTTTGGAGATGAGATCGACCGTATGGGCGTATTTGACGTGGTGACACAACGCATTCATACCATGGTCACTGCCTGTGAATTCCCCCCTGCACGCGAGGTGCTTTCAACACCCGCAGCGCGCGAAGCCATGTGCAATGTGGTGAGCGCACAGCTGAAAAAATGCAAAAGCGAGGAGGGGCGCGAGGCGCTTGAGAAGGAGCTTTCTGCGCTTAAAAGCTCCTGTGATGTGCGCTTTGCCGATAAATATCTTGCACTGGCAGATCCTGCACGCGAAACACTGCTTTCTTATTTATCCCCCCATACACTGGTAATTTTAAGGGGAACGAATGCGATATATGACCGTTTAAAGGCATCCCTTTGGCATCGCGACGAGGCGGTGAAGGAGCTTGTTGAAAATGGCACTCTTGCCGCGCGATTTGCCGAATATGGCTTGCCTGCAGCCGCCTTTGATAGCTTCCTTGACGGGGCGGTCACGGTGCACGTCAATTCTATTGCGGAGGGGCTTTCGGGTAAGCGACTTGAGGGGCTATATACCTTTAAGACCAAGCATACGGTGGCATATGGGGATAATTTTTCGCTTCTCCTTGAAGATCTTAACAGCTATATGGAGAGCCACCGTGCCGTTCTTTTGCTTGCAGAAAATGAAACTGCCGCCAAAACCGTGTGCGAGAAGCTTTCCCGTGAGAGCTTTGCGGTAAGGCTCTGGCAGGAGGGGGCAGTGTTGCCTCTGCCCGGTGAGATCCTGCTCACTTGGCAGGAGCAGGCGAGCGGCTTTGAGCTTAGCGTTTCGGGATTTGTCGTGCTCTCGCTTGCCGAGGAATCGCGCAAGGTGGGGCTTGCCGCCACGGGACGCATGAAGCGCACGAAAAGGAAAAAGGACGCGCGGGGCGCGATCCTTTCCTATGCTGAGCTGACTCCGGGCGATCTTGTGGTGCATGAGGCACACGGTATCGGACGCTACGTGGGGCTTGAAACTCTTACCATTGATGGGGTAACCAGGGACTACGTCAGCATTCAGTATGCGGGAAGTGACAAGCTGTTTTTACCCTGTGACCGACTTGACGCAGTGTCAAAATATATCGGCGCACACGCCGATGACGGTATGGTGCGCCTTTCGCGATTTGGCGGGAGTGAGTGGAAAAAAGCAAAGGCACGTGCCAAGGCGGCGGTAAAGGATATGGCAAAGGATCTCATCCGCCTGTATGCGGAGCGTGCACGCCGCACAGGATATGCCTTTCCCCCGGATGATGCCTATCAGCGAGAGTTTGAAATGGCATTCCCTTACGAGGAAACACAGGGGCAGATCGCGGCGGCTGATGAGATCAAGGCGGATATGATGCGTGCAGCGCCCATGGACCGTCTGCTTTGCGGGGACGTGGGGTTTGGGAAGACCGAGGTTGCGCTGCGTGCTGCGTACAAGGCGGTGCTTTCGGGCAAGCAGGTGGCAATACTTGTGCCTACCACGATTCTCGCGCTCCAACATTACCAAACGGCGCAGAGCCGAATGAGAAATTTTGCCGTCAACATCGATATGATCTCGCGCTTCCGCACGCCCAAGCAGGTCGAGCAGTCTCTGCGCCGACTTGAAAGGGGAGATACCGACATCATAATCGGAACACACAAGCTCCTTGGCAAGGAAGTGAAATTTCACGATCTCGGTCTCCTTATTGTTGACGAGGAGCAGAGATTTGGTGTTTCTCAAAAAGAAAAACTCAAGGAAATGTCAACAAATATTGACGTATTAATGCTTAGCGCGACTCCGATACCAAGGACTCTTAATATGGCTATCAATGGAATCAGCGATATGTCTATATTAGATGAGCCGCCGGAAAACAGACGCCCGGTGCAGACTTACGTGCTTGAACACGACGAGATAATTATAGCC
>JAZOCO010000017.1:0-18464 GCA_045596505.1 Eubacteriales bacterium
GTAAACACAGGCGGCAACCACGCCGATCTCACCCCCGACTATGCGGCAATTCCCGCCGAGATGAAATCGGTTGCCACAGCACTTGGAAAGACTGTGTTGCGCGAATTGGACGAGGATGCTGTGATCGCAGCCATTCCCACCTTGCGAAACAAGGTGGGCGACCGCGCTATACTGCGCGCGCTCCATTTCTTTGCAGAAAGCCGCCGCGTGCGCGTGCAAGCAAAGGCGCTTTCCGAGGGTGCGCTTGCCAAATTCTTTGAAAACGTGCGTGAATCGGGGCGATCCTCCTTTTGCTATTTACAAAACGTATATACCACAGGGAACGTGGCGGAGCAAGGGCTTTCCCTTGCGCTTTGCCTTGCCGAGCGTTATTTAACTGATAAAAGCGCCGCGTGGCGCGTGCACGGCGGCGGATTTGCAGGCACCGTGCAGGCATACGTGAGCAGCGAGGAAACAAAGAGCTTCAAAAGCTACATGGACGCCGTTTTTGGCAAGGGTGCCTGTATGGTGCTTCGCATTCGCCCCGAGGGTGCAACCGCTGTTTATTAAAGGAGTTATGATGGAAAACCAAGGGAAAGACAGCAAAAAAGCGCGGTACGTTTTGCCGCTTTGCATCAATACGGTATTGTTTTTTGCCGTATATCAGGTTCTGCTCTTTTATGCCGAGATGACCGAGGAGACCTTTTATTCGTTCCTTGTGATGGTGCTGTATATGGCGCTTCTCCTCGGATTTGTGCTTGCCTATATCATCTATAACCGCTTTTTCTATCGCAAGGGCGTGACGAAGGAGCAGCTGCCGTGCGAGTGGAGCGATGAAAAAAAGCAGGAATTTATCGAGGATGCCGCACGGCGCACGGAGCGCTCGCGCTGGATGCTCACAGTGATCTTCCCGCTTGTGATAACCTTTTTTATCGATACCGTTGACCTATTTATCATGGATATGCTGTTTTGAGGTCACGACTATGCTACACATTCGTTTGATCGCCCTCGGAAATTTAAAGGAAGCCTATTGGACACAGGCAGTTGCCGAATATAAAAAGCGGCTGGGGGCATACGCAAAAATCGACATTGTCGAATTAAAGGAATCCCGCCTGCCCGAATGCCCCTCCCCCGCCGAGATCGAAGCCGCACTTGAAAAGGAGGCTGACACAATTCTTGCGGCGATCCCGCCGCGCAGCTTTACGGCGGCGCTTTGCGTAGAGGGAAAGCAGCTCACCTCCGAGGAGCTTGCCACACAGCTTGACACGGTGATGCAACAAAACGGAAGCCTTTGCCTTATTATCGGCAGCTCGCACGGGCTCTCGCCGCGCGTAAAAAGCGCCGCCGGCCTTCGCCTTTCCGTATCAAAGCTTACCTTCCCCCACCAAATGATGCGCGTTTTGCTGCTTGAAACCGTTTACCGCAGCCTTTCGATCCTACACGGCGCAAAATATCACAAATGATCAAAAGAACGGCAGAGCCAGCGCTTTGCCGTTTTTTAAGTGCCGATCAACCTTTGACAAATTTTAAAATATATGATATACTATATAGGTTATAGTGACCATACCGAAAAAAGGAGGCGAAATGCGTGGTAAAAATTTGTGACGTGCTGCCACACTCACGGGCAGCGGCTGTCGGCATTGCGGCAGGTGACGTGCTGCTTGCCATTAACGGAAACGAGATCACGGACGTGCTGGATTACCGCTTCTATCTTGCTGAGCCAAGCATCACGCTTTCGCTTATGCGTGACGGAGCGCCTTTTTGTGCAAGCATAAAAAAGGGGACGTACGACGACATCGGCCTTTCCTTTGAGACTCCCTTAATGGACAAAAAGCGCTCGTGTGCCAACAACTGCATCTTTTGCTTTATCGACCAGCTACCAAAGGGGCTGCGCCCCTCGCTTTACTTTAAGGACGATGATGCGCGCCTGTCCTTTTTGCACGGCAATTACGTGACCCTGACGAACCTGCACGACAAGGATATCGACCGCATCATCAAAATGCACATCTCACCCATCAACGTATCGGTGCACACCACCAACCCCCGGCTTCGCTGTGAGATGATGAAAAACCGCCGCGCGGGCGAGGTACTCTCTTACCTCCAGCGCCTTGCTGACGCGGGCATCCGCCTTTGCGGGCAGATCGTCCTTTGCCGCGGCATCAACGACGGAGCAGAGCTTGACCGCAGCATGCGGGACCTGGCAGCCCTTTCCCCTCATATGTCAAGCGTTTCCATCGTGCCCGCGGGGCTGACGCAATACCGTGAGGGGCTGTATCCCCTCACTCCCTTCACAAAAGAGGAATGCCGCGCCGTGATCGATCAGGTCGATCGCTTTGCCACTCTGTGCGAGCAGCAATACGGCAACCGCATCTTTTGCGTGGCTGATGAGTTTTATCTGAAGGCGGAGCTGCCTTTGCCCGACGAGCATTATTACGGAGAATACGAGCAGATCGAAAACGGCGTGGGGATGCTGCGCTCGCTTATCGAGGAATTTGAGGTAGAGCTTTCGTATTTAGCGGAGCACGTGAAGAGCACGGCAGACTTTAAGCCCCGCCACGTATCCGTCGCCACAGGCAAAGCTGCCGCACCGACGTTACGCTCTCTTGCCGCGCTTCTTATGGAGCGCCTGCCCGCGCTTGAGATCTCGATCTATGAGATCGAAAACAGATTTTTTGGCAAGGAGATCACCGTGTCGGGGCTTCTGACGGGCAAGGATATGGCAGAGCAGCTACGGGGCAAGCCGCTGGGAGATGAGCTGCTCATCCCCGCAAATACCCTGCGTGCCGAGGGGGATCTGTTTTTGTGCGGCATGACCCCAAAAGAGCTCTCAGACAAGCTCGGCGTACCCGTCACTCCAGCAGCAAGCGACGGGGCGGCGCTGCTTGCGGCGCTTGTGGGAGAGCAGAAAGGCTCCTGAATTGCTACATCGAACCAAGGAGGATATTAAAATGGCAAAACCGATTGTCGCCATCGTTGGCAGACCAAACGTTGGCAAAAGCACATTTTTTAATAAATTGATCGGCGAACGCCGTTCTATCGTGGAGGACACACCGGGCGTCACGCGCGACCGCATCTATGGCGAGACCGAGTGGTGCGGAAGGCAGCTCACGCTGATCGATACAGGGGGCATTGAGCCGAAAACCGATGACGTCATTCTCTCTCAAATGAAATTTCAAGCTGAGCTGGCAATTGAAAGCGCTGCCGTGATCGTGCTGCTGTGCGACGTGCGCACGGGCGTGACCGCCGCCGACCGTGATATTGCGGTGCTGCTCAAAAAAAGCGGCAAGCCCGTTGTTGTCGCCGTCAATAAATGCGACCGCATCGGCGCTCTGCCCTATGAGTTTTACGAGTTTTACGAGCTTGGCTTTGAGGAGGACCCCATCGCCGTTTCCTCTATCCACGGCAGCGGCACGGGCGACGTGCTTGACGCGGTGCTGCGCGCGCTCCCAGAGGGCGTTGGCGAGCCGGAGGAGGACGACAGCATCAAGGTTGCCGTGATCGGCAAGCCGAATGCGGGAAAATCCTCCATCATCAACCGCTTTGTGGGTGCGGAGCGCATGATCGTTTCCAGCATTGCGGGCACGACGCGTGATGCGGTGGACACGACGGTTGAAAACGAATACGGAAAATTCACCTTTATTGACACGGCAGGCATCCGCCGCCAATCAAAGATCAGCGACAACATTGAAAAATACAGCGTGTTGCGCGCACATATGGCAGTGGAGCGCGCTGACGTTTGCCTTATTATGATCGACGCAAACGAGGGCGTTACCGAGCAGGACGAGCGCATTGCGGGCATCGCACATGAGGCGGGCAAGGCATGCATCATTGTGGTAAACAAGTGGGACACCGTAGAGAAGGACAACAGCACGGTGTCTAATTACACCAAACGGGTGTATGAGGCTCTCGGCTATATGCAATACGCACCCCTTATCTTTGTTTCGGCAAAGACGGGACAACGCATACCCAATATCTTCGAGCATATACTTTACGTGTTTAACCAGTCAAGGCTTCGCATTGCCACGGGTATGCTCAACGACGTGCTGCACGATGCCACCACACGTGTACAGCCCCCCTCCGACAAGGGCAGGCATTTAAAGATCTATTACATGACCCAGATCCGCGTGGCGCCCCCCACCTTTGTTATCTTCTGCAACAATGCAGAGCTGTTTCACTTTTCCTACCAGCGCTTTATCGAGAATTGCCTGCGTGACACGTTTGGGTTCCGCGGCACACCGATCAAGCTGATCATTCGCCAAAAGGGCGAGGAGGTGCCCAATGCGTGACGCCGAAAGAATTATTGACAAGACCAAAATATACGTAAAAGCGGGCGACGGCGGCAACGGTGCCGTTGCCTTTCACCGCGAAAAATACGTGGCAAAGGGCGGCCCCTCCGGCGGCGACGGCGGTCACGGCGGTAATATCGTTTTCAAGGTAGATCCCGGTGCTACCACGCTCCTTTTCTTCCGCGATCATCGCAAGTTCGTGGCAAAAAACGGCGGGGATGGGTCAGGTGAGAAATTTCACGGTGCAACCGCACCCGACGTGACTATTTTAGTGCCCCCCGGGACCCTCATCCGTGATGCCCAAACAGGCAAGATCATCAAGGATATGTCGGATGAAGCACCCTTTGTGTGCTGCCGCGGCGGACGCGGCGGATGGGGCAACAAGCACTTTGCCACGCCCACAAGACAAGTGCCTCAATTTGCAAAAAACGGCACTAAGGGTGAGGAGAGAGAGCTTGTACTTGAACTAAAGATGCTGGCAGACGTTGGACTGATCGGTATGCCAAGCGTTGGCAAATCCTCTATTCTTTCCCGCATCAGCTCGGCACGCCCAAAGATCGCCGCTTATCATTTCACGACCCTCTCCCCGAATCTTGGCGTGGTCAAAACGGGGGGTGAGAGTGGCTTTGTTGCCGCGGATATCCCGGGGCTTATCGAGGGCGCGGCTGAGGGTGCAGGGCTCGGGCACGCATTTTTGCGACACGTTGAGCGATGCCGTTTGCTCCTGCACGTGGTGGATATCGCCGCCACGGAGGGCAGAGACCCCATCGAGGATATCGTGGCGATCAACCGCGAGCTTAAAAGGTACAGTGAGCAGCTTGCCTCACGCCCCCAGATCATTGTGGCAAACAAATCCGATATACTGAGCGCCGAAACGGATCTTACGGCATTTGAAGCGTTTGTTGCAAAAAACGGCTGGGAGCTCCTTTATATCTCTGCCGCCACAGGTAAAAATCTTGATATTTTGGTGGAAACGGTTGCAGCGCGCCTGCGCGAGCTGCCCCCCTTAACGATATTTGAAAGCGAGATCACCGACGAGGATCTTGTCGTCGAGGACCCGATGCAGACCACAGTGCGCCGTGAAAACGACACCTTCTTCGTTGAGGGAAAATGGCTGATCGATCTGATGGGCAGGACCAACTTTAACAGCTACGATTCCCTTTCCTATTTTCAGCGTGCGCTCCTCAAAAACGGCGTGATCGCGTTGCTTGAGGAAAAAGGCTGCACCGACGGTCACACTGTTAATATTTACGATTTCGAATTTGAATTTATCAAATAAGGGAGGCTAGCGTGAAAGTTAATTCTGATAGTATCCTCAATTCAGTGTTTCACGCATCAACTTCTTCTAAAAATGGGACCCAACCCATTTTTGCGTCAGGGACGCCCGAAGAAGTTCAAAATTCTATTTGAGCCGCCTTTAGGCGGCATGGAGGCTAATATGAATATTTGGCACGATATGAGCCCTGCTGAGATCACGCCCACCGATTTTACCGCCGTAATTGAAATTTCAAAGGACAGCCAGTGCAAATACGAGCTTGACAAAAGCACAGGACTTTTGCGTCTTGACCGTGTGCTCTACACCGCGACGCACTATCCTGCAAACTACGGATTTATCCCCCGCACCTATGCCGACGACGGCGACCCACTTGACGTGTTGGTGCTTTGTGCCCGCCCCATCCAGCCCCTGACACTGGTGCGTGTATACCCCATTGGTGTGATGCGTATGCTTGACGACGGACGTATGGACGACAAGATCATTGCCATTCCCTTTTCCGACCCAACCTATAACAACATTCGCTCCATTGACGAAATGCCCTCTCACATTTTCGACGAGATCATGCACTTCTTCTCTGTATACAAGCAGCTTGAAAACAAGCAAACTGCGGTAAAAACGCTTTTCGATCACGAAAAAGCGGAAGCCATCATCGCCGAGGCGATCGAATGCTACGAAAAAACCTTTGGAAGCAAAAATTGAGAAAACAAAAGATCGGCTATCCAATTTGGGAGAGCCGATCTTTTATTTAAATAAAATATGTCGAAACCTCACAGCTGTCCGTAAGACGCCGTATGGAAAACACGTTCTCCTTGGTATCGTAAATCATATAGCAAGCAGGGGTGCCGCCCTTTGGCAGGGATACCGAGCCCGGATTGAGGCACACGTACCCCGAATCGGTCACGGTAACACCCGCAATATGGGTATGACCATTCACCAAAACGTCCCCCCTTGAAAGCCCCTTTAAGCGACTTTCCGGCAAATGCCCGTGTGTAAGATACACCTTTCCCTTGGCTAGCGGTAAAACGACGTAATCGTCCATAAGGGAGAAGGATAGTACCATCTGGTCTACCTCGGCGTCGCAATTCCCGCGAACGGCTGTAATTTTATCCTTCATGCCGTTTAAAAGCTCGATCACACCCTTTGGATCGTGCGCGGGGGGAAGCGGATTGCGCGGGCCGTGATACAAAAGATCCCCCAGCAAGAACAGGCGATCGGCCCGTTCCCTTTCAAACGCAGTCGCCATGGCACGCGCACCCCCCAGATCTCCGTGAATATCCGATGCAAAAAAATATTTCATTTTTTCTCCTTTAAGAGTCAAAAAAGCGCGAGCTCTCGCGCTTTTTTGATTTCAATTTTTCTTACTACTCTTCTCTGGCAAGCTTCCCTCTTTATCAATATCACCCGTCGTCATCGCATATTTATGCTCCATGGGCTTCCACGCCACCTTGCGCGAGAAAAATGCGGAAAGCGAAATGGGAATGTAGGTAAGCATAAACAGGGGGAAGGTAAAGAGCAGGAGAACTGCCCTTATCTTATTACAATGGATCTTGCGCCATTCCGTGACCATAGCAAAGAATCCAAGCACCAAAAAGACGCCGTAGCCAAAGACGAGGAAATCCACGATCAGGTCAAGTAGGATCTTGGATACCGTGCCCGTCACGATCAAATTGATGAGAAACAGCCCCGAAACGGTAAGCAGCTGAACGGTAGAAAGCATAAACGCGGGCATAATATTCATCATCATATCAAAGCAGGACCAGCGAAGCCTTAACGATCCCTTAAGGAGCTTTAACCCGTAATGACGAATGACCTGAAACATACCCTTTGCCCAACGCTTTCTCTGCCGCCAGGACTGGCGGAAGGTCTCGGGCTGCTCGTCAAACAGCTCCGCCTCGTGGCAATACCCTATGTAGTCACCGTGGGTGATACAATCAGCGGTCAGCTCGATATCCTCTGTAAGCAGGAAATATTTCCAGCCACCGTTTCGCTCGATAATGCTGCTATCAACAAGGAATCCCGTTCCCGAAATGGCGGCACTGCAGCCAAGAATGCAGCGCGGGTTTTGTAAATGCCTTGACTCACGCAAGAACCAGAGCGCATAGCCTGCGCTAATCCAGTTTTTGCCATAGTTTTTAGAGTTGCGGTAGGAGGTGATGATCTTATAGCCTGTATGATAGGCCTTGTTCATTTCCTCGATGTAATTTTCACGCAACAAGTTATCCGCGTCAAAGACCATATAGGCATCATACGCGCGAATGCCCTTTTGCGCTTGGATCTTCTCAAACAGGAATTCCAGCGCATAGCCCTTGCCCACACGCTCCTTGTTTTGCCGCTCAAACACGGTTGCGCCAAGTGCGCGCGCAGCCGCAGCAGTGCCATCGGTGCAGTTATCGGCAACCACGTAAATGTCGATCAGATCCGCGGGGTATGTCTGCCCCTTGATGCTTTTGATCAACTCGGGCAACACCTTTTCCTCGTTGCGCGCCGCAATGATCACGCCGTAGCGCTTATCCATCGGTGCGTCCTTATATTTCTTAGGCTTATGCACGCATGCAAGAAATACGTAGAAGAACTGATATGTATAGCAAAGCGTGAAAAGAATACCGATCACCGTGGTGGTATAAAATCCGATCTTCTCGATGGTTGGCATCCATTCGGGTGCCATCCACGACGGTAGCAATATCTTTTCGAAAAAAGTTTCAATTGCCGCAAAAAACCTATCCATAGTCTTTTTTTCGCAAAGCGCCTTTCCTGTTTATTAACGGTTTTTGGTCGATCTTATCTTCTTAACCAGCCGATCACACCAAAATACGAGCAAAAATGGCAAAAATGCCTGTGAGAGCCACATAAAGGGAGTAAAGAATCTGCCACATATGCGGTAGATAATGGAAATGGGTGTGCCGGGAAAATCCTTTGAAATAAACATAAGATTTGCCACGGATACGCCCGCCACGTGATCGTAGATCAGATTGAATGCCAGTGCCAACGCACACATCACACTGATCAGCGCCACGCAGTAACGAATATCCCCAAGGCGCGGGCGGTACGTGCCGCGCAAAAGGAGGAGTATACCAAGATATACCATAAGCCCGTGCAAGAGAAAGCTGTGCCACGTGATAAAATGGAGCACGGGATATCGGGGCAAGGAGGTGGTGGGCAAAAGAAGAAATACGATGCCACCCACAAGACCGCCCGTCGCAATAAAGCAATCCCCCGCGCGGCGAAGGATGCCCCTAAAGCAACTGCTCATCAGCCCCGCATAAAGGATCAGGCTGCAATAATAAAGCGGCACAAATTCATTGGGATTAGTAGCCTTGACCACCAACAGCACGAACAGTATTTTTGCGATCTCCAGCACCCACAGCGTGACCGTGACAAGCCGGACTGCACGCCGCACCGCACGCTCGCTCATACGACGCGAGCAGTAAAGCCCCAGCGCCACCAGCAACACCGTTACCGCAAGCAGTAAGAGATGCGAGAGCGAAAACAGCCCCGCGGGCTCGTATTCATACGGGAGTGAAAAGAACATTTGAAGCGCCCCTTTTATCAATCTCCCGCCTCGTCGTCAAAGTTGATGCGCTGCTCCTCGATAACGAGGGGGCGACGCATGATCTTAGAGCGAAGCGTCAGTATGTATTCACCAAGAATACCCACCGAAACCAGATTAAGCGAGGCAAAGAAGGAAATTGCAGGAAGCATCCACAAGAGCTCCTCAAAATCCACGTCCGCGAGCGTGAGCACCAGCATTGCCAAGGCACCCAGCACCGAAATGCCAAGGAGCGCACAGCCAAGCCCCAAAAACGCGCGGATCGGCGTTTTGGTATAGGTGGTAAAGCTGAGCATCGCCGCATCGTACAGCGTGCCGAAGTTGTTTGAGGTCTTCCCCGCGCGGCGCTTTGCCTGCACGTAAGGGATTTCCGTGCGTTTGAAGCCAAGCTCCGCCACGATCCCACGAATGAAGGGTGCGGGGTCGTCAAGGCTGCGCAGAACATCAACGAAGCTACGGTCGTAAAGTCCAAAGCCCGTAAAATGCTCGATCTGCTCCGCGGGGGACATACGACGGATCATCTTGTAGTAGCAGGTGCGGAGAAACCGCACAAGCTTATTTTCCTCGCTTGCCGTTTTTACGGCGCAAACGATCTTATAGCCCTCCTCCCACTTGGAAACCAGCTGGGGGATCATCTCGATGGGGTCTTGAAAATCCGCACACATTGGAATGGTGCAATCGCCCGTGGTCTGACAAATGCCGTGATAGGGAGAATTAAACTGCCCGAAATTGCGCGCGTTGAAAATGGCACGCACGCGAGGGTAGGTGTCACAAAGCATTTTCAGCTTTTCCCTTGTGCCATCCCTCGAACAGTTATCAATAAAAACGATTTCATAATCATATTGCGGCAGGGAGCGTGCAAACTCCTCCATGATCCCTTCGGTCAGCGGAACTACATTCTCCTCCTCGTTGTAGGTAGGAACCATAATACTGATACGCTTTTGTTTATTTTCCATATCAATTCCTCATTTCAAACGATTGTAAAACGAAGCGACGCCTTTTATAGAGTCACTTATCCCCTGACAGCCTCGGTAATGATCCTTGCCATATAGTCGATCATCTCGTCGGTCATGCCGGGATACACGCCCACCCAAAAGGTGCGCTCCATGATCTCATCCGTCACCTTAAGATCACCGATCACGCGGTAGCCCCTGCCCGAACGGCGCATCTCGTCAAAGCAGGGGTGCTTGATGAGATTGCCCGAAAAGAGCATACGCGTCTGCACGCCGTGCTCCTCTACGTAAGAAACCACACGCTCGCGCGATACACCCTCGCGGCAGGTAAGCAAAAAGCCAAACCAAGAGGGATCTGCATTTTCGCAAGCCACGGGCAGGATCAGCTTATCCGCCACAGGCTCCAGTGCCGCACGCAGGCGTCTAAAGTTTTCACGGCGGCGCGCAACGAACGAGGGGAATTTTTGCAGCTGTGCACAGCCGATCGCCGCTTGCATATCGGTTGCCTTTAAGTTGTATCCAAAATGCGAATACACGTACTTGTGGTCGTATCCTACGGGAAGCTCGCCGTACTGACGGTCAAAGCGATGCTTGCAAACGTTATCCATGCCCGACGGGCACACACAATCTCTGCCCCAGTCGCGCATAGAACGGATAATACGGTTGAGCACGGCGTCCTTTGTGTATACAGCACCACCCTCGCCCATAGTCATATGGTGCGGCGGATAAAAGCTGCTTGTGCCGATATCGCCTACCGTACCCGTTAAATACGTTTTTCCGTCAAAATTGTATTCCGAGCCAAGGGCGTCACAGTTATCCTCAACCAGCCAAAGATCGTATTTGTTGCAGAAATTTCTCACTGCTTTAAGATCAAAGGGGTTGCCGAGCGTGTGCGCGATCATCACAGCCTTGGTCTTCGGCGAAAGCGCTGCCTCGAGCTGCGTGACGTCAATGTTGTACTGCGGAATGGTCATATCCACAAACACCGGCACAGCACCGTACTGAATGATGGGCGTAACGGTGGTGGGAAAGCCCGCCGCCACGGTGATCACCTCATCACCCGGGCGAATGGAGCGCTCGCCAAGCAGGGGCGAGGTCAACGCCATAAACGCCAAGAGGTTTGCCGAAGATCCGGAATTTACAAGGCTGCAATACTTTACGCCGAGATATTTGGCAAATTCCCTCTCGAATTGCTCGGTATACCGACCTGAGGTCAACCAAAATTCAAGAGAGCTGTCAACAAGACTGACCATTTCAGCGCTGTCGTAAACGCGGGAGGCGTAAGAAATGCGCTTGCCCTCCTCCCACTTGTTTTGATTATGATATGTGTCACAGTATTCCTTCACAAGCGAAAGGATCTCTTCCTTTGCCTGCTGCTCGGTCTTTCCTGCAAAATGCATAAGCTATCTCCCGTTTCGTTTATTTTGAAAATCTCAAAAAGTCAGAGATCTCTTTATCCATTTCCGCGCCGATATCTCCACCCGCCGCATATACCTTTGTAAATGCCACCACGCGCGCCATAGCGGCGTCAAGATCCCACGTAGGCTGCCAGCCGAACACATTTTTCAGCAAAGAGCAATCCAGCTTTAAATAGCTTGCCTCGTGCGGGCCGTTATCACAGCGGTTCACCACGCAAACACCTTCACCCCAATGCTTCTGGAAAAGCGCTACTAAACTGCCTGTGGTAAAGCAGTCGCGGTCATCGGGACCAACGTTGTAATAGCCGGCATAGGAGCTGTCCTCATATTGCTTTGCCGCGATCATCAAATAGGCAAACAGCGGCTCTAATACGTGCTGATACGGACGCGTGGAATAGGGGTTTCTCACCACGATATCCTTCCCTGCCAGCGCCGCGCGCACACAGTCGGGAACGATACGGTCGGCTGCAAAATCGCCACCGCCGATCACGTTGCCTGCGCGCGCCGTGGAAATCGCGACCCTGCCGTCCTCAAAAAAGGAACGCCGATAGCTGTGGGTGACCAGCTCCGAGCAGGATTTGCTGTTTGAATAGGGGTCGAAGCCGTCAAGCGGTTCGGTCTCACGGTAGCCCCATGCCCACTCCTTGTTCTCGTACACCTTGTCGGTGGTAACGTTTAAAAACGAGCGCACCGTGTCCGTTTGGCGCACACATTCAAGGATGTTTACCGTGCCCATCACGTTCGTCTCGTACGTGTACGCGGGCGCGCGATAGCTTTCGCGCACCAGAGGCTGTGCGGCAAGATGTAGCACGATCTCGGGTGCGGCTTCCTTAAAAACGGCGTAAAGCCGGTCAAAGTCACGGATATCCCCGATCACCGAATGCATATCCTGCTCTGCTCCGCTAAGAGCGAAAAGCGACGGATCAGTCGGTGGCTCTGTTGCGTACCCCGTAACAATGGCACCGGCATTTTTTAAAATACGGCAAAGCCACGCGCCCTTGAAGCCGGTATGCCCGGTTACAAAAACGCGCTTGCCACGATAAAACTCAAGAATAGACATTAGTCCTCCCAGCGCTTCCAAGGCGCTTTATTTGCTGCCCACATTGCCTCAAGCTTTTCCTTGTCACGCAGCGTATCCATGCACTGCCAAAAGCCGCGATGACGGAATGCCATCAGCTCGCCGTCCTCGCAAAGCCTGACCAAGGGATCGCGCTCAAAGACCGTGGTGTCATCCTCAATATAATCAATGACGCGCGGATCAAGGATCATGAAGCCACCGTTGATCCAGCCAACGTCCGCCTCACTCTTTTCACGAAACGCCTGTATTTGATTTTTCTGAATATCAAGCACGCCAAAGCGCGAATCGGGATGCACGGCGGTAATGGTAGCAAGCTTGCCGTGCGTGTTGTGGAAATCCACTTGCTTGGCAAGATCTATATTGGAAAGCCCATCACCGTACGTGAGGAAGAACGGCTCATTGCCGATATAGCGGCGCACACGCTTGATGCGACCGCCTGTCATTGTGTTAAGACCCGTGTTTACCACGGTCACGCGCCACGGCTCGGAAAATGTGTTGTGGACCGTGATCTTTTCTTTTGTCACAAAATCAAAGGTTACATCACTGTGGTTGATATAATAGTCAGCAAACCATTCCTTGATCACGCTTTGCTTGTACCCCGCGCAGATCACAAAATCGTTGTGTCCGTAAGAGGAGTAATATTTCATAATATGCCAAAGAACAGGCATACCGCCAATCTCGATCATGGGCTTGGGACGGAGATGAGACTCTTCACTGATGCGTGTACCGAAGCCGCCCGCTAAAATAACCACTTTCATATGTGCATTCTCCTGCTTTTTGTTTGATCTCTTACTTGTAAAAAGGCGCGCCCCGTGTAAGGTCACGCATGGATGACTGAAATCCTTTGTTATCGTCAAAAGGAACCATACTACATACGAAGAAATTATACCACAGTATATGCTCCGTGTCAAGTCTTTTACACGCATCGACGTTTCTCGGCGCTTTTTTGTGAACTTTTTTGCTGCCCTTATCTTTTTTTGCAAAAAAGCCTTGACAGTTTCCAAAATTAATGCTATATTATTATGTGCGCTTTGGAAATGGCACCGCACTGCAGGAGATCTAAATACGCGGCATTTGCTCCGCAAAATCGCGTTCTTGCCCGCCACTTTCCCCGCAAACAAAAATCTTCCCGACAATTCCATTTCCCCATTTCCGCAAAATCTAATATCGAGGTGTGGCTCTTGAAACGCTTCGCGTTTCGCTAAAGAACGTCTTGCCCCACTAAACGTGTGGCATTTGCTCCGCAAAATCGCCGTTCTTGCCGCTACCTTCCCTCCGAAAAATCGTATTCAACATTTCTCCCTCCATTACACAATTTAATATCGAGGTGTGGCTCAGCTTGGTAGAGCGCTACGTTCGGGACGTAGAAGTCGCAAGTTCGAATCTTGTCACCTCGACCAGCGGCAAGTTGCCGCCCCCAATCATCGGGGACGTGCGGCAGTAATCCTTGCCATATACCACGACGGCGAAGTTCGGATTTTAACGGTTTCGCCCGACCAAAAAAACAGCCGAAAACAAGCTATTTTGACTTGTTTTCGGCTGTTTTTCTATATATTTTTCACAAAATCGGATGTTTTCAGTTGACCACATGTTCGCCTGATTTTGGGGCTTTTTATTGAATTTTTCATGGCTTTTTCATAGTCTTTTGAAAATCCCTTTTCTTTGACTTCTGCGAAGCAAATTTTGCGTATGGATTGGCGGTTGCCTTCCGAAAATATGCATACTCACAATTTTGAACTATCCTAAAATATGCATGGGGGGAACATTTGCAATATAGTCGTTATACGCTGTTCCCCAATTTCATTTTATTATTTGAGTCTAAAATAACGAATATTCTTTCCGTTACCTTCACGCTTTAACTCTCCTTCAGCAACCATCTTTCGGAGTGCGCCCTCAATAGAACTTATACTGAGCGAAGGACACAGCTCCCTGATGTCTTGCTTGGAAAATCTGCCGATCTTATTCATCATTGCGCGACGCACAGTTTCAAGTGCCGGCAGCTTTGTTTCTACGAGTGCGAACCTATCTTCGAAATCCTTATATGCTGCAAGTATCGTGCCGAGCAGATATTTGATGAACGGAACAGCATCCGCATTTCCTTCGTGCCAACCGTTCTGCGCTTCGCCAAGTGTATCATAATACAAATCTTTATTCTTGGCGATCTTTGCTTCGAGCGATATATATTTTCCAACATAGAAGCCACTTCTGTAAAGAAGCAGAGTCGTGAGCAAACGGCTCATTCTTCCGTTTCCGTCATTGAATGGGTGAATGCAAAGGAAGTCGTGAATGAATATTGGAACGGCAATCAACGGTTCTAATTCATTGTTACCGATTACACGATTAAACTCGTTACATATGCTTTCGAGTGCGGTCGGTGTTTCAAACGGATCGAAAGGAGTGAATAGCGTTCTTGTACTACCGTCGGGATAAGTCGCGCTGATATAATTCTGCACACTCTTGGTTCTTCCAGCCGCAGGATGCACTCGCCATCCTTATAAACGATCAGATCGAAGCCGGAAATTCCCATATCCAAAAAATGCCGGCACGGTGCTTTCATTTATTCAAACATATGATCACCTCTAACGCCAATTATATACCAAATTTGCCGGGTGTCAAGCTTTCTATAAAGTTATAAAAGAATTTTCAAAAAACGCTACACAAACGTGTTAAATTATGATATAATGTGCGTACAGCTGCTGTTCGCTCAATGGCAAAAAGATTTGCTATGAAACAAGGATTTAGCAGAAGACGTAAAGGAGACATAAAATGATTGCTTCTGATTTAAAAACCAATTTTCTTTCTCATCCAATAGGCATTGATCCGGGACGTATGATATTGACTTGGATCCCGATCGACGGCTCTTATCAAAGTGCGTTCCGCATTACTCTTTCCTATGACGGAAAGACCGTATGGGACAGCGGAAAGGTCTTGTCTTCCGTGACAGAGTGCATACCTGAGGTGGAGATCCCCTCGAAAACATGCGTTGCTTGGACAGTGGCGCTTTGGGACGAGGCGGATCGTCTCGGGGAGACTGTGTGCGGATCGTTTGAAACAGGAATGGCAAAAAACGATTGGAAGGCTTCATGGATCGATCCTGAACTAAGCTCTCCCGAATACAGCAAAGTTGCCAAAGACGGCGCTCCACTCAATCCCGGCAGCTATCTAAAAAAAGAATTTGAGCTTTCGGAGTTCCAAAAAGCACGGTTGTATATCACCGCCCACGGCGTGTATGACGTTTGGATCAACGGTCAGCATATCGACGGGTATTTTATGGCACCGGGAACCAGTCACTATAACGAACGTCTTCAGGTACAGACCTACGACGTCGGTGCGCAGCTGCATCGGGGTCTTAATGAGATCCTCGTCAGCCTCGGGGAAGGATGGTATCGGGGAAGCTGCGGCTGGAGTATGAATCGCTATTGCTATGGAACCGATCTTGCCCTTCTTTGCCAGTTAGAGATCGACGGAAGCACCGCCGTTTGCTCTGACACCACTTGGCAAGCAAGCCAAAACGGTCCTTTGCAGGAAAACGATACGATGCGCCTTGAGCGTTACGATGCCCGCAAGGAGATCAGCGATTGGCACGGCGTAAGACCGGCGGAGTTCGGTTATGCAAATCTCATCGGAACCTGCCTTCCCATTACGCCCCATGAGCACTTTCGCGCCAAGCTGATTACGACGCCGAATGGACAAAAGGTGCTCGACTTCGGGCAGAATTTTGCGGGCTACGTTCAGCTCGATCTGGTCGCAAGCGGTGGCGAGAAGATCGTATTGACCCACGGAGAGGTTTTGGATCGGGACGGTAATTTTCAAACCGATAATTTTCAGAACCCCGGCTCGCCCTTGTGCCGCCAGGTGATCGAATACACTTGTAAAGCAGGCAGAAATCTCTATCATCAGACCAAGTGCTATTACGGCTTCCGCTACGTTTTGCTTGAAACCGAGCTTCCTCTCAGCGGGGGGGAATTTACGGGTGTTGCGGTTTATTCCGATATGGAGCAAACGTCATTCTTCCATTGTGGAAACCAAGAGGTGAACCAATTGTTCCAAAACATTCTTTGGAGCATGAAGAGCAACTTTGTGGACGTTCCGACCGACTGCCCGCATCGCGAAAAGCTGGGATTCACGGGAGACTGTCAGGTCTTTGCGGAAGCAGCAATGTATTTGATGGATTCCTATCCCGTCCTTCAGCGTTGGCTTCGTGAAGTCGCAGCCGCACAATATAGCGACGGTTGTGTTCCTTACTACATTCCCCGAAAAGCAGCAAAAAAAGACGATCCCCCCAAAAAAATGGACGGCTCGGCAGGCTGGTGCGATGCCTTTCAGATCGTACCCTACCGAATGATGAAGCGCTTGAATTCTCCCCATTTGGTCGAGGAGCTCTATCCCTCAATTAAAAAGTGGATGCTGTATAATCTGGAAAGAGCAAAGGAAACGCGCCCCGAAAACGAAGATATCCCCAGGGAGCTTCGGGATTATATTCTCGATAGTGCGATCCACTGGGGCGAGTGGTGCGAACCCGGCTTGGGCCCCGTGGACTATCGCAAAGAAAGAGAAGCAACAGGAAACGTCGAGATCGCTACCGCATTTTTGGCACAGGGCTGTCTTTTGATGCAAGAGATGGCAGAGCGTCAGGGGTTAAGCGAGGATGCGGCATTTTTCCGCGACGCTTATGAAAAAACCAAGGCGGCTTACCGCTATCTCTATGTCAAAAACGGCAGAATTGACTCACAACGGCAATGCCATTTCGTGCGTCCAATTGCCCACGAGCTGCTCTGTGAGGACGAAAAGAAGCTTGCCGCACAGGATCTGGTAAAGCTGATCCGTAAAAACGGGAACAAGCTCGGAACCGGCTTCTTGACCACCTGCTATTTGTGCGACGTCCTAACCGATTGGGGATATGCTTCGGTCGCCTACGATCTGCTCCTGCAAAATGAGCGGCCCTCTTGGCTCTATGAGGTTCGTCAGGGAGCAACCACAATTTGGGAAAGCTGGTTCGGTATCACGGAAAACGGGGAGCGCATCGGTTCGCATAATCACTATTCCCTTGGTGCCGTCAGTGCATGGATGATGAGCCGAGTGCTGGGAATTACCCTATCGGACGGAAAGCTTACTCTGCGCCCATATCCCGACCGCAGGCTTGGCTTTGCCGAGGGCTCCTACAAATCGCCGTTTGGAAAAATTACGTCGGCTTGGAAATATGAAGGAGATGAAATTCTCTATACCTTTGAAGTTCCTTCCAACAGTGATGCCACCGTTATTCTTCCCGATGGGCAAACCTTCACGGTCACCCCCGGGGTTCATACCTTCCGAACCGGAGCATCCAATTGAAATGCTTAAACAATGTCCGGAGTGTAAAATGCAAAAATCCACACGAAACCATCCCTGTGGCAGCCTCGCTGATCCCCCCCCTTTGCACGAGGGAGTCTTTGGTGTTAGAGCATTCTGCGCTACTTTTTGTTTGTTTTCCACTCACCGGCAAAGCCTATATAAAACCCCGCCACAGTGGCGGGGTTTTTGCATAACAAAACCGCCCTTGTAGCGGTTCTTTCTTTGTAACATTCCCAATTAAGTAGTAGAGATAATTCCACGCTTAGGCAAGACAAAGCGAAAATCCGAAGCAATATGCGGATATTACAAGGCTTTTGGCTGATGGATTGACAAATATTTGTAGGTTGAAAACCTTATTTGTTCGACTCCCTTGCGGCTAGGCACAACCGACAAGTCCGAACCCGATTTGGCGGGACAAGTTTTGGTTGTTGCCGCGTTAAAATACTCGTGAAACCGCTTGGTTTCACTGTGTTTTCGCCTTGCACCAACAAAAAAACTTGTTCCCGCGAAATTCTCCGACCTGTGGTGTGCGAAATATCGAGGAATTTGGGGTGCGGAGGACGAAGCAAGGCGTGATCCTTGCAAGGACGACAATT
>JAZOCO010000018.1:0-16629 GCA_045596505.1 Eubacteriales bacterium
GGGGCTGAGTCATTTAGCGCCGAACAAAAACACACAAAAGAGAAACTGAAAATGAAGCCGCTTTATCTGTCAAAAATGGCAGAGAAGGCGGCTTTTTAGGTAGAAATTCTTGCGAATTTCAATTTTTATGTGTGTTTTTTAGGCGACGCTTTCGGCATTCGACGTGCTTTTGTACGCCTATCATGCCGAGATCGCGCCTTCTGCATCTAAATGACTCAGCTCCTTGCTTTAGCTGATGGTATCACCGTCAAGGGTGAACATTTTGTTTACAGTTTCACGCAAAAGCGGGTGATCGGTAAGGTTGGGGTCTTGCTCCGCAAGTGCCCGCGCGTGGGAGAAGGCGGCACTCAGCAGCCCACTGTCATCACAAAGGGCGGCAAGGCGGAATTTTACACCGCCGCTTTGTCGGATGGCATCATCTCCCGCACCCGAAAGGAAGTCGCCCGGACCGCGAAGCGCGAGATCGTGCTCGGCGATCGCAAACCCATCGTAGGTGGTGCGCATCGTGGCAAGACGGCTGGCGGCGGGGGTGGTTGCGTCACGCATTGCCTCGGACACCAACACGCAGTAGGATTTGCGGTTGCCGCGGCCAACGCGTCCGCGGAGCTGATGCAGCTGCGAAAGGCCGAAGCGCTCGGCGTTTTCTACGATCATCAGCGAGGCGTTCGGGACGTTCACGCCTACCTCAATAACAGTGGTGGAGACCAGAACCTGAATGTCGCCGCAGGCAAATTCCTGCATCACCTGTTCCTTTTCCTTGCTTTTCATCCCGCCGTGCACAAAAGCCACGCGCAATTCGGGCAGGGCATCTCGCAGCTCTTCGGCGTATTGCACCGCTGCCTTCATGGGGGGCCGGGTGTTCGGAAGGGGCGCATGTTCTCCGATCTCGGATAGCATCACCTCATCGATCTCTGCATCGCGCTCCTCTACGGCAGGGCACACCACGTACACCTGACCGCCCTCGGCGCAGGTCTTTTTCACAAAGCCGTTGAGACGCTCGCGGTAGCTCTCATCCACCACAAAAGTATCAACGCGCTGTCTGCCCTTGGGCATCTCGTCAATGCGCGAAAGATCAAGATCTCCAAAAAAGGCAAGTGCTAAGGAACGCGGGATCGGTGTAGCACTCATCACCAGCATATGCGCATGCTCGTTTTTTTCCGAAAGGATCGCACGCTGCTTGACGCCAAAGCGGTGCTGCTCGTCGGTCACGATCAGCCCGGGGGCGGCAAACGAAACGCCGTCCGAAAGGAGCGCTTGCGTGCCGATCACCACCGAAAGCCGCTTCTTGGGGTCCTGTGCACACAGACCCGTGCGGATCTTTTTCTTTTCCGCCGCAGTGGTGGCGCCGATCAGCAATGCCGTTTGGATGCCCATTGCTTCAAAGATGGGCGAGAGATCCTCATAGTGCTGGCGGGCAAGGATCTCAGTGGGTGCCATCAGTGCCGCTTGTCTGCCGCTTTGCACCGCGATCAGCATAGCTGCGGCTGCGCACACAGTTTTGCCGCATCCCACGTCACCCACCACGATGCGGCTCATAGGAACGTCTTTTGCCATATCGGTACGGATCTCGTCGATCACGCGCTCCTGTGCGCCCGTGAGGTGATAGGGGAGGGCGTGAAGCAGCCTTGAAATATCATTTTGACGGCAGGGGGGCGCCCCTGCTTTTTTTGTGGTTTTTCGGGACAGGGACAGACCCAGTGCAAATATGAAGAATTCATCAAAAATGAGGCGGCGCTTTGCCTTTGCAAGAGAAATGTAATCGGTGGGGTTGTGAATGTTCCTCAGGGCAAAGCCAAGGGTAGCAAGTCGCTCGCTTGCACGGATCTCATCGGGCAGAGGATCCTCCAAGAGGGATGCCGCACCAAGCACCGCCCCCACGTTGCCCGCCACCAGCTTGGGGGTAAGTCCGGCGGATAGCCGATAAACGGGCAAAAGGTCGGGCAGCGGCGCGTCTTCACTGTACGGCTCACTTTCGGGTGAGGTCATAGTATAATTTTTTCTCTTTTTTTGTACCTTGCCCCAAAACCGAAAGGTGGAGCCGAGCACAAAGCGATTTTTGAGATAATCTTGGTTGAAAAAGGTGATCTCGCAAACGCCGCTTTCATCAAATGCGCGGAATTTAAGTAAAGACATCCTGCCGCGAATGCGCGCACTTTTCGGCTCCGTGCCCACGGTCAGCACCACAGCGGTGCGGCAATCCTCGGGGGCGTCCTTTAAAAGATGCACGTCGCCTCTGTTTTCGTAAGCGCGCGGGAAGTGATAGAGCAAGTCGCCCAGTGTGCGAAGCCCCAATTTTTCGTATGCAGCGATCTTTGCGGGACCAACGCCGTGCAATTTGCCAATAGGATCATGAAGCTGTTCCAACGCCGTCACGCCTCCTTTCCTCTTACTGTTCGGCATTATTATAGCAAAACACACAAACTCTTGTCAATGAAAAGTGAAAATTTCGTGCATTCCCCGCTTTATCCCTTGACAGAAGTCTAAAGTTGCGTTATAATAATAGCATAATTATTGTACGACGCTACGCGTCTTGACAAAGGAGAAATAATATGAAGAAATTCTTAGCGCTTATCCTCGCCCTCCTTTTGGTGTGCTCCTTAGTGGCGTGCTCGGGCGACGATGGAGGCGATGAAGGACCGACAGACCTGACTGTCACCACAAATGACCTTGTTTACAATGCAGGCGGCGATTATGGCGACCGGTTTGAATATAAGATCATCAACGGTAACGAGGTCGCTATTATCGGCTTTGAATCCGATTACACTCCCCATGAGATCACTATTCCCGCAACCATCGAGGAATGTCCTGTGGTTGAGATCTCGGATGTTGCCTTTTATCATTGCAGCCAGATCACGGCGGTAACTATCCCTGCCAGTGTGAAAGTCATCGGCAATATGGCGTTTGCGGGCTGCGTGCAGCTTGCACGCGTCAGCTTTGCCACTGAGGGCGTGGCACTCACCACTATTGATGATTACGCGTTTTCTTACTGTGCTAAGCTCACGAGCATCGTGTTGCCCGATTCGCTCACTGCACTTGGCGAGGGTGCGTTCTTCCGTTGCGTGGAGTTGACCACAATCAATATTCCGAACGTGGTGCGTGACGGTGAGGGTAACGTGGTAAAGGGTGTAGTGGCTCTTGAGGATATGACCTTTATGGGCTGTGAGAAGCTGACGACCATCACGGGTGGCAATGACTTGACTGCCATCGGCGCTTACGCGTTCTCCTGCTGCAAGGCGCTTGCTGCGTACACCGTGCCTGCGAGCGTTGAGGTTGTTGGTGCGTATGCATTTTCGCTTTGTGACACGCTGGCAAGCGTAACCTTTACGAATACCACGGGCTGGCGTTATGCGATCGAAGGGGGCTATGAGGCAATTGACGTGAGTGACCCCTCGTACGTTCCCGTTATGCTCAAGGGACAGCAAGCCCTTTACACGCTTGAGCGTCAATAATCGTTACATTAAGATCCCGCAAGTGTTTCACTTGCGGGATCTTTGTCACTTTTTGGGTGTGGCTTTAAAAACTGTATAAAATAGCATTGACTACTTCTCTAAAAAATGGCATAATATAATATATTCTTTATTGTGAGGCGTTTATGAATTTTAAAATCGTTTCGGATAGTTCATCCAATATTTTGGCGCTTGAAGGCGTGCCGTATGCTACCGTGCCGCTGAAGATCATAACAGCGCAACGGGAATACGTTGACGATGTGTCCCTTAACGTTTCGGAAATGGTAAACGATCTTCGCACAGTGAAGGGGAAAACAAGCACGTCCTGCCCCAATATTTATGAATGGAAGGCGGCAATGGCGGAGGCGGACGCGGTGTTTGCCATTACCATTACGAGCAATCTCTCAGGCTCGTATGCGGCGGCGTTGCAGGCAAAGGCAGAGCTACTGGCAGAGCATCCCGAAAAAAAGATCTGCGTGCTTGACAGCCTTTCAACAGGTCCCGAGATGCAGCTGGTGATCGAAAGGCTGGCGGTGCTGATCGCCGAAGAAAAGGATTTTGACGTGATTGAACGCGAGATCCGCGAGTATCTCACCCACACGCATCTGATCTTTTGCTTGCAGTCGCTTACCAATCTTGCCCGCAACGGGCGCGTCAATCCCGTGGTGGCAAAGCTGGCGGGTGTCTTGGGTATTCGCATCGTGGGTGTCGCCTCCGAGGTGGGTACGCTTGAGCTGCTCCACAAGCCGCGCGGTGCAGAAAGAGCGCTTACGACTATTCTTGACGTGATGAGAGAGGGCGGTTATCAGGGGGGGCGCGTGCGTATCGCACACTGCAATAACGAGGTGGGCGCCACTCAGGTTGCCGCCAAGATACGGGCGATCTACCCCGAGGCAGAGATCAAGATCTTACCGACCACGGCGCTTTGCAGCTTTTATGCCGAGGAGGGCGGATTGATGATCGGATACGAGGATGCCGATAAATAAAAAAGAGTGCAGAAAACAAAGCCGATTTCTGCACTTTTTTTATTTTACAAGGGCTTGAAGAAAAGCCGTTTCCGTGAGAGTCTGCATCCCACAAAGGAAAAGCGCACGGTCGGCGCCTGCAAGTAAAGCATCTACACCGCCCGACGTGTAGCGCGGATCTACCGCCACAATGCGGAAATGCCGCGCGAGAAACGGCAAAAGGGCGTTGGCAAAGCTATCCTTGATGACTACAAGGGTCGGGCGGGTGTCGTTCTCGCCAAGATCGACGGTGAGCACCCCGTCATTGCCGCCAAGGAAAACGGCATAGCCATCTCGCGTTTCAAGCTTTGCAAGATCGTAAAGCCCTGCAAACTCCGCGGGCATTCCGTCCTTTACAAGGCGAAATTCTGTGTCGCCCGTATAGCGCCACAGCTCTATTTTGTCGGGCAAAACGCCAAGGATCCCTGCCGCTGCATCCGTGGTGCCAAAGAAATGCTCGCTTACCACCTCTTTTGAAAAATCCGCTTTGCCGAAGGGTGTATATCCCAGATGCGTACCCAGTGCCTCATATGCCGCAAAAGCACCCTCGGGCGTCCAGTGATGGTCTGTGCAAAACCACTGGTCGGCTTTTGTAATGTCGGGGAAGGATATGGCGCTTGGCAGGGCTTCTTTCAGCGTGTTGTAGAGCGCTTCGCGCGTGCTGCTCCGGTATAGCCGTGGCAAAATATCCGTGCGTGCATCAATGCGGCAGGGCACAACGGCAACCGTGAGCGCGCACCCTGCATCATTTGCTTTTGCGCGCAGCTTTGCAAGTGCCTTTAGATTTTTTTGATAGATACGCTCGTTTATTCCGACGCGCTTGGTAAGGCTGCCGTCACGGCAGAGTAGGACATTTCCCGTTTCACATTTGCCAAGCGCCAATTCGGCGGCGGCGTGCACACCGCGCATCAATCGTCGCCCCGGCATACGTTCCCCTGTATAGGTGTCAAAGCCCTCGGTATAAGAGCCGTCGCAAAGCGACTGCCACGTGAACGCAGGCTTTTCAGCAAGCAAACGGTTTTCACTTTCCGAGAAGCGAGGCGCGGGGAAGAACAGCAGTAATGAACCGCCCAGCATCAATAAGGCACAGATGGTGATAAGCAGGAAAACGTCCGTTCTTTTCGCTTTTTTCATGCCCGTTACCGCCTTTGTTTTTTATTTTCGTTCTTATCTTTTGCAATGATCCGCAGTCTATAAATAGAATTTTGAACCAAATTTTTAATACCGTACTTGACATTTGGAACATTTTGGGATAAAATGAGTATACCAACTTTAAAGGAGGGGGTATATTATGAAAAAGTTTTTATCTCTTATGCTTGCGGTAATTATGTGCTTTGCCGTAGCAACGACCCTTGCTTCGTGCGGACATGAGCACGAGTTCAAGACCGATTGGTCAAGCGATGCAACTCATCACTGGCACGCCTGCACCGATCCCGAATGCACCGAGCCTGCTGACAAGGCAGAGCATACTTGGGATGCCGGTACGGCAAAGGAATTCCCCAATACCGAATATGCTTGCACCGTTTGCGGCTACAAGAAGACCGTAGCAGCAACCACTACCGTTTCCGCTGACCAGTGGACGGCCGCTATGGATCTTGGTGAAAACTTCAGCATTTATGCAGAGAATGTGATGCCTGGCGATGGTAAGGAAGTCATGATCGCTAAGCGTGCAGGAAACCTTTTCGCCTCTGTCAGCGAGGAGTATGCGGAGGGTGAGACTGAGTCATCGGATACCTACACCAGCTACGGCAAGATCGACGGCGAGGTGTTTTACAATTATTATCCTCAGCGTGACCAGAATGAGCAGTTTATCGGTTACCGCGTTGAGGCTTCCTCGGATAGCGTTCAGGAGAACATCGACGAGATCCTTGCCGATTTCTTCCCCAATGATTTGAGAGATATGACCAAGTACACGCATAATACCACCACGGGTTATTATGAGTGCGCTGAGGCTCAATATTACGGAATGACCCTTCAGAACATAAAGGTCGGCTTTAAGGATGGCAAGCTCGTTTATGTCAGCTTTGAATTGGCTACGGGTGCTTCGGCTAATCCCAGCATCTCGGCGACAATTACCTACGGTGGCGCTACGGTTACGCTTCCTGCCGAGGATCAGATCATTACCCAAAACTGATCAAACAGAAAATAAGACTTCACAAGTCGAAATATCAAAAGGAGTACGAACAATTTGCTCGTACTCTTTTTTTATCTGTCTTTACTCTGACCTGAAAATTGTCAAAAGCTTTCGGGAGAGGTGAGGGAATTATTTTTTGCGGAGCAAAAAATAAGGGAGCGGGGAAGCCCCTTTTTCAAAAGGGGTTCCTCGCTCCTTATTGTTCGCATCTCTTTTATCAGTCAAGAGCGTCCTTGATGGAGAATTCCATGCGGCCCTTCTTCTGATCAAAGCCCATATATTTGACCTTCACCGTGTCGCCCATCTTCAAAACGTCCTCGACCTTGTCAATACGCGTCTTGGCGATCTTTGAGATATGCACCATGCATTCCTTGCCGGGGAGATATTCTACGAAGCAACCAAATTCCTTGATGCCCGTTACCTTGCCCGTGAATACTGCACCAACCTCGGGATCGTAAGCGATCCCGGCGATGGCAGCACGTGCCTTCTCGGCGCTGTCACCGTTTACGGCGGCAATATGAATGGTGCCGTCGTCCTCAATGTCGATCTTAGCGCCGGACTCTGCGGTGATCTTCTGGATCACAGCGCCGCCCTTGCCGATGACCTCGCGGATCTTGTCGGGGTCGATCTTCATCGTGGTCATCTTGGGAGCGTACTTCGATACCTCAGTGCGAGGACCGGGGATCGCCTTGAGAATGACCTCGTCAATGATATAATCGCGGCCCTTATGGGTCATAGCAAGTGCCGCCTTGATGATCTCGGGCGTAAGACCGTCGACCTTCAGATCCATCTGAATGGAGGTGATGCCCTTGTGCGTGCCTGCTACCTTAAAGTCCATATCGCCGTAGAAGTCCTCAAGACCCTGAATATCCATCATAACGTCCCAAGAGCCATCCTCAGCGGTGATAAGACCGCAGGAGATGCCTGCAACAGGTGCCTTGATCGGCACGCCTGCGTCCATAAGAGCGAGGGTGGAGCCGCATACAGACCCCTGCGAGGTAGAGCCGTTGGAGGATACCACGTCGGAAACAAGGCGGATCGCGTAGGGGAACTCATCCTCGGAGGGAAGAACGGGCACAAGAGAGCGCTCGGCAAGCGCGCCGTGACCGATCTCGCGGCGACCGGGGCTGCGGGAGGGCTTTGCCTCACCCGTGGAGAAGCCGGGCATGTTATAATGGTGCATATAGCGCTTGCTGGTGTCGCTGTCGATACCGTCAAGCATTTGTGCTTCACCAAGCGTGCCAAGCGTTGCGGCGGTCATGACCTGCGTTTGACCGCGGGTGAAAAGACCTGAGCCGTGTACGCGGGGAAGAAGTCCTACCTCTGCGCCAAGAGGACGGATCTCGTCCATACGGCGACCGTCAACGCGCTTTTTGTCAACAAGAAGCCAACGGCGCACGATCTTCTTCTGCATCTTGTAGAGCAGCTCCTCCATCATGCCGCCAAGCCCTTCGTATTTCTCGGAGAACTTTTCCATAATTGCGTCGTAGATGGGGGCGATGCGTGCATCACGTACGTTCTTGTCGTCGGTGTCAAGTGCCACCATCAGATCCTTCTCGCAGAATGCGAAGATCTCGTCAAACATATCGTGATCCAGCTCACAGGAGGGATACTCAAACTTGGGCTTTCCGATCTCATCGATGATTGCATTGACAAACACAAGCAGATCCTTGATCTCGCGGTGTGCGAGCATGATAGCGTCATACATCGTGTCGTCGTCGACCTGATTTGCGCCTGCCTCGATCATTACAACCTTTTTCATAGAAGCGGCAACCGTCAGCTGAAGGTCGCTCACCTTTTGCTGCTCCTCGGTGGGGTTGATGACGAACTTGCCGTCGATAAGACCTACGTGCACGCCGCCGATCGGACCGTTCCACGGGATATCCGAAATGGAAAGTGCAATGGAAGCGCCGATCATAGCAGTGACCTCAGGTGCACACTCGGGATCGACCGACATCACGGTGAGGGTGAGTGCTACGTCGTTGCGCAGATCCTTGGGGAAGAGGGGACGGATGGGGCGGTCGATCACGCGGGCGGTGAGCACTGCCTTCTCAGAGGGCTTGCCCTCGCGCTTTAGGTAGCCACCGGGGATCTTGCCTGCCGCATACATTCTTTCCTCGTAATCCACGGAAAGGGGCAGAAAATCGATGCCGTCACGGGGACGAACAGAGGCAGTTGCACAGCAAAGGATCGCAGTTTCGCCGTAGCGGACCAGGCAAGAGCCGTTTGCAAGGCCTGCCAGCTTGCCGGTTTCCACAACCAGCGGACGACCTGCCAGCGTGTAGCGGAAGGTCTTGTAGTTTTTAAACACCATAGGGGTGCTTACAGCATTTTCGGACATGTTATATTCCTCCGTATTTTTATTTTCAACTGCGGAGGTTTAACAATTACCTACACGCCCAAGCCGTTTTAGACGCATAGGTAACTGTTAAAACGAGCCGCAGGAGAATTTCTTTTGTGGGAAAGCGCAAACGGGAGCGCGGAGTGAGGCATAACCCCACTCCTTGCCCCCGTAGTGCTTACTTGCGCAGGTTCAGCTTTTCGATGATCGCGCGGTAACGCTCGATATCGTTCTTCTGGAGATACCCAAGAAGGTTTCTTCTGTGACCGATCATCTTCAGCATGCCGCGGCGGCTGTGATGGTCCTTGTGGTTAGCCTTGAGGTGCTCGGTCAGAGCGTTGATGCGATGGGTAAGGATCGCGATCTGTACCTCAGGGGAGCCTGTGTCACCCTCGTGGGTGGCGAACTGCTCAATAATGGCTTGCTTTTCGTTTTTCAGCATTGTCTTTTTCACCTTTCTTTTACTATGCGCCAGCCCAGCTGCAGGTTGGTGAATGCCACATTTGTGGCTGTATCCTGCGACCGAGAAAGCGTCATGCGGAAAGTATTATAACACATTTATTATTTTTTGTAAAGTGTTTTTGCAAAAAAAGTTAAAAATGTTAAAAACTTTGACGACTACGGTGAATTTATGCTTTATCGCGGCGTGAAAGAAGACCGATGCCACCCGAGAAGATCAGCATACAGCCGAAAATGCGACGCAGGATGGCTTGGGGTAAATAGCCGGCAAGAGATACACCGAGTAAGCTGCCGAAAAGCCCTGACGGCACGAGAAAAATCACGCATTGCCACAGGAGTGGTGTGCGAAAAGCGTGAATTGCAAGAGCTGTGCTTGAGGAAAAAATAAAGAATGCCAAATTCGTGCCCTGTGCTGTCATTTGCGGCAGCTGCTCCACCAATGTCAGCCATGTGACCAAAAGTCCAGCACTGCCCACCCCAAGTCCTGCAAGCACCGCCACCAAAAACGTAACGATAGTCGTTATAAACATATCACACCGCCAAAATGATGCCCGAGATCAGCACAACTGCGGCAAAAATGCGCCTTAACACCCGCGGTGCAATGCGGCAAAGCAGCAAAGCACCAAGTGCGCCACCCAAAAGTGATGGTAGTATCAGATGCCAAAACGAAAGGGGTGGCAGATGCCCCGCCACCCTATATTGCCAAACGGAAAGGAGAGATAACGGAAGCATAACGGCGATGGCGGTGGTATAATAGCTGTGCTCACTCGCGCCGCTTTTTTGGAAGATCAAGCGCAGTGCCATTACCACGATAATGCCGCCGCCGGCACCCAACAGACCGTTCATAAAGCCGGCAATCGTTCCTATGGCAAGAAGGGGCAAAACGGTTTTTAAATGCTTTTTCATAAAATTCTCCGTGAAAATAGTGTAAAACTATGAAAATAAAGTTAAAATCAGTCCTTGTAGAGTAAAATAAAAAATGTTATACTATATATTGGGTATTCATCAGTATTGGAATACTGTTAGTAGTATAACCGTGTGGCGAGAGGCGCGATACGGTGGGGCAAATACGATTTTTTGGAAAGGGTGTAAATATGCGGGAAGAACAGCAAAGGGAGCGTGATCGTGTGACGCGCAGAAGTGGCACAAAAATGTTTCGTGGTGCAGCTTCACAAAAAAGTGCCGAGCCGATCCGCGCATTTGACGACGACACGCAGCACGGCGCGACCGGGCGGAGCAGAAAAAACCCCCGTGATGCGCGTGCATATTACGAGGGTCGTGACGATCGTTATGACCGCGACGGGCACAGGCGTGATGAATATGAATACCGTGACGGGCGCGACGACCGCCGCTACCGTGATGACCGTGAGCAGAGATATCGTGACGGGCGCGGACGTGATGAATATGAATACCGTGACGGGCGCTATGACCGCGATGAACGCCGCTATCGCGACGATCGTAGCGATAACGATGAACGCCGCTATCGCGACGATCGTAGCGATAATGATGAGCGCCGCTATCGCGACGATCGTGATGATGGGTATAGCCGTGATGACCGTGAGGGCAGACCCCCCCGTGGCTATGATCAAGGGAAACGCGCACGTGAGGGCGCGGGGCGTGGCAATGCACAAGCAAAAGCGGAGCAAGGCCGCAGTGGGCGAGGGGACAAGCCCTCTCCCGGGAAGAGTGCGTCGCGCGCAGGACAGGACGGCACGGAGCTTTTCGTACACCAGGTAGTACCTTACGTAATGTTTTGGGTGGCGCTTTTTGCGGCAGTCAGCTTTGTGCTGCGCGATATTGCGGGGCTTGATGCGTCTGTCGGGGTTTTTGGAAATTGGTTTGCCAATCTTCTTTGCGGACTTTTTGGCATTGGCGCATACTTTTTGCCTCTTTTCCTCATCGTGCTTTCCCTCAAATGGAAGCATTTTGTAAGGGAGGAGCTTCTCGGAAAAAAGATCTTTCTTTCCACCTCGTTTTTGTTGTTGCTTTCGGGCATTATTCACGTATTTCAGGACGCAGATCGCGTTTTGAGAGTCTCCACCTCGGAAATTCTTTACGCACAGGGCGTTGCGCGTACAGGTGGCGGCTTTTTCGGTGGATTTGTGGGAGAGTGGCTTGGCTATTGCCTGCGTCTGCCGGGTACCTGCCTTTTGGCGATCCCACTTTTAGTGATCATTGGTATTTATTTGGTTGGACTTACGCCAACGGCGCTTTGGCAGCGTATAGAGGTGAAATTTAAGATTCTCCGCCAGCGTCGCCGTGAGGAGCGCGGCGCAAACGGGGACAAGCTGACCTCTCTTACTACGCGTCGCTCGCTTGAAAAGGATAAGGGGCAGAAAGCTACGGCTTGGAAGGAACCACAACCACTCCAGCGTAGCGCGACATATGATTTTGGTGAGGACGAGCTTGATACGGTGACCGACTGCGCGCGCGGCGATGCGAAAAAAGTGATCGGAGATGCGGCGAAGGAGAGCGAGAGCCTGCGCGCCGAAGGCGTCAAGCAGTCCTCGCGTGTGAGCCTGAGCTCCGAGGTGAACGAGCTGCTCGACATTCCCGATGACGAGCCTGACTTTATTGAGCCGAGTGAGGAGGCGCGCATCATCCTCTCTCAAGCAGGACACGGTGAAGATGTAAGACAGCAGGTCGATGAGATCCTGAGTGATATGTCGAATACACCTGCCACGGGGAAGGATATAGCCACCTCTCCTACCGATACGCCTACCACACAGGAGGAAGGTAAGCAGGGAAGCTACTACGCACCCTTTGCGTTACCCATTCGTCCCGAGCCGCGGCGTGACAGTGTAGCACAAACGAGTGAGATGCGTGTGTCGGTGGCATTACACGTAACCGAGCAGACGGATGCCGCCGAAGAGGTCGTAAGAGACAGCTACGCAACAGACACTCTCGCAGAGGAAACGCTGGGATGCACAGCCCCCGAGGGATATGTGCCCGCGCGCACCTTTGCATATAGCAGCGAGTCGCACGAGGAGGAGATCTCCACGCTCCGCGAAGCGGAGTCCACACCCCAATTGTACCGTGACGAGCTTTGGGAAGCGGCTTCCGACGCAGACACTGTTACTTCCTCGACGGATAGAGAGCAACCTTCCCCCGCGGTAAGCGTGCTTGATGCTTTGTTTGATGAAGACGTGCGGGAAGACGTGGCGGATATATCGGTTGATGATGAGATCGACGCTGTGGAAACGCCAAGTCGCGTGGCGTTTTTTGAAGACGGGGAGGAGCCTGATGCCGTTGCCGCGCCCGTAGTTGCCACCCACACGCGCGTTGAGCCGATGGAAAAACCGCAAGCCCCTGTCTTTTCCGTTTCCCAGGCGTCTCGGTACGAGCAGCCTAAGCCTTCGCCGATCGTTGGAAAAACACCCGTTCGTGATGAAGTGCCGGAGAAACCCGTGGTCATGCATTCGGAATACGTGCATCCACCCATTACACTTCTCAATGAGGACAAGAACGTTCGCAACGATGATTTTTACGAGGAGATTGAGGATACCAAGCAGATCCTGCGCGATACACTGGAAAGCTTCAATATCCACATTCAGGAAGAGATCGCTTATTCGCACGGACCGTCTGTGACGCGCTATGAGCTCCGTCCCGTCGCGGGAACCAGCGTGCGCTCGGTCACCAACCGCATTGAGGACATTTCGCTGAATCTCGCTTCTGCCGTGCGTATCGAAGCGCCTATTCCCGGTAAGCCTGCGATCGGCATTGAGGTTCCCAACAAGGTACGCGAGACCGTGTATATGCGCACGATGCTGGAATCTAAGGAGTTCAAAGGCTCCACCGAGCCGCTTGAGGTCCCCCTTGGGCTTGACGTGGGCGGTGCTGTAAAGCTGTGCAATCTTGCAAAAATGCCGCACCTGCTGGTGGCGGGCACTACGGGATCGGGTAAATCGGTTTGCATCAACTCCATTCTCGTTTCCCTGATCTACAAAACCTCGCCTGAGGATCTGCGCCTCATTCTCATCGACCCCAAGCAGATCGAGTTTGCGCCCTATGAGCACGTGCCGCACCTGTATATGCCCATCGTGACCGATATGCAGCGCGCGGCGGGGGCCCTCGCGTGTGCGGTGCAGGAGATGGAGCGTCGCTTCACGCTGATCAAGGATGTGGGTGTGCGCAATATCGAGGCGTATAACGAGGCTGTGAAGAACGATCCCGATCGCGAGCATCTGCCATATATGATCATTGTGATCGACGAGTTTGCGGATCTTAAAATGAGCTGCTCTAATAACGATCCCGAAAACTTCACCTGCCGCATTGCCCAAAAGGCACGCGCCGCGGGCATTCACCTCATTATCGGCACACAGCGCCCGTCCGTAGATGTGATCACGGGTAAGCTAAAATCAAATATCCCGTCCCGTATCGCGTTTATGGTAAAGCAGCAGGTGGATTCTCGCACCATTCTTGACGTCAATGGCGCTGAGGCACTGACGGGTCGCGGCGATATGCTGTATATGCCGAGCAACTCCTCGGACAAAGCCCCCAACCGTATTCAGGGTGCCTTTGTTTCGGATGGAGAGCTTGAGCGCGTGATCTCCTACGTGCGTAAAAACAACGATCCCGTGCAGTACAATCAAGCGTTTATGGATCAGATCGAGATCGAAATGGCACGTGCACAAAATAACGGCAAAAAGCACGATATGGATGAGTTTGACGAGGGCGCCGAGGGCAGTGAGGATCCTAAATTCGTGGAGGCTGTCAAGCTTGCCGTGGAAACGCAAAAGGTTGCGACCTCGCTTTTGCAGCGCCGACTTGGCGTAGGATACGGACGTGCAGCAAAGATCATCGACCGTATGGAGGAGCTGGGTCTTGTCAGCGCCGCTGAGGGCAACAAGCCGCGTCAGATCCTGCCGATGGCACAAGGATATCTCAACCACCTTGCCGTGGAAGAGGAAGGGACGGGCGACGACTTTTACGAATAAATAAAAGGGGCTGTCACATTTGGCGCGACCGAAAAAGTCCGCACGTATAAAGAAAAAAGCCTCATTTACCCACAAAAAGAGCAAATGAGACAGTTATCTCATAAAATAGGTTGAATTTCCTCGAAATTCTTCAATTTTCAAACGGACTTTTTCTACTGCCCCTCGTGGGGCTCGACGTACCAAGTACGCCTCACGCCCCACGATGAACGCTTCTCGCCTAAATCTGACGCAAGGAGCTGCCTCAAATTGGCATTTGAGACAGCCCGTGAAAACTCCATCGATAAGCCGGGTTCTGTCGTGAACGGCCATCTATCTGCGATCTGCGTTGCCGCAGACCTTCGGGATCGCTCCCGTGCCACCCGGGGGAATACGTCGGGCAAACATCCCCCAAACGGTGTTGCTTCGGATAGGGTTTACAGCAAACCTATGTTACCATAGGAGTGGGTGAGCTCTTACCTCGCCTTTCCATCCTTACCCCAAAAACGGGGCGGTTTATTTCTGTTGCACTTTCCCGGCAGTCACCTGCGGCTGACGTTATCAGCTATCCTGCCCTATGAAGCCCGGACTTTCCTCACGGTAATACCTTTCGGCGCCATACCGCGCGGCCGTTTGATGAAGTTCCGACACATTATACCACGCGCCCCCCGCTTTTGTCAAGCGATAAAATGGAGCGTATCAAAGGAGAAATATGGCTTTTCTCGAATATTATTTGCAAATTTTGATCTTTACCGGTGTCCTGCCTCTTGTCCTCGGTGTTGCGGTCTACTTTTGCAACAGGGCGTTTTGTTCTCTTGTAGGGTACCGCCGTGGCAGACCTATTTTGTTTTTTTTGCACGCGATCCTAACGCCCATCCGGGAGTTTGCGCACCTGGTGGCGTGCATGGTGACGTTTCATCACGTGCATGATTTTCGCTTGCTCAATCTCCGTGATCCCGAGGGTGAGCTTGGCTTTGTGGAGCATTCCTACAATCGTAAAAACCCCATAGCGGTGTTTGGCAATTATTTGTTTGCCGTGTTGCCCGCGGCATTTGGGCTTTTCCTTGCAATGGTGGTGGTCCTCACTTGCTTTCGCGGTGCTTTCGGGGGGCTATCAGCTTCTGTTTCCGCTTTGGTTGAGAGCGAGGCGGGGCTTGGTGCATATCTGAAGCTGGCGATTGATTTTTTGCCCGCTATGTTTCGCGATGCGGCAAGCGGTGTTTTTTCAAGGATCGTGGGCTCGCTCCTTCTCCTCTTGCTTTCTCTTGGCGTGTTCGTATCGCTTGACGATCTTTACGGTGGGATCTCGGGATTTTTGCTCTATGCCGTAGTGGCATTTGTTTTTGCCGGTGTTACCGCACTCTTTGATGCACGTGCCCGCCGCTTGATCCTTGGGAGCTTTCGCACCTTTGCTACGGGCCTCGCTGCTCTTTATTTAGTGGTGCTGATCTTCGCACTTGCTATGCTTGTGCTGGCACTTGTGTTTTTTGTCTTTCGTACTCTTTTTGGCGAGGGAAGGGCAAGCTTGCCTGTTTATATCGCCGATGATGCTGATTATGATGAATATGATGCGTAATTTGTTTGGAGGTTGTTTATGCAAAAATTGATGAAAAATTGGATCTTTACGCTCATTACCTGTATCTTGCTTGCCGTTTTGACAACGATCATGATGCTTGGTGCCTTTGAGCTGAAGGGCTTTACCCTTGCGCGCGATATTTTACATTTATTGGTGGCAGTGGTGCTTGCTCTTTACGTTATTTTTGTGCTTTTCCCGATGCTGGCACGTTACCGTGGCGTTCCGCAGATTTTTGTGGGTGTGGAGATCGCGCTTTTGATCCTTACTATGATCGCATTGGTGTTTGCACAGATCAACGTGCCGTTTTTCTCCACCTTGCAGGTCTGCTCGGTGTTGGGGCTTGCTCTGTGGCTGCGTGGCGCGGTTGAGATCGTGCACGCCTATGTTTTACAGGGAACGGATAACAAGAAAAAAACGCCCCTTTGGGCACTTTGCCTTTATATATTGCTCAGCGCCTTTGGCGTATGGCAGATGGCAAAGCCTACCATTGCCGATAAGCATTTTCTCTTTGTGATCGGCGGTGTTTCTCTTGTCATGACAGTGATCTTTGGCTATGCGACAGCGCAAAACAGACGGGCTGCGGGTGGCAAGAGGCCTAAAAAAGCAAAGAAAAGAACCACTACCGAAAATGCATTGGTCGCGAGTGAGGATAAGTGATCACATATAAAAGCGTGTGCTACGAGAAAAGCGCTTATGGCATCAGCCATAAGCTCTTTTCTTATCGTAATCAAAAGAGCGACCTGCCAAAGCAGGTCA
>JAZOCO010000019.1:0-4079 GCA_045596505.1 Eubacteriales bacterium
TCCGACTTGGTTCTTTTATCTTCTTCCGTTTTCAATAAACAGGGGCGAGATGGCAAGGGATAGCGCGGTGATCGCAAGGTTTAGCAGCGTGGCAAGCAGAGCGAACAAAAGCAGCTTATCAAAGAAGAACCCTAAAACAATGAGAACTGCCGTGGGCGCTATACCAAAATATACGAACAGCACCTGCACCAGGGACCGCACGATCTGCGAAAGACCCGTTGAGAGAGAAAGGTCGATAAACAACCCAACGCTGTCCGAAAAAGCGCCAACCGATAGGATCAGCAAAAACCACGCAAGCGCCTCGGCGGGGTGGGTCCGCAGGAAGAGCGCCGAGAGCAAAAAGGCGGGGAGCAGGTCAAGGACGCTGTTTGTGATGCCGCCCGCAAAGGAGAAAAACACCTTTTTGTGCGCGGTGTCGGGGACGGTAAAGAAATGCTCCTGCGCGAGGTCTGCGGAGATGGGGTTGCCAAGCGCGCGGTAAAAGGAGATGGCGGCAAGCGTTAGTGCCACGGCGGGGAAAAAGGCAGTGGCTAAGCCAAAGAGCATCAGCGCCGAAAGCCCAAGCGCTATGGCAAGATAGGTGATAGAGGTTTTGGTAAATACGCGAAGATACGCAAAGCGGAAGCGATTGTAAAGCGCCTTGTGGAAATAGACATTAGCACCAAAGCCCCGTGTAAAGCCGTCGCGCCGCAGTGTGTCGCCGCGGTCCTTTTTGCGTTTTTTTGGAGCACTTTGATTTTGCTGTGCCGCTAAGCTTGCGGCTGTTTCCTCAGAGCGTGCCATGGCTTCCTCATAAAAATCTGCTTTTCCGCCACGGACCACCCACAAAAGCACGGCGGCAAGCACCAATAGGGCGGTAAGTGAAAGGCAAAAGCCCGCCACGTTCCCCGAAACGGCACACACGACCAGTGCCTTCAGCCACCCCCATACGGGGATAAAGCGCGAGAGAGGGGCGTTGAAGAAGCCGACGGCGGCTGTAAAGTAATCCGTTCCTTGCCGTCTTGCGAAAAGGATAAACGCGACACCGATCGCGCCGATGAGCAGGTAAAGCGCGGGGCGCAGACGCTTTTTCAACCACGGGTGTGTGGCACAAAGGGTATACAGCAGCACCGAGATCAGCTTTTGGTAGACCAACAACAAAAACCAAGCGGCAAGGATCGCCAACGCGACCCCCACGCTCATACCCAAATTCAGCACCAAATTGGGGATCTGAAACAAAAGATAGATGGTGGCAACAAAAGAGGTGCCCGCCTGCATGATCAGGCGAAATAGCAGGACCGAGGAAGGGCGCAAGGGCGCTTGGAACAGGAGGTTTACATCAGCCATCAGGAAAATAGAGCCTGCGCTTTTGTCAGCGGAAAACGCCGCGAAAAATAGCACAAGCAGTACTATGCCACCTGTGAACAGCTCCACCAGATCCGTTACCGTTTGGGGGTCAAGCGGCTCGTCGGGCGTCGCTTCCTCGTATACCTCCTCCTCGGCGGGGGCATCGTCCTCAAAAAGTGAGGCGAGCGCCGCCGCACCGACGCCAAAGATCACGCCCACCAAAAGGCAGACCAGCAAAAACACCGCCACCCATGTGCGGCAAAGCTTGCGGATCTGGTTTTTGACTGTGCGCGTCATATAATATAGGGTCAGTCCCATAGCATCACGCCTCCGTTTCGGGAGCTGCTCCCTCGGTGATGGCGAAGAAGAGATCCTCTAACCGTTCGCCCCTTGCCGCAAGCTCGTCACGCGTGACGCAGGCGCGCAGCACGCCGCCCTGCATAATGAGCGTGCGATCCCACAGCATATCGATACTGTCTATCATGTGGGTGGAAACAAGCACCGTTTTGCCGTCCTCGCGCATTTCGGCAATGATCTCCTTCAGCTCCTTGATGGCGTGCGGGTCAAGACCGATCATCGGCTCATCCATCAAGAGGAGCTGCGGGCGCGGCAGGAGTCCAAGGCACAGGCTCAGCTTTTGCTGCATACCCTTTGAGAGCTCGTCACCGAATTTTCTTTTTTTATCGGTCAGCTCGAAGCGGTCAAGCAGCTCGTCGGCATAGGCGCGGTAGTCCGCAAGCTTGTAGGCACGGGCGATAAATTCCATATGCTCGGCAACCGTTAAATTGGGGTAGAGCGAGGGGATCTCGGGCACGTACCCGAATATCCGCTTTGCCTCAACGGTCTTATTGGGGATGCCGCCGATGAGGATATTCCCCTCATAGCGCAAAAAGCCCGTGATGGATTTTAATAGCGTGGATTTTCCCGCCCCGTTCGGACCCAGCAGGACGGTCACGCCGCCCCGTTCAAGGTGAAACGAAACGTCATTGCAGGCAATATTTTTTCCGTAGCGTTTTGTCACGTGAGATACAGTTAGCATATTGTGGTCCTTTCTTGTGTTAAGATCTGTTGCGAAGCCCCTTCGGGTAGTGGTTTTTTAGCTTCCCATCCACCGCCTTGCCGCCGCCAAGCGGTGCGCCCTCAAAGAAAACACAAGCGTAGCCGTTTGAGAACCGAGAAAGCTCGGGGCAGTCGATCTCCTCACCGCGCAGGTATTTTCCGACGCGCGGGTCGGTGGCGCACAGATCTAATTTTCGGCAAAAGAGCTTGCCATAGGCACTGAAGAAATGGTGGTGGGGCACCACGCGCCCCTTAACAAGCTCACCCACGGCAACACCGGGGGCAAAAACACCCCTTGTGGGTATTGGAAAATGCGGGGCAAGGTAGACCGTGTCGCGCAACAGCACAAGGTCGCCCGCGGGTGGTACGAGGAGCGTGTCTTGCAGGAATTTTTGCACCGATGCGGCATCGTTTTTGCCAAGCGCATGCAAAGGGTGCGGCTTTTTGGGGGCGGCTTCGGCATCCGTGCGGCGCACAAGCAGTGCTAAGAACTGTCCCTCGCCGGGTGACAGATGGGGATAAAAGCGGCGGCAAAGGGAGAGATCCCGCCCGTTTACCGAAATGGCGTCAGCCGTGACGGCGGCAACCTCTCCCCGAACGGGAATAAGGGTAAACTCGGGGTAGGTATCCAGTAGCCACGCCACGTTTTGCTCGTTTTCCTCCGGCGAGAAGGTGCAGGTGGAGTAAAGCAGTCTGCCGCCGGGGGCTACGCACCGCACGGCACTTTCAAGGATCTCGCGCTGGCGCGCGGCGCAAAGCTGCACGTTTTCCTCGCTCCATTCTTCACCCGCCACCTCGTATTTGCGCAGCATCCCCTCACCCGAGCAGGGCGCGTCTACCACCACGAGGTCGAAAAACTCTCCGTAAAAATCGGCAAGCGCGTCGGCGCTAAGGCTTGTCACCACCGTGTTGGCAAGCCCCATACGCTCCACGTTTCCTTGTAAGATCCTGCACCGTGCGGGCACGTATTCGTTGGATACCAGCACGCCCGCCTCGCCAATGGCGGCGGCAAGCTGTGTGGATTTCCCGCCCGGGGCGGCGCAAAGATCAAGCACGCAAAGCCCCTTTTTCACTTCAAGCGCCGCAACGGCGCTGATTGCGGAGGGGTCCTGCATATAGATCATACCCGCGTGGTGGCAGGGGAGAGCCCCTACCTTGTCGCCGGTGGCATAAAAAGCGTTTTCCGCAAAGGGCAGGGGCGTTGCCGCAAAGGGCAGCAGCGGGAGCACACGGTCAGCCTCGGCTTTTACGGTGTTTATACGCAGTGCACGCACGGCGGGCGCATCCAGCGCGGCACAAAACGCGGCGTATTGGTCGCGGGGGAGGAGCTTTTCCATGCGCGCAAGAAATTTTGATGGAACGTGTGGCATATTTTCTCCTTAATATGGATATAAATAAAGTATAGCGCGCGGCGAAACCGCTGTCAATAACTTTTTTTGAAAAAGGCTTGACAACGCCTGCCGCTTGTGTTATAATAGCAAGGCGAGTGAGGGGAAACGCCCCCTGTTTCGGCTTGCCGGAATGGCGGAACTGGCAGACGCCCGGGACTTAAAATCCCGTGAGATTTTATCTCGTACCGGTTCGATCCCGGCTTCCGGCACCATTTAACTTCATATCGCGGGGTAGAGCAGCTTGGTAGCTCGTCGGGCTCATAACCCGGAGGTCGTGTGGTTCAAATCCCGCCCCCGCAACCA
>JAZOCO010000020.1:0-16338 GCA_045596505.1 Eubacteriales bacterium
CGAGAATCTGCGCCGCTTTGTGCGTCGCAAAGCTCCGTGTGCCGTTCCAAAACAAAAACACCCTACCCTTGCGGTTGGGTGTTTTTGTTTTGGAGCGGATTACGGGGCTCGAACCCGCCACCTCGACCTTGGCAAGGTCGCGCTCTACCAAATGAGCTAAATCCGCGTGGGGTGAAACGCTGTGGCGTGGTGGCGACCCGGATGGGACTCGAACCCACGACCTCTAGCGTGACAGGCTAGCGTTCTAACCAACTGAACTACCGGGCCGGATTGTGATGCCGCCCCCAATTTCTCGGGGGCGGCACATGCTTTGGTGGAAACAATAGGGCTCGAACCTATGACCCTCTGCTTGTAAGGCAGATGCTCTCCCAACTGAGCTATGCTTCCGTGTTGCTCGGCAACAGTCGATATTATATCACGGCAAAAAAGCTTTGTCAAGACCTTTTTTGAAAAAAATTAAAAAAGTAAAAAAAGGAAGGAGCTCTACCGCCCACATTACGTGGCGCAGCAAAACTCCTTGCTGATTTTTGCATTTGTGATCTTCATCGTTACAAATTTTCGTCGCGTGCCCATTGGATCGTTTCTTTGATCCCATCGGTAAAGTCAGTAGTGGGCAGCCAGCCCGTATCGGCAGTGATCGCACTGATATCGGCACACAGATGCATCACCTGCTGCGGCGCATACGGGATTTCACCAAAGGTGAGGGTGGTTGCGGGTGCCACGGCGTCGCGCAGGGCAAGCACATAGTCCTTTAGCGGGCAAGCCTTGCCGCTACCAAGCACGTAGACGCCGCCGTTTTGCCCACGCTCGCCAAGCAGAGCGAGCGCCCGTGCCGCATCCTTGCTGTAAAGATAGTCCCAAAGCTGCTCACCCGCCGTGAATTGCGGTCTTTCGCCCGAGAGCAGCTTGCGAATGGTTGAGGTGATCAAGCTGTTTTCACCGTCATAGGGACCGTAAACACTTAAAACGCGCACCCAAACGTGTCGCATGCCAAGCTTTTCCGCCTCGATGCGCGTCAGCGCCCCTGCTGCCAGCTTAGCGATACCGTAACCGTTTTCGGGAAAGGTTGGTGTTTTGGGGGTGAGCTGCCCCTCTACGCGTCCGTATTCCGCCTGTGAACCAATGCCTACAAAGGTGTGACAGCCAAGCCGCTTGGCGGCGCCAACGGCATTTATGGCATAGCGCACGTTGTCGTTTTGCAGGAGAGTGTCGTTTCGCGCCGCACCCGTCGTGCCCGCCCAGGCAAGATGATAAAACACGTCAAAGCTCTTGCCCGTGTCGTTTTGGAGATCTGAAAGCTCGGCAAGCTCGCAGTATTTAAGGGAGATCAGCGGGTGCTTTGGAATGCGTGAGGAACGCCCCCCCGCACGGCACAGCACCAACACCTCAACGCCGCTTTTGATAAGCTCGTCAAGCAGTGCGATGCCGATCGCGCCCGTAGCCCCCGAGATCACGGCTCTTTTTATATTCATAGTGGCAACCTCTTCTTTAATTTCAATCAAGTCGCTTTAATGGTAGCATACACCGCCAAAAATGTCAAGAAAAACGCGCGTTTTAGAAGAAACGGGCGTGGAAATACGCTATACTTAGAAAAACACCTTTGTATTTTGGAATATTTTGAGAAATATTTGGACGTACTTGCGCGTCGAAAGCAGAACAAACAAAAAGAGCAGATGCCGCAGCATCTGCTCTTTTGTGTACAGCAAGTAAATTGTTTGTGGAACGGTGAAAATTACTTAACTTCAACCGTAGCGCCGGCGTCTTCAAGAGCCTTCTTGATATTGTCAGCCTCTTCCTTGGAAGCGCCCTCCTTGATTGCCTTGGGAGCAGCCTCAACAAGGTCCTTAGCGTCCTTAAGGCCAAGACCGGTGATCTCACGAACTGCCTTGATAACAGCAAGCTTGTTTGCACCGAAGGAAGCAAGAACAACGTCAAACTCGGTCTTCTCCTCAGCAGCAGCTGCGGGAGCAGCGCCACCAACAGCAACAGCTGCAACGGGAGCTGCGGATACGCCGAACTCCTCCTCAACAGCCTTTACGAGCTCGTTAAGCTCAAGAAGGGTAAGACCCTTGATCTCTTCAACAATAGCAGTAATCTTTTCGCTAGCCATTTTACATAACCTCCTAAAATGGAATTTTTAATTTTTGCGCGAGTCCGTCACGCGGCGGTCGTTGCCTTTACGCGGCAACGGGCGTCTTTTGCATTTGCTGCATTATTCTGCGGCAGGAGCCTCCTGCTGCTTGTCTGCAATAGCCTGCAGAGCGTAAGCCAGACCGTAAAGAGGGGACTGGATGCTGCCGAGGAATTTGGCAACAAGGGTTTCCTTGTTCGGAATATCGGCAAGCTCGTTCACAGTCTTCTCGTCGATCACGGCACCGTCAAGGTAGCCTGCAAGGATTTTGAAGCTTTCGATCTTTTCAGCATACTTTTTCAGAACCTTTGCGGGTGCAACTGCATCATTTTCGCTGATCGCGATCGCAGTCATACCGACAAGGTGCTGCTTCATGTCCCCGTAGCCAACCTCGTCGCAAGCGCGGCCCGTCAGAGAATTCTTTACAACCATATACTTAACGCCTGCTTCGCGCAGAGCCTTACGCATAGCGGTATCATCCTCAACGGTAATGCCCTGGTAGTTTACAAGTACACCGGAAACCGAGTTCTTGATCTTTTCTGCCAGTTCTGCAACAGCCTGCTGCTTTTTCTCGAGAATAATTTTGCTGGGCATTTTTCTTTTCACCTCCCAATTGGTAATAGATATAAAAAAATCCTTCTCCCGAAAGGCACAAAGCCCCCGCACGAAGAAAGATACACAAGCGTTATAAACGGTGGATCGTCCTCGGCAGGAGAGTAACGCTTACGTTACCTTTACGGGAACCTGCTGTCTTTGGATAACGGTGGTATTATAGCACGGTAAAAGCCGTTTGTCAATAGTTTTTTGAAAAATATTTAAAATGTTTAAAAAGAAGGCAAAAAGCGCCCCTGCGCGCTTTTATTATCATTGTTTGCGCTGATAGTATTCCTCAAACAAATCGTTTGGGGTGCATTCGAGAATGTCACAAATGTTTTTCAAATTTTCAAACTTAATGCTGCCCGTTTGGTTGTTTACAATTCGATTGAAATTTTGGTAACTGAGCCCCAGCTGAATATAGAGCCAATACTTGGTTTTGTTCTTCTCCTTCAAGATTTCAAGAATACGCAACCGCATGGTAGTATACCTCCAAATATATCATGCCTACATTATATATTCGTTTTTCTCTTGACAAATAGACTTATACATTATATAATGTGTACATGACATGTTTAATATGTCAAAAAAGGAAAGGAGTAAAAGACTATGAAACGAATTTTGGCATTTGCGATGGCATTGCTTTTTGTTGTCTGCACCTTTGTGGCGTGCAATGAGGAAGGCGCTGTCACACATACGCACACCTTTGGTGAATGGGAAGATTTGGTTGCACCAACCTGCATTTCCAAGGGCGTTTGTGCCAGGACCTGTGCCTGCGGTCACACGGAAACAAAGCTGATTGACGAGGTTGCACACCAACCGAACGAGGAGGGCTACGGATGTGCCGTGTGCAGTCATTTGCACGAGCTTGACTCAACGGAGATCGTTGTGGAGCCGACCTGCGCCGAAAAGGGAAAAAAGGCATATCGCTGTGCCTGTGGCTTTACAGAGTACGATGATATTTCCACAACCAATACGCATAATTTTAGCTCTGAAACGGGGCTTTGCTTGGTCTGCGGCAGACCGGATATCCCCGTGAGGGTCCTACAAGATAGCAACGGTGTGCGCTGGGCACGTGATGAGTGGGGCAATTGGCGCGAATACGACAATATCGGCACTACCGTTTATTATGATAACGAGCAGATTAATGTTCTTTGCTGGAATAGCAGCTCGCCCGAATTTGTGCAGAACCAAGAGGTTGACGACTACTATCTCTCCTCAATTTACAAGCGTAATCGAGATGTTCAAACGCGTCTTGGCGTTACACTGAATTTTATTGAGGAGAGTGCAGATACTCTTGCGGCAAGAGTTCGTACTGCCTTTGAGTCGGACGCGAGCGATTTTGATATTATTGCAGCCCCCTTCCGCGTAGAGGCAGAGCTGATGCGAAATGGATATCTGCAAAATCTTTTTGATATTGAAAAAAGCTATATTGAGCTATCTAAGCCCTGGTGGCCCCAAAGCCTTGCAAGCGATGCTGCCATTGATGGCTCGCTGTATTTTGTAACAGGTGATATTTCCAGCCGTGTGATGGAAACGCTCCCTTGTGTTTATTTCAACGTTGACCTTGTCAATGAGAAATACGCGACACGTGCGAGCCAGTATTTTGCCGAAAACGGGCATTCCGAGGTAACGCTCATGGGGGGAAGACTGGCTCAATTCTATGGAAACGGAAATGGAAATGGAAATTCGGGCGGATATGGCGAACCGCCACGAAGCACGGGAAATTTGACCACGACACAAACAGCAACCGATTGGCTGTATGAGCTGGTGTACAATGGCAAGTGGACGGTTGACACCCTGATTGAGCTTGCCTCGGGCTGCTATATTGATAGTATGGGAGATGGCAAGACCGTTGATGACACCTACGGCATTACCTCTATTAATTATAAGATGGCTGCGCTGTATGGTGGCTCGGGACTGCGCATGATCAAGGCGGATGACGCCGAAGCCCTGAAAATTTCCGATGATTATACCTCAAGCACAGCGGGCACGCTTGTCACAAAGCTGGGGGCACTGATGCGTTCGGATGATTATCACACCGAGGATACCACGGATAGCCCCTATTACTATCGTCCATTTGTGAATGGTGATGCACTGTTCGCTGTGGAAAGCTTTAATTTTGGGTGTCGTTGTTTAGCCAACTCTAATAAAATAGCAGAATACGGCGTGCTGCCAATGCCCAGGTATGATGCGGTACAAGCCGATTATGAAACGGTATTTAGGGATCTTGAAATATCCTTGTTTTCTATTTTCAAGGGTTGTGCAGATCGCGGGAATGAGCAGAAAACTCTTACCATGCTTTCCGCAGTGTTAGAATGCTGGGCAAACGAGGCGTACCGCAAAACGACGCCGGTTATTCAGGAACTTAATATGAAATTAAAGGCTTCGGCTTCGTGTGCGCCGGGGGTGATGTGCGAGATAATTCACGATAGCATGCGCATTGACCTGGGTCACGTGCTCAAGTACGAGTTGGGCGAGGGTAACAACTATTCGATAGACAGTCTTGTCATGGATGCAGCCCTGGCAGGTACGGCATGGGACAGCGTCAGCGGTGACTACCGTGCTCAATTTTCTGCGAATCTGAAAAGCTTTGTGGAACAAATAAAGGCTTCTAATAGCAATTAAAGCCCCCTTATAGCTGATAAACGGGGCTGTCACATTTGGCGCGACCGAAAAAGTCCGCATATGTAAAGAAAGAGTCGCATTTGCCCCCCAAAAAGAGCAAATGCGACACAAGTGTGAAAAAATAGGTTGAATCTCTTCGAAATTCTTTCGTTTTAAAACGGACTTTTTCTTGCGTCCCTCACAAGCTGAGGCGTACTAAGTACGCCTCAGGTCTTGTAATGAAAGTTTCTCGCCTAAATCCGACGAGCTCTTTGCGTGAGCGCGAAAGACTTGTTTGCAGACGGAGGTTGTTTGCACAAGCCTTTCTCCTTTTTAGAGTATCCTCTGCGAGCCCGTACTTATTCTTCACACACTCCCTTGGGGTCATCCTGAGCGAGGCAACAAAGCCGAGTCGAAGGATCTCGGCGCGATAAAAACGATCGCGCCGCGGTTTGTTTGCACAAAACTTTTTGTTTGGCTGAATGTTATTTTCAGTTTGTAAAGGGGTCGTGCTAACATACCGCTGAAAACGCTTCTTGCGTTTTCGGTGATCCTTCGGCTCGGCTTTGTTGCCTCGCTCAGGATGACTCATAAAAAGCCAAGTGCGAACATAGTGCCGGGGATGAGTAATAAAAAGGTTTTGTGCCAACACACCGCCGAAAGTGCCCCTTGCACTTTCACAGATTCTTCGGATTTTTTGTTAAAATCCTCAGAATGACCCGCAAAAACTAAAAACAAAAAAGAACTGCGCGAGGCGCAGTTCTTTGCGGCAATATAGGTCATTGCTCTGACACGGTGACAGCGCTGTCGTTTAAGGCACGTGCGCCGATATAGAAGGCAAAGCCGATCAGCAAAAGATCCTGTATCAAATAAGAGGGATCAGCATATATGCTAAGGCAATAGGCGACAAGGTCGGAGGCGCCCACCGTCACGGTGAAGAAGAAGGCAAGCGCTGTGCAGGCGGTAAGGGCGCGGGGGCGGGGAATACCTGCCACGTCGCGCAGCTCGTAAAGGAGATAAAGCAGCAAGGAAAGCAGCGCTAAGTGAAGATCTGTTTTATGCGGCGCGTTCATCGGCGTGGCGATATCAAAATAGGTAAAGGATATCAGGCACGCAACGCTAAGGATACAAAGGCATCCGAAAACGGTGACCGTGCCCGTGGTGATATCACGCACGCGCGGCATTAATGCCTGTAAAATGAAATAAACTGCTCCGCCGAGGAGAAAGAGTAGCCCGAAGAACCAAAGGGCAGAGGGCAAAAGAGCGCTTCGCCCCGTGCACGCCATCATAAAATTAAGGAAGAAAAGAATGGCGCAAAGAAGGGAGGCGCAAAGGCTCACCCGTGTCATTCCCGCGCGCCTTTCGGATACGCGATCCTTAAGGACAAGCAGGGGAAAAAGGATAAAGGCAAGCGCAGATAGCACGGAGAGGATGCGGTAGCAGGCGGGGAGTGCTGCGCCGACGTCAAAATAACTGCCTGCAGGGTCGAGGCAAAGGGCGAGGGAAAGCGTGCGTAAAATAGTGGCGATCAGCGTAAGGATCGCCGCGCCGAGGTAAAAAACGCGCGTAGTACGAAAACGTTCCGGCATGGGGAAACTCCTTTTTAGTAGCGTCGGGGTTTAAAATCTTTTGTCCCGAAGTGTATATTTTTATTCAGTATAGCAATAAAATGTGAACAAATTGTATCAATTTTTAAAAAAACGGCTTTTTTTCGCATCACCACACACAAGATATGGGTATCGCGTGGAAAAAAGCACAAAATACAGGTTGTTTTTGTTTGATATGCACAAAATATACATTTTTTGGGTTTAAAGTTCTACATTTTCCACAAAAGAAAAGTGTTGCAATTTAAATATAAATGTGGTAGAATAGACGGGTCTGATATGCGATGAAGCGAGAGGTTGCCGCGAAAGCGGGTGAATTTTCGCAGAGTATGTCCGTGTCAATCGGGCGAAGGAGTGCGCGAAGGCGTGCTGTGCTGGCTTTTGACTGACTTTTAACCCCCGGAAACTACCCATGCGATGCTGGTGTGGGCAAATCCGGTTTTTGTCAGGGAGCAAAAGAAACGCACGGCGGCGTGTCAGAGCGTTCTCGCCCCAATGTGAGCTGCGGGCCGTGCTGCAAGTCTTCATTTAATATAAGACGCGCATACGACCGCGCAAAATTCAAAAAGGAGGCAAAACAAATGGCAGTCAAGGAAAAGATCAGAGTCAGACTGACGAGCTATGATCACACGCTGGTTGATACCGCGGCAGAGAAGATCGTAGACGTTGCCAAGAGAAACGGCGCAGCCGTTTCGGGTCCCGTACCGCTCCCCACGAAGAAGGAGATCATCACCATTCTTCGCGCTGTGCACAAGTACAAGGACAGCCGTGAGCAGTTTGAGCTGCGCACGCACAAAAGACTCATCGACATCATCAAGCCCACCCAAAAGGTTGTGGACGCACTGATGAACATCGAGCTCCCCGCCGGCGTTGAGATCGAAGTTAAGCTTTAATCTCATACGGCAAAACAAAGATAACAGTCGATGTCACAAAAGCTGTGGCAGCTCGACAACTTTGTAAATCACGTTGGCGCTTCGCGTCAACCAATAATTTACAGGAGGAAATCCAAAATGAAAAAGGGTATTATCGGTAAGAAGATCGGTATGACTCAGATTTTCGACGAGGTCGGAAATGTGATCCCGGTAACTGTTATCGAGGCGGGCCCCTGTGTGGTAGCACAGAAGAAGACCGCTGAAAAGGACGGCTACGATGCCGTACAGCTTGGCTTTATCGATGCCAAGGAAAAAAAGACCACCAAGCCGCAGAAGGGCCATTTTGAGAAGGCAGGCGTTTGTGCGAAGAAGCACCTCAAGGAGTTTCGTCTTGACGACTGCTCCGCACTTAACGTGGGCGACACCGTCGGCGCCGACACCTTTGCTGTCGGCGACAAGATCGACGTGACCGGCACAACTAAGGGTCGCGGCTACACGGGCGCCATCAAGAGATGGAACCTGCATCTTCTTGGCAAGACGCACGGTATCGGCCCGATCCACCGTCAATCCGGCTCTATGGGTGTAATCGACCCCGCCAGAATCTTCAAGAACAAGAAGATGGCAGGTCAGTACGGTAACGAGCAGGTTACGGTGCTTAATCTTGAAGTTGTCAAGATCGACGCTGAAAAGAACCTTATCGCTGTGAAGGGTGCCATTCCCGGTGCCAAGAACGGCATCGTGTTCATTCGCGACTCGGTCAAAGCGTAATCGAAAGGAGGAATTACCATGCCAAACGTAAAGGTTTTTGATATGGCCGGCAAGGAAGTCGGCAAGATCACCCTCTCCGATGTCATTTTCGGCAGAGAGGTAAACGGTGCAGTCCTCCACGCGGCAGTTCGTGCTTACCTGATGAATCAAAGACAGGGCACGCAATCGACGCTCACTCGTACCGAGGTTTCCGGTGGCGGCAAAAAGCCCTGGAGACAAAAGGGAACCGGCCGTGCTCGTCAGGGCTCTACCCGTTCTCCTCAGTGGACACACGGCGGTGTTGCACTTGGCCCGAAGCCTCGTGACTACCGCACGGATCTGAACAAGAAGACCAAGAGAGTGGCGCTGTTCAGCGCACTTTCCGCAAAGGTTGCCTCCGGCGATCTTGTGGTCGTGGATGCTATCAAGACCGAAAGCTATTCCACCAAGACCATGGTGAATATGCTCAAGGCTCTTGGTGCTGAAAGAAAGGCGTTGGTCGTGCTTCCCGAGGTTGATGCAGCCGTTATTAAGAGCTGCGCAAACATCCCCGGTGTGCTGACCACGCAGTTTAACACCGTAAACGTATACGACGTGCTCAATGCCGATAAGTTTATTATCGCCAAGGATGCCGTTCTGAAGCTTGAGGAGGTGTACGCATAATGAGAATGGTAGAGGATATCATCATTAAGCCGATCATCACGGAAGCAAGCATGGATATGCTTGACGCCAAGAAATACGTATTCAAGGTACAGAGCCGTGCTACCAAGGCAGATATTGCTCACGCAGTTGAGGAAATGTTCAAGGTTAAGGTACAGGACGTTAACACCATCAACATGAAGAAGAAGCCCAAGAGAATGGGTGTCCATGCCGGCTACACCTCCGAGTGGAAGAAGGCAATCGTTACCCTTACGGCTGATTCTAAGACCATCGAGTTCTTCGATGGTATGAAGTAAGAGTAGGAGGTTTAGAAAATGCCTACAATTAAGTATAAGCCGACTACCCCGGCAAGACGTCATATGACGGTTCCCACCTTCGAGGAGATTACCAAATCTACCCCCGAAAAGAGCCTCATCGTCATCAAGAAGAAGAATGCAGGCCGTAACAGCTACGGTCGCATCACCGTCCGCCATCGCGGCGGCGGCAACAAGGTCAAGTACAGAATTATCGACTTCAAGCGTCAGAATGAATCTCCCGCAACCGTTGTCGGTATCGAGTACGACCCCAACCGCAGCGCATATATCGCACTGCTTCAGAACGAGGAAGGCAACAAGAGCTATGTGATCGCGCCCGTTGGCGTGACCGCAGGCGACGTGCTTTACTCCGGTGCTGATGCCGACATTAAGCCCGGCAACACGCTGCCCATCGCTAACATCCCCGTTGGTACGATGATCCACAACGTTGAGCTTTATCCCGGCAAGGGTGCTCAGCTGGTTCGTTCCGCAGGCGTATTCGCACAGCTCATTGCTAAGGAAAACGGCGTGGCACAGGTTCGTCTGCCCTCCGGCGAGGTTCGCATCATTCGCCTTGACTGCAAGGCAACCATCGGTCAGGTCGGCAACGTGGAGCACGACACCGTTAAGGTTGGTAAGGCAGGTAAGACCCGTCACAAGGGCATTCGTCCCACAGTGCGCGGCTCGGTCATGAACCCCTGCGATCACCCCCACGGCGGTGGTGAGGGCAAGTCCCCCATCGGTCGTCCTTCCCCTGTTACGCCTTGGGGCAAGCCCGCGCTTGGTTACAAGACCCGTAACAAGAATGCGAGAACCGATAAGTTCATCGTAAAACGCAGAAACGCTAAGTAAGGAGGCTAATCGATCATGAGCAGAAGTTTGAAAAAAGCGCCCTACGTCGAGGAGAAGCTCTACACGCGTATTTGCGCTATGAATGAAAAGAATGAAAAGAAGGTCCTTAAGACCTGGTCCCGCGCTTCGACGATTTTCCCGGAATTCGTGGGTCACACCATTGCCGTTCATGACGGCAGAAAGCATGTCCCGGTATACGTTACCGAGGATATGGTCGGTCACAAGCTCGGTGAGTTTGCACCCACCCGTACGTTCAAGGGCCATGCAGGCTCTAAGACGTCTAACAACGGCAAATAAGGGAGGATTAGGAAATGGAAGCAAGAGCATATCTTAAGCACGCTCGCATTTCTCCCCGCAAGGTTCAGATCGTTCTTGACCTGATCCGCGGCAAGGATGCAGGCGTAGCAATGGGTATTCTCAAGACCACCCCCAAGGCGGCCTCTGAATACCTGATCAAGCTGCTTGGCAGCGCTATTGCCAACGCAGAGAACAATTTCCACATGGATCCTTCGAAGCTGTACGTAAGCGAATGCTTCGTATGCCCCGGCCCCACGATGAAGCGTATCATGCCTCGTGCAAAGGGAAGCGCTGACAGAATCCTGAAGAGAACCAGCCATGTTACCATGGTTGTAAAAGAAAGATAAGGAGGAAACGAAGAATGGGTCAGAAAGTAAATCCTCACGGCCTGCGTGTAGGCGTGATTAAGAACTGGGACTCGAGATGGTTCGTAAACGATCAAAAGTTTGGCGACACGCTCGTTTCCGACTATCAGATCCGTAAGTATCTGAAGACCGAGCTGCAAAAGGCAGGCGTTCCGAAGATCGAGATCGAGCGCGACAGTCACAGAGTTCGCGTGTTCATTCACTGTGCAAAGCCCGGCATCGTGATCGGTAAGGGCGGTGCAGAGATCGAAAAGTACAAGGCAAAGCTTGAAAAGATGGTTGGCATGCCCGTTGCGCTCAACGTCGTGGAGGTAAAATCCCCCGACCTCAACGCACAGCTCGTGGCAGAGAACATTGCTTCTCAGCTTGAGAACCGCGTGGCATTCCGCCGTGCGATGAAAATGGCGATCCGCAACACGATGCGTCTTGGTGCCAAGGGTATCAAGATCAGCTGCGGCGGCCGTCTTGGCGGTGCCGAGATCGCAAAGACCGAGCACTATCACGAGGGTACTATCCCGCTTCAAACACTTCGCGCAGACATTGAGTACGGCTTCTATGAGGCTAACACTACCTACGGCAAGATCGGTATTAAGGTGTGGATCTACCGCGGTGAGGTGCTGAGCGAGGTAAACCGTCCTGCAGCAGAGCATCGCGAGCGCCGCGACCGTCGCAGTGACCGTGGTGACCGCCGCGGCGGAGACCGCCGTCAGGGCGCGGGCCGCAACGGTGAGCGCAGAACACCCAGACAAGGAGGCACGAAGTAATTATGTTGATGCCTAAGAGAGTCAAATTCCGTCGTGTACAGCGTGGCCGCCTGAAGGGTAAGGCGCTGCGCGGCAACACGCTTTCCAACGGCATGTATGGCCTTGTTGCCACCGAGCCCGCTTGGATCACCAGCAATCAGATCGAGGCTGCCCGTATCGCTATGACGCGTTACATCAAGCGTGGCGGTCAGGTCTGGATCAAGATCTTCCCCGACAAGCCGATCACTGAGAAGCCTGCGGAAACGCGCATGGGCTCCGGTAAGGGCTCTCCCGAATACTGGGTAGCAGTCGTGAAACCCGGCAGAGTGATGTTCGAGATGGAGGGCGTTGCAGAGGAGATCGCAAGAGAAGCAATGCGTCTTGCAGGCCACAAGCTGCCGATCAAGACCAAGTTCATCAAGAAAGAGGAGGGTTAAGCGATGAAGGCAGCAGAACTTATGAAGCTCAGCGTCGAAGAGCTTAACGCTAAGCTTAAGGAACTCAAGGGCGAGCTTTTCAACCTCCGCTTCCAGCACGCGATCAACCAGCTTGAAAATCCGCACAAGATCGTGGATGTCAAGCGCGATATCGCTCGCGTGATGACCGTTCTTAACCAGAAGAACGCATAAGGAGGAGATAGGCATGGAAAGAACTTTGAGAAAAACGAGAGTTGGCATGGTTGTCAGCACGAAGATGGATAAGACCGTTGTGGTTGCCATTGAGGATAACGTAAAGCACCCCGTTTACAGCAAGATCATCAAGCGCACGCTGAAGGTTCACGCACACGACGAAAAGAACGAGTGCGGCGTCGGCGACCGCGTGGAGGTCATGGAGACCCGTCCTTTGTCTAAGACCAAGAGATGGCGCGTGACCGAGATCATTGAAAAAGCGAAGTAATTTCGCGATCGCAAACAAGAATTCTAACAGTAAGTACGTCGAAGCGTACTGAAACAGTAGGAGGAAAGAAAAGTGATTCAGCAACAGACATTGATGAAAGTTGCCGACAACACCGGCGCGAAGGAGCTGATGTGCATTCGCGTGCTCGGCGGCTCCGGCCGTCGTTACGCCAACATCGGCGACGTAGTGGTTGCAGCCGTGAAAAAGGCAGCACCCGGCGGTGTGGTTAAAAAAGGCGATGTCGTCAAGGCAGTGGTAGTAAGAAGTGTGCACGGCCTTAAGCGTGCAGACGGCTCTTACATCAAATTTGATGAGAACGCAGCGGTAATTATCAGAGAAGACAAGACGCCCCGCGGCACCCGTATTTTTGGCCCGGTGGCGCGTGAGCTCCGCGATAAGGACTACCTTAAGATCCTGTCGCTCGCACCCGAAGTACTGTAATGGAGGTAACTGGTAAAATGAATAAGCTTCATATCAAGACCGGTGATACCGTTATCGTTCTCTCCGGTGACGACAAGGGCGTGAAGGGCGAGGTTATCGCCGTTGCCCCCAAGGAAGGTAAGGTAATCGTTAAGGGTGCTAACATGATCCACAAGCACGTTAAGCCCCGTAAGCAGGGTGAGACCGGCGGTGTGATCGACGCCGAGGGCGCAATTTACGCCAGCAAGGTTGCACTCTACTGCCCCAAGTGCGATAAGGGTGTTCGCTCCAAGATCGAAATGGATGGCGACAAAAAGGTTCGCGTATGCGCCAAGTGCGGCGCAAAGCTGTGAGAGGAGGTAGCGTAAAATGTCGAGATTAAAAGATATGTACAAGGAGCAGGTTGCGCCCGCCCTCATGAAGCAGTTTGAGTACTCGAGCGTCATGCAGATCCCGAGATTTAACAAGATCGTGATCAACATCGGCGCAGGTGATGCCAAGGATAACGCCAAGGTCATCGACAACATTATTAACGATCTGACCATTATTGCAGGTCAGAAGGCTGTACCTACCGTTGCGAAGAAATCGGTTGCAAACTTCAAGCTCCGTCAGGGCATGAAGATCGGTGCAAAGGTTACGCTTCGCGGCGACCGTATGTACGAGTTTATGGATCGTTTGTTCAATTTCGCGCTGCCTCGCGTGCGTGACTTCAAGGGTATCAATCCCAACGCCTTTGACGGCCGCGGCAACTATTCGCTGGGCCTCAAGGAGCAGCTGATCTTCCCCGAGATCGAGTACGACAAGGTCGAAAAGATCCGCGGTATGGATATCTGCTTCGTCACCACGGCTGCAACCGATGCAGAGGCAAGAGAGCTGCTCCGCTTGATGGGCGCTCCCTTCGCACAATAATAGGAGGTAGTTGAAAATGGCAAAGAAATCCATGATCTTAAAGCAGCAAAAGGAGCAGAAATACTCCACGCGCGTATACACCAGATGCAAGATCTGCGGACGTCCCCACTCTTACATGCGTAAGTTTGGCATCTGCCGTATCTGCTTCCGTAATCTTGCCTACAAGGGCGAGATCCCGGGTGTAAGAAAAGCATCCTGGTAAGTGTTCGCAACCGAGCATGCTCGGTTAAAAACCCCTAACCTTCGGTAGGAAATCAGACCGACCCTCAAAAGCGATGGCGCCAAGGCGACACGAGGAGGGAGTTCGATTTAACCCCCGATTGGCCGCCGACCGAGAGGTTGGCAGCAAGAAAAAATGAACTTGCATAAAGGAGGATTATTACTATGCAAATGTCCGACGTTATTGCCGATATGCTCACGCGTATTCGCAACGCAAGCGATGCGAAGCACGCAACTGTTGACATTCCGGCGTCTAACATGAAAAAATCCATTGCCGACATTCTCACTGCTGAGGGCTATGTAAAGGGCTATCAGGTGATCGAGGACGGCAAGCAGGGCACCATTCGTGTGACCCTCAAGTACGCAGCAGGCAAGCAAAAGGTCATTCGTGGCCTTCGCCGTGTGTCTAAGCCCGGTCTGCGCATTTACGCCGGCTACGAGGATATGCCCCGCGTGATGAACGGTCTTGGCATTGCCATCGTTTCCACCTCGAAGGGTCTTATGACCGATAAAAAGGCTCGTGAGATGAAGATCGGCGGCGAAGTTCTCGCCTTCGTTTGGTAAGGAGGTAGAAAAGATGTCAAGAATTGGTAGAATGCCCGTTGTGATCCCCGCCGGTGTTACCGTTACCGTGGGTGAGGACAACCTCGTTACCGTAAAGGGCCCTCTTGGAACCCTTAGTGAAAAATTTTCTCCCGTTCTCACCGTTAAGGTAGAGGGTGGCGAAGCAATCGTTACCCGTCCTAACGACGAGAAGGAGGTAAGAAGCCTGCACGGTCTTACGCGTGCGCTCCTCAACAATATGGTCGTAGGTGTGACCCAGGGTTACGCCAAGACCCTTGAGATCGTTGGCGTAGGCTACAAGGTCGTAAAGCAGGGCAAGACGCTGCAGCTGTTCCTTGGTCAGTCCCTGGTAAAGGGTCTGCCCCAGGCATCGCTTCAGGTAACCGAGCCCGACGGCATCACCTTTGAGGTGCCGAACCCCAACACCATCGTGGTGAAGGGCATCAGCAAGCAGGCGGTTGGTCAGATCGCAGCAGTGATCCGCAGCAAGCGTCCGCCTGAGCCTTACCACGGCAAGGGTGTTAAGTATAGCGATGAACACGTTCGCCGCAAGGCCGGTAAAGCCGGTAAATAATGAAAGGAGTGGAGTAAAATGGTATCGAGAAAGGACAGCAATCAGGCTCGTCTTAAAAGACATAAGAGAGTCAGAGCAAAGATTTCCGGCACTGCTGCACGTCCGCGTCTGGCTGTATATCGCTCTAATGCGAATATCAGCGCGCAGATCATTGACGACGTGGCAGGCGTTACTTTGGTTTCCGCTTCTACCCTTGAAAAGGACTTCGAGGGAATCGGTAGCAATAAGGCAGCGGCTCGTATCGTAGGCAAGAAGATTGCCGAGCGTGCCACCGCAAAGGGTATCACTGAGGTCGTATTTGACCGCGGCGGCTATCTTTATCACGGACGTGTATCGGAATTGGCTGAAGGCGCTCGCGAGGGCGGCCTGAAGTTCTAAACCGGTTTGTACACTGCTTAACTTCAGTTAAGCATAATTTAGGAGGAATAACATGGCTTATAACAGAAATCCTGGTGAACAGGAATTTAAGGAGCAGCTTATTGCGCTCAACCGTGTTTCCAAGACCGTTAAGGGTGGTCGTATCGCACGCTTTGCCGCTATTATGGCGGTGGGCGACGGTAAGGGTCGCATCGGTATTGGTCTCGGTAAAGCAGCCGAGGTGCCGGAAGCAATTCGCAAGGGCATTGAGGATGCAAAGAAAAATATGATCACTGTTTCCCTCAAGGGAACGACTATCCCCCACGAGGTCATCGGCGTATTTGGTGCGGGCAAGGTGCTTTTGAAGCCCGCTAAGCCCGGTACCGGTATTATCGCAGGTGGCGGTGTTCGTTTCGTGCTGGAGCTTGCCGGTATCAAGAATATCCGTGCAAAGTGCCTGTGCTCTAACAACCCCGCAAACGTGGTAAAGGCAACCATCGAGGGTCTTAAGGCTCTCCGTACCGCTGAAGAGGTTGCGAAGATTCGCGACATCGACGTAGCGCAAATCAAGGGTTAAGGAGGGTTTACCATGAAAAAAGTAACTCTCGTAAAGAGCACCATCGGTGCAAAGCC
>JAZOCO010000021.1:0-3275 GCA_045596505.1 Eubacteriales bacterium
GGTACTCACCCCGTCGTTTTTGCTTTGCGGCTAAACACCGCAATTTTTGCCTGTTTTACAGGCAAAAACCGCAAATTCCGCGCGTCAAAAAAGCCTACCGTCGGCTTTTTTGCGCAGGGGCTGCGTAAATGACGCAGCCCCATTTGGTTCGACTTCGGGTGGCAAGTGCTCACAACAGTCGAAAAACGCCGTTGCTGGATATACGAACTCATACGCTTATTCAGAAAAATAATTGATGCCTTTTTCCGGAATCAATACTGTGGGAGATATGCTCACAGTATTCAGCTTAGCATCGACCTCCTCTTGCGTAATTGCGCTTGCGTTTTTGGGGAGTGCGGGGGGCTTTTCGCCAAACAGCGCCTCGTAGACGAGGGCGGCACCCACGTAGCCTGCCAATGCATTGCTGTGATCATGCTGATCGTTGACACAAAAATCCTGTTCGGTAAGACCTGCGTTGATAAACGAGTTGATCTTCCCCTTCCAATCAAGGCAGATCAGATCGGGATGTTTTGCCTTTGCCGCCTCAATACGCGCTTTGCTCTCGTTGTGGGCAGGAAATAACACCAATTGTGCATTACCCGTGCGGCAAGCCGCCAAGATGGTATCAAGCGCGTCAACGTCAGCACAGCTGTAAAGACCACACATCAGTACCACGCCGTATTTGCCCGCCTTAATATTGTCTATATAAGATTTGTAGTTACTGTCGGTCTGAGTGGCATAAGCAGAAACCGTAGCATAACCGTTACCCTTTACGGTTACACTACAGACTTTGCCGCCTGCCGTGATCAGATCAGGCAGCGTGAGACCAATGCCTGAATAACGATTATATAAAAAGCTGTTGCCCAGAATCAGCACGCTTGCTTTACCGTTGCCGTCTTGCAGTGAAATGCGTGGCGGTATATGATAATCCTTGATGGGCATCGCCTCGGCTAATAAAAACCATTTGTAGGCGGTTGTATCCATGTGTTTATCGTCTATCTCTAAGGTGATCACCCGAGAGTTACCACTATCATCCGTGTAGGTGTAGGTGACGCGGTAAACGGCAATTTTCTTGCCATCACGCTTGTATACGCCCGTGCTAACCTTTATGGCGGTTTGATTATGGATGGTGCTTTGCGCCTCGGTAAAGGCATCGGCACTTTCCTCTATGTCTCCCAGCGTCACGGTGCCAACGCTCGCCTCACCGTCGCCAATGTCATAGCCCGTATCATTTTCCGTCAGCTTCCATTCACTAGGCAGACGAATGCGCAGGGCGGTATTGCTTTGCTCCGTGGCGAAATAGGTATATTCGCCTGCGGTGCTTGGACGAAGGGTGTCAAGCTCGTCGGGCGGCGTTGGTTGCACTCTTGTGCACGCCAATAAGCTTGCTGGCAAGTTCAGCAAAAGGCAAAATAGTAAAACAGAGACAAAATACCGCTTTGCCGAATGCTTTAGCACACGGCAGACCGTTTCCATTTGTTTTCTCATAGTATAAAAACTCCCTCCAAAATGATATCATACTCTAGTATATCATAAACAGACAATATTTGCAAGTTTTTCGCGTATAGTAAAAGAGAACAGCGAGCACCTCGACTCTTAAAGCGATCGTCCCTATTGGGGATTGCCTTTTCCCATATTATTCGGTTGACATTTCTTCCGGAAGATGCTATATTTAAATAAGCACTTCCCTCGCTATATAAAAGCATCAAGAAAGGATCAACGGAACATGGTCAGTCTTGGCAACGATTGGGACGTAATACTTGCGGACGAATTCAAAAAAGAGTATTACCTGAAGATAAGAGAGTTTCTGAAAAAGGAGTATTTCGGCACTACTGTTTTTCCGCCAATGCACGATATCTTTAACGCACTGAGATATACCCCGTATGAAAATACCAAGGTGGTTATTTTGGGGCAAGATCCTTACCACGAGATGGGACAGGCACACGGCCTTTCCTTTTCTGTTAAGAGGGGCGTGCGCATTCCCCCGTCGCTGGTCAACATCTATAAGGAGCTTCACTCCGATATAGGCATGGCGATCCCCCAGCACGGCGAGCTTACCTCGTGGGCAAAGCAGGGCGTGCTGCTTTTAAACGCGACCCTGACGGTCAGGGAGCATCAAGCCAACAGCCACGCTGCTATCGGCTGGAGCATATTTACGGATGAGATCATCAAAAAGCTGAACGGGCGCGAAACGCCCACCGTTTTCATCCTTTGGGGCGGCAATGCAAAAGCCAAGCGGAAATATCTCACAAATCCACACCATCTTATTCTTGAATCGGCGCACCCGTCACCGCTTTCGGCATATAACGGTTTTTTCGGCTCAAAGCCCTTTTCAAGAGCAAACGAATTTCTCAGCGCCCACGGCATAGAGCCTATAAACTGGGCATCGGTGCTTTACGAATAGTTTTTTACTGCGGAACAGTTGACATTTTTAGGGTTTTGGTATAGAATTTTAAGAGAACGTTTTTTGAGGTTTTGGAAATGATATGCAATTCTATTCTTGACGCGCTGGGAAAGACGCCCCTGATCCGCCTGTCGCGCATGGCAGACCCCGACGGTGCGGAGATCCTTGTAAAATTTGAGGGTCTTAACGTAGGCGGTTCCATTAAAACACGCACCGCGTACAATATGATCAGCGAAGCGGAGAAGGCCGGGCTGATTCACGAGGACACCGTCATCGTTGAGCCGACCAGCGGCAACCAAGGCATTGGTCTGGCGCTTGTTGGCGCAGTGCGCGGTTATAAAACAAAGATCATTATGCCCGATTCGGTCAGTGAGGAGCGCCGCAAGCTGGTGGAGCATTACGGTGCAGAGGTCATTCTTATTCACGATGCAGGTAATATCGGCGATTGCATTGAGGAATGCTTGCAAACCGCCCTTCGTATGCAGCGTGAGGACCCCTGCGTGTTTGTGCCTCAACAGTTTGAAAACCCCGCCAACGTGGCAATTCAAAGAACGCAAACGGGCAAGGAGATCTTAGAGCAGGTAAACGGTCCCGTTCACGGCTTTTGCTCAGGGATCGGCACGGGCGGCACGATCACGGGCATTGGTGAGGTGCTGCGGGAGGCAAACCCCGACATTGAGATCTGGGCAGTAGAGCCCGAGCACGCCGCCATTTTGTCGGGCGGCTCGATCGGCACGCATTTGCAAATGGGCATTGGCGACGGCCTTATTCCCGCCATTCTCAACCAAAGCATTTACAACGACATCTGCATTGTAAAGGACGCGGAGGCGCTGAACACCGCCAAGCGCCTTGCCAGTGAGGAAGGCATTATGTGCGGCATCTCCAGCGGCAC
>JAZOCO010000022.1:0-5066 GCA_045596505.1 Eubacteriales bacterium
TATCACTCTTGTCTAGCGAAGGCACACAAAAAAGTCGCTTATCCTCTTAAAAAATGAGGGAAGCGACTTTTTTCTCTTTACAAATAATGGGAAGGGGAGTATAATAATAAATGACGAAAAGCGGGAAAGCAAAGCTTAAAGCATAGGAGGTTACCATGAAAAAATTTGAAAGGATCGGCGAAGCGCTTCAACGGTTGACCGTACCGTATAAGGATATTTATACCACCGTTTACCTACTAACCGGCAAAGGTGGCGCGATTTTGTTTGATGCCGCCAGCTTTGATGAGGACGTGGACGAGGTGATCGTCCCTGCGCTTTTAGAGCTTGGCGTGACGGGGGAAACACTCAAATACGTTTTCATATCTCACAGCCACGCCGATCACGCGGGGGGTCTTGCGCGTCTTGTGGCACACTATCCGAGCACCACCATCGTGTCGCGCAGCCCGAAGCTGCAAGAAAAGTTTTCAGGTCACCCGTTCCTTTTCCCCGAGGGGGGCGAGCTGCTGCTTGACACGTACCGTGTAGTGCCGATCGTCGGACATACGGAGGACAGCGCAGGGCTGCTTGACACGCGCAACAACGTGCTGGTCACGGGCGATTGCCTGCAGCTTCACGGGATCATAGGATCGGGCGAATGGGCTTCAAACATTAGCTTCCCCGCCGAGCATTGGCAGGCGCTTGACAGGCTTGAAAAAATGCCCCTTGCTGCCATTTATACCGCACACGATTATCACCCTTATGGGTTTTGTGCCGTGGGTGAGGAGAATATTAAACAGTATATCGCCGCTTGCCGCGAGCCGCTGTTATACATTAAAAAGCTGATCCTTGATGCGCCGGAGGCGGACGATGCCGCCGTGCGTGCGCGCTTTAACGCGCGAGAGGGGCTTCCCACCCTGCGCGAGAAGGTAGTGCACGCCGTAAGAGAAGCCGTTGCCAAAGGCGCGTTTTAATAAAAGCGCAATGTAGTCTATTATAAGGGGGGTGACACTGTGCAATATAAGCTTGACGAAAAGGGCAACGAGCCCGTTTATTTGCAATTATATAAGCATTTGCGTCGGGATATTGTGTCGGGTGCATATCCCTTTGGCGCGAAGCTTCCCTCAAAGCGGGTGCTGGCTGCCGACCTTGGCATCAGCCTTGTCACGGTGGAGCACGCACTGCAAATTCTTGCCGACGAGGGGTATGTGGGCACGCGCGAGCGCAGCGGATGCTTTGTGACCTATCGGGCGGATGACGGATTTGCGGCGGCGCCCCTCTCCCTTATAAAAAGGCGGCGTGCGGCGCCCTTGCAAAAGGAGGAAAATGCCATCCCCTTTTCCACCCTCGCGCGCACGATGCGGCGTGTCATTTCAGAGTACGAGGCGGATATTTTGGCACGTAGTCCCAACAACGGGTGTTCTGCGTTGCGGCGTGCCGTTGCCGCATATCTCGGGCGCAGCCGCGGCATTGCCGTGTCACCCCATCAGGTGGTGATCGGGTCGGGCGCGGAATATCTTTACGGGCTTGTGGTGCAGATGCTGGGGCGTGAGTGCATATTTGCGGTGGAGGACCCCTGCTACGAGCAGATCCGTGCCGTTTACCGCGCAAATGGGGCGCGCTTTGAGCCGCTTGCCATGGGCGAGGACGGCATTACCGATGCGGCGCTGGCAGGGAGTCTTGCCAATGTTTTGCACGTAACCCCCTACCACAGCTTTCCCAGCGGCGTGACGGCATCTGCCTCTAAGCGCCGCTCGTATATCGCCTTTGTCGCCGCACGGGATGGGTTTTTGATCGAGGATGATTTTGATTCGGAATTTACCGTTTCGGCAAAAATGGAGGATACCCTCTTTTCCCTTGACAGGGAGGGGCGCGTGATTTATATGAACAGCTTTACAAGGACTGTGGGGGCATCTCTTCGCGTGGCATATATGGTGCTGCCGAGTGCACTTTTACCCCTTTTTGAGGAGCGTGTCGGGTTTTATTCCTGCACGGTCCCAACCTTTGAGCAGTACGTGTTAGCGGAATTGCTTGACAGCGGCGACTTTGAGCGCCACATCAATCGCCAAAGACGCCGTATGCGCCGCGAAATGGGGAAAATATAATAAAAAGGCTGTCGCATTGCGCGTTCTCCTTTTAGGAGAACGCGCAATGAATTGCAACCTTGCGGTTGCGTGAATTGAAAGCCTTGCTTTCGTGAATTGCCTGCTGCATGAATTGTGCCTTGCGGCACATGGGTTGCAATTCATGGAGGAGGCGGTACGCCGACGAGAAATCATGGCGAAGCCAATTCATGATGCCTTATCTGCGGAGCAAATAGCATCAATTCATATATCATATATAAAATATAAATAGAGCAAGAATAGAAGGATTTTCCCCTTTTACTCTTGCTCTTTGCATTTGTATATAAATTGTTTGACCGGTTAAATGCGATGCTCCCGTTTTGGGTTACGCCTCGTCAGCGTCGGGCGAGAGGGCGGCATCAAAGATATCGGTGATCTCTTTCGCGGGTGCGGCAGTAAAGAGGGACACGGCAACGGTAATAGCAGCGCCCACGATAAAGCCGGGCACGATCTCATAAACGCCGGTTGCCACGATGGGGTTTTTCACAATGGTGTTGGTGAAGAGCACGAGCCACAGGATATCTGCAAGCGCGCCGCCGATGATACCTGCAACTGCGCCCTTGTAGTTAAGACGGCGCCAGAACAGCGACAGGATCACAACAGGACCGAACGCCGCACCAAACAGGCCCCATGCGTTTTCTACCATTGCCATAATGTTGCTTGCCCAAGAGGTGTTGTCCCCAATGCCCGAGGCGGCGATCAGGAACGCCACGCCCGTTACCGCCAGCACAACAAGGCGGCTGACCCAGGTAACCTCGCCGTCGCTTGCCTTGCCGCGGCGAATGAGGGGCTTGTAAAGGTCGGAGGCGAAGGACGAGGACGCCACGAGCAGCTGGCTGTCGGCAGTAGACATGGAAGCCGCGATGATGGCGGCAAGCAAAAGCCCTGCGATAAAGCCGGGGAAAAGGCGCTGCACAACCTCGATAAAGATATTTTGCTGGTTGCCAAGGGGCAAGAGAAGCGCCGCCAGGGACGTGCCGTCGGCAAACACGTAGGTCCTGCCAAGGAAGGCGATGAGAATGGCGGCGGTAAGGGTGATCACCAGCCAAACGATCGCCACGGTGGCGGATTTTTTGATCATAGAAGCCTTTTTCACGGACATAAAGCGCACCAGGATATGGGGCATACCGAAATAGCCAAGCCCCCAGCCAAGCCCCGATACCACCTCCTGCCAGGAGGCGGCAAAGGGGTTGGGATCAAAGGCGGTAGCGCCCGCGAAGAACGCGCCGCGGAAAAGGGTATCGTGTGCGCCTGCCGCCATGGTGATCGGCACGGCAAGGAGCGCTACAAGCATCAGAAGCCCTTGGAAAAAGTCGGTCCAGCAAACAGCCTTGAAGCCGCCAAGGAAGGTGTAGATCAGCACGATCAGTGCAAAAATTGCCATCGCAAGCAGCTCTCTGCCACCAAAAAAGTCGGGGAGAATCGCAACGAACACCTTTGTGCCTGCATTGAAGGCAGATGCTACGTAGACCGTGAAGCTGATGAGGAATATGACAGCACAAGTGACTTTAAGTACAGGGTTTGCAGTTGCAAAGCGGTTGGTGAGGTATTGGGGTAGAGTGATGGAATCTCCCGCAGCCTTAGAGAGGTTGCGCAGGCGCTTTGCTACGATCAGCCAGTTTGCCGCCGTGCCAAGCGCGAGGCCAATGCCGATCCACACCTTGCCCATACCAAAGGCAAGAATGCTGCCGGGGAAGCCCATCAGCAGCCAGCCCGACATATCCGATGCCTGCGCGCTCATCGCGGTGACCCAGGGGCCCATCTGGCGACCGCCAAGGAAATAGTCAGCGTCGCTCTTGCTGCGATCGCGCAGGAAGAAGTAGATGCCGATGCCCAGCATCAGTGCAAAATAGAGAATGAATGCGAATAGTTGTGCCATAAGATGTTCCTTTCATTACATAACGGCGACACGCCTTTTTTAAACGATCTGTTGTGCTCACCCTCGCGGGTCTTGGGTGGTGATTACCCGCGCTTTAACGGTGGTAGAGCTTCTTTGTTTGATAGGCGGGCTCGCAGGTCATTTGCACGCCCAGCTTTTGTAAAACGCTCTCGTCTGTTTGAGAGAGAATGACGGTGGAGTGTGCGTCGCACCACCTAAGGCCGCTGAGGTGGTCGAGTGCGCGGCGGGCATTGTCCTCGTGCACGGCACAAATGGAAAGCGCGATCAGCACCTCGTCAAGATGCAGGCGGGGGTTTTGGTTGCCGAGTCGCGCAACCTTGAGTGCCGAAACGGGCTCTAAGATCTCGGGAGAAATGAGATCCACATCCTTTGGAATGCCCGCCATTGCCTTAAGGGCATTGAGGAGCATTGCGGAAACGGCACCCAGGAGCTTTGAGGTCTTGCCCGTTACGATCCGTCCATCGTGCAGGCAAAGTGCCACGGCGGGGGCGCCCGTTTCCTCAGCGCGCGCCAATGCCGCGCCGATCACGGGGCGGTGCGTTTCGTCAAGCCCCACTGAGCGCATCAGCACCCTTAGCTTATTTACGTCCGTGCCGTCGCTCTCGCCCTTGCGCTGAGCGCACAGTGCGCGGTAATAGCGCCTGAGGATCTCGTCGTTTGCGCTCTTTACCACGGCGTCGTTATCAAAAATGCAGTAGCCCGCCATATTTACCCCCATATCGGTGGGAGATTTGTAGGGGCAGCTGCCGTAAATATGCTCAAGCATTGCCTTTACCACGGGGAATATCTCCACGTCGCGGTTGTAGTTTACAGCGGTTTCTCCATACGCCTCAAGGTGGAAGGGGTCGATCATATTCACGTCGTTAAGATCGGCGGTCGCCGCCTCGTAGGCAAGGTTTACGGGGTGCTTTAAGGGCAGATTCCAGATGGGGAAGGTCTCAAATTTTGCATAGCCCGAGCGAATGCCGCGCTTGTTGTCGTGATAAAGCTGGGATAGGCACGTCGCCATCTTGCCCGAGCCGGGACCGGGCGCGGTCACCACCACAAGCGAGCGCGTGGTTTCGATA
>JAZOCO010000023.1:0-7992 GCA_045596505.1 Eubacteriales bacterium
GCCCAAGCGCGGCTTTAACAACAGCAGATTCGCAACTGTTTACGCGATCGTCAACGTTGAGGCGCTCAACGTATTCGAGGATGGCGCAGTAGTGGATATCGAGGCACTCCTTGCCAAGAAGATCATTCGCAAGGCAAACGACGGTCTGAAGGTTCTCGGTAGCGGCGAGCTTACCAAGAAATTAACCGTTAAGGCATCCGTCTTTTCCGCAACCGCGAAAGAAAAGATCGAAGCAGCAGGTGGAAAGATCGAGGTGGCATAAGGATGTTTAAGACGTTAAAGAACGCGTGGAAGACTCCGGAACTCCAGAAAAAGATGCTCTTCACATTGTTTATCGTCCTCCTTTATCGCCTTGGTGCTTGTATTTGTGTCCCTTATGTTAGCTCTGAGATCTCGACGTCCTTCGAGAGCCTTTACGGCTCGTCCGTGCTTGGACTGATGAGCATTTTGTCGGGCGGTGCTATGCAATATGCAACGCTGTTCGCACTTTCCGTCAGCCCTTATATCACGGCGTCGATCGTGATCCAGCTTCTGACTATTGCGATCCCCGCGCTTGAGCGCTGGGCAAAGGATGGCGCAAACGGTCAAAAGAAAATTGCAGCCCTGACCCGCTACGTAACTATTGCGCTTGCGATCATCACAAGCTACGGTTACAGCATGCTCCTCAAAACCCAAGGATGGCTTGTTAAGAGCAATTGGTTTGCTATGCTCGTGATAAACGCTTCCTTCTGTGCAGGTGCCGCACTTGTTATGTGGCTGGCAGAGAAGATCAACGAAAACGGCATCGGCAACGGTATTTCGATCATCCTGTTTGCAAATATCGTTTCCACGCTTCCCGGTATGGCACAGTCCCTTTGGAGTGGTATCATTATGAATGGTATCTATCACTGGGCTATCGGCGTTGTGATCGCCGTTGTAGTGCTTGCTGTGGTGGTGGCAACCATCGGCTTTGTGGTTTGGGTAACCAACTCGGAGCGCCGCATCCCGATCCAGCACGCAAAGCGCGTGGTCGGTCGTAAGATGTACGGCGGTCAGGCAACGAATCTTCCTATTAAGCTGAACATGACCGGTGTTATGCCGATCATCTTTGCAAGCTCTATCGTGTCGATTCCTGCAACCATTACTGCTTTTATTACAAATCAGGAAAACGGATTTGTACAGTTCGTTGAGAACTTTTTCTCCCCCACGACCTGGCCTTACCTGGTTGTGTATCTGCTTCTCATTATCGCGTTCTCTTATTTCTACGTGATGATCTCCTTTAATCCCGTTGAGGTGGCAAACAACATTGCCGCAAACGGTGGCTCGGTTCGCGGCATGCGTCCCGGCCGTCCCACGGTCCAGTACATTCAGAAGATCCTGAAGCGTGTGACCCTTATCGGTGCATTCTTCCTTTGCATCGTTGCAGGGCTGCCGATGCTGGTTTCCGTGGTTACCACGGCGATCCATAATCTTAAGCCCACTATGGGTATGCCTGATTTCAGCATCCTCACGTTTGGCGGATCTTCCTTGCTGATCGTGGTCGGTGTTGCACTGGAAACGGTACGTGATCTTGAGGCACAGCTCAGCCTGCGCGCAAGCAAGGGCTTCCTTGGTTAATTTTTGAAACCGAAATCAGCGGAGGAAATAATGAATTTAATTCTGTTGGGTGCACCGGGTGCCGGCAAAGGTACTCAATCCGAAAAAATTTCCGAAAAATGGGGTATTCCCGCAATTTCTACGGGCAGTATCCTGCGCAATGCGATCAAGGAGGGCACAGCGCTTGGTCAAATGGCAAAGGGCTATATTGACGAGGGCAGACTGGTGCCCGACAAGATCGTGATCGGCATAATCAAGGAGTATTTAAAATCCGACGTTTGTCAAAAGGGCTTCATTCTTGACGGCTTTCCGCGTTCGATCCCCCAAGCGGAGGCACTCGACGAGATGGACGTTAAGATCGATGCCGTGCTCTCCGTTGAGGTGGCAGACGAGGAAATCGTAAAACGCATGTCGGGCCGACGCGTTTGCGCGTGCGGCGCATCCTACCATGTGCTTTATAACCCTCCCGTGAGGGACGGTGTTTGCGATAAATGCGGTGCTGCACTTTACACGCGTAAGGATGACGCACCCCAAACGGTGATCAATCGTCTTGATATCTACCACAGGGAAACCGAGCCGCTGAAGGAATTCTACGCGGCAAAGGGGCTTCTCTTAACGGTACAGGGTCAAGAGGAGGTCGCCCATACCACGCGCCTCGTTTTTGAAGCGCTTTCGCAATTTCCGATATGATACAGATCAAAAATTCCCAGCAGATCAGAGCGATGCGGGAGGCGGGAAGGATCACAGGTGAGGCATTGATCGTCGCCCGTGACCACATCCGCGAGGGTGTGAGCACCAAATATCTTGATACGCTGATCCGTCAGCATATTGAGAAGTGCGGTGCAAAGCCATCGTTTTTGGGGCTTTACGGCTTTCCCGCTTCCGCCTGCATCAGCATCAATGATGAAGTGATTCACGGGATCCCCTCGGAGGATCGCATCCTTTGTGAGGGCGATATCGTGAAGATCGACGTGGGCGCTTTTTATAACGGCTATCACGGTGATAGCGCACGCACCTTCGGGGTGGGGCGCATCAGCGAGGAGGCGGCAAGGCTCATCGCCGTAACCAAAGAGAGCTTTTATGAGGGCATGTCAGCACTAAAGGCCGGCAATCGCGTCGGTGATATCGGTCACGCGATCGACACCTATGTGCGCCGCTTCGGCTTCAGTACAGTGCGCCGCTATGTGGGGCACGGTGTAGGCAGAGATGTGCACGAGTCGCCCGATGTGCCGAACTTTGGCACACCCGGCAGGGGTCCTCGCCTTTGTGAGGGGCTTGTTATCGCAATCGAACCGATGATCAACCAAGGCTCCTTTGAGGTGCGCGAGGAGGCAGACGGCTGGACGGTAAAGACCGCTGACGGCTTGCTTTCCGCACATTACGAAAACACCGTGGCGCTAACGCCTGACGGTGTGGTGAATTTGACTGAGATCGAAGATGGCGAATGATCGCAAATACTGACAAACAGGGAGAAAGAACTCATGGCAAAAGATGATGTAATTGAATTTGAGGGTACAGTCATTGAGGCGCTGCCCAATGCCACCTTCAAAGTAAAATTGCCGAACGGTCACATTGTGACCGCGCACATTTCCGGCAAATTGCGTATGAACTATATCCGAATCCTGCCCGGTGACCGCGTGACCATTGAGGTTTCCGTTTACGACCTCACAAAGGGACGCATTACCTGGCGTGCGAAATGATCCGCAGGATCAAACATTTTAGATGAAAGGAATGGTGTGACAAATGAAAGTAAAGCCTTCCGTTAAAAAAATCTGCGAAAAGTGCAAGATCATCAAAAGAAAAGGCCACGTAATGGTCATCTGCGAGAATCCGAAGCACAAGCAGAGACAGGGCTAATCCCCACACTGAAGAAAGAGGTAAATAACTATGGCTCGTATTGCAGGTGTTGATATTCCCAATCAAAAAAGAGTGGAAATTGCACTTACCTATATCTACGGCATTGGTCGCAAGAGCGCAAACGACATTCTCGCCAAGACCGGTATCAATCCCGATACCCGTGCAAAGGATCTGACCGAGGAAGAGGTTGCAAAGCTGCGTGACGAGATCGAAAGCTCCTATCACGTAGAGGGTGACCTTCGCCGTGATACCGCCCTTAATATCAAGCGTCTGGTGGAGATCAACTGCTACCGCGGCATCCGCCACAGAAAGGGTCTGCCGGTAAGAGGTCAGAGAACCAAGACCAACGCAAGAACGCGCAAGGGTCCCGCAAAGACCATTGCAAACAAGAAGAAGTAATAAAGGAGTGGCAATAAAATGGCTAACGTGAAAAAAGTCGTAAAGAAACGCCGCGAGCGCAAGAATATTGAAAAAGGCGCCGTGCACATCAGTGCGACCTTCAATAACACCATTATCACCATCACGGACGTTGCAGGAAATGCAATTTCTTGGGCTTCCGCCGGTGAACTTGGTTTCAAGGGCTCCCGTAAATCCACTCCCTTCGCAGCACAGTCCGCAGCAGAACAGGCTGCAAGACTTGCGATGGAGCACGGCCTCAAGTTCGTTGAGGTTTACGTGAAGGGTCCCGGTTCCGGACGTGAATCCGCGATCCGTGCACTTGAGGCAGTAGGTCTTCAGGTCACGATGATCAAGGACGTCACCCCGATCCCCCATAACGGCTGCCGTCCGCCTAAGCGCCGTCGTGTATAATTTTTACAGGAGGTAATCGAATATGGCAAGATATACTGGTCCCGTTTGTCGTCTTTGCCGCCGTGAGGGCACCAAGCTGTTCCTCAAGGGTGAGCGTTGCATGACGGGGAAATGCGCGATCGACCGCAGAAGCACTGCTCCCGGTCAGCATGGCGCAGCAAACAAGAAAGTAAGAGAGTACGGTATGCAGCTTCGTGAGAAGCAGAAGACCAAGAGATACTACGGCGTGCTTGAGAAGCCCTTTGCAAACTACTACAAAGAGGCTGAGCGCAAGCCCGGCATGTCCGGCGAGAACCTGCTGGTTCTGCTTGAAAGACGCCTTGACAACACTGTTTACCGTATGGGTATGGCAGATAGCCGCAAGGAGGCTCGTCAGCTCGTATTACACGGTCACTTCACCCTCAACGGCAAGAAGGTAACCATCCCCTCTATCTCCGTCAAGGTTGGCGATGTGATCGCAGTAAAACAGAGCAGCCGTGACCTTACCAAGGTGAAGGCTCTTATGGAGGGCGTATCCTCTAAGCTGACTCCCAAGTGGCTTGAGGTCAATAAGGAAAATGCTACCGCAAAGGTCGTGGCTCTGCCCGCACGCGAAGACATTGACTTTGATTTCAACGAGCAGCTTATCGTCGAGCTTTATTCCAAATAATCCGTTTACCGTTTCGGCGGCGATGCGGATGATCGCGGCCGACAGTTGGCACACAGCTAAAAATTTTGCCGCATAGCGGCATAACAATTCAGTAAGGAGGGTTTATTGGAATGCTTGAAATTGAAAAGCCGAATATTACAATAGACAAGATGAGCGCAGATGGCACTCACGGATTTTTCGTGGTTGATCCTCTCGAGCGTGGGTACGGTATTACCCTTGGCAACTCTTTGCGCAGAATCATGCTTAGTTCCTTGCAGGGCATTGCCGTAACGAGCATCAAGATCGACGGCGTGCTTCACGAATTTTCTACGATTCCGGGTGTGAAGGAGGACGTGACTGAGCTTGTACTCAACGTCAAGGGCATCACGGCAAAGCTTCACAGCACTGCGCAGAAAACGGTTGTGATCGACGTAACGGGTCCTTGCAACGTCACAGCGGGTGACATTCAGGCGGATGCGGATCTTGAGATCCTCAATCCAGAGCATCACTTGGCTACCGTTGCGGAGAATAAGCGTTTTTACATGGAGCTTTGCTTTGATCACGGCCGCGGCTACGTGTCCCAGGATCGCAACAAGCAGCTGGCAATGATGGCGGCAGGCAACGTTTCCGCGCCCATCGGCACGATCTATACCGATTCCATCTACACACCTGTCTATAAGGTAAACTACTCTGTGGAAAACACCCGTGTGGGCAACAACACAGATCTTGACAAACTGACCATCGAGGTTCTGACAAACGGAACCGTGACGGCAAAGGAAGCGATCTCTCTTGGAGCCAAGATCCTCAACGAACATCTCAACCTCTTTGTAAACCTCACCGATGAGGCAAAGAAGGCAGAGATCATGGTGGAGCGTGAAGAAACCATTAAAGAGAAGGTCCTTGAGATGACCATTGAAGAGCTTGACATGTCGGTACGCAGCTTTAACTGCTTGAAGCGCGCCGGCATTGATACGGTGGAGGATCTCACCAACCGTACCGAGGAGGACATGATCAAGGTCCGCAATCTCGGCAAGAAATCGCTTGAAGAAGTTATTCAGAAATTGCACTCGCTTGGCCTTGACCTGAAAAAGGAAGAGGACTGAGGCGAGCTGCGTCAATTGCAAAAAATTAGGAGGGAAAACCAATGCCCGGAAGAAAACTCGGCAGACCTACCGCACATCGCAATGCAATGCTGCGCGGTCTTGTGACTTATCTCCTGGAGAACGGTTCTGTTGAAACAACTCTCACCAGAGCAAAAGAAGTTCGTTCCATGGCAGAGAAAATGATCACGCTTGGCAAGAAAAACACTCTTGCCAGCCGTCGTGCGGCTCTTGCTTATATTACGAAGGAAGACGTTGTTACCAAGGTGTTCAACGAGCTTGCTCCCAAATATGAGGCCCGTAACGGCGGATACACCCAGATCTTTAAGATGGGTCCCCGTCGCGGTGATGCAGCCGAAATGGCGCTTATCCGTCTTGTTGACGAGGAGTAATTGATAAGGAGCTGTCTTGCATGCGTATGCTGTAAGGCAGCTCCTTTCGTTATGGCAGCTCCTTTAGCACCCGCCAAAGGGTATCGAGCTCTCCCTTGGTGTTAAAAATACCAAAGCCAAGGCGCACGGCGCCGCCCTCAGGCGTGCCCAGTGCCTTATGGGCGAGTGGTGCGCAGTGGAGCCCCGCGCGCGTGCAGATGCCGTTTTTATCAAGCCACCGTGCAAGCGCGGTGGAGGGCGTGCCGCGCTTGTTGAACAAAAAAACGGCACCGGGGGCTTCCTCTTGGTATATTTCAAAGCCATCAAGCGATCTGATACGCTCTCTTGCCTCAAAAAACAGCATTTTGGCGTGGTTTTCTATTTTGGCGAGTCCTTGCTCCGTCACGTGCGAAAGCCCCCCAAAAAGCCCCGCTATTGCGGGCGTGGGCAATGTCCCCGCCTCGAATCGCTCGGGATATTCCTCGGGCATATCGGGCAAGAGAGAATTGACGCCGCTTCCCCCCTCAATGATGGTCGCAGGTTTGGCGCGCTCTCCCAGTGCAAGGATACCGCACCCCTGTAAGCCAAGCAAGCCCTTGTGGGCGGGGGCTGCCAACGCATCAATATGCATTGCGCACATATCAATGGGCAAATGACCCGCCGACTGTGCCGCATCAACGATAAAATATAGTCCCCGTGCGCGGCAAAATGCACCGATCGCGGCAAGCGGCAGGGTAAGGGAGCATATATTGGAAGCGTGCAGACAAGTAATTGCCGCAGTGTTCCTTTTTGTGCGTGCCAAGATCCCGTCAAGGATCTCACCGTCTGTAAGACCCACCACAGGGAAAACGTCAAGCGTGATGCCACGCTCTTTTTTTAACGCGTAGAGGGGGCGGAATACTGCGTTATGCTCTAACTCCGAGCACAAAACGTGATCGCCGCTTTTCAAAATGCCCTTCAGCGCCATATTGAGCGCATAGGTGGTGTTGACGGTGAATATGATGCGCTCGGGGGAGCCAAGCCCCAAAAATTGCGCGAGCAGCTCACGGCAGGCAAAGACTCTTTGTGCTGCCGCGAGCGAGAGGGAATGTGCACCGCGCCCGGGATTTCCGCACCACAAGTGCATGCAGGCGTTTGCTTCCTCAATAGCACGCGGTGATTTCGGATAAGCCGTGGCGGCATTGTCAAAATAGATCACGGCGCCGTATCCTTTTCTATATATTGTGAAGCCGAGATCCGCGCCGCATGCAGTGACGCGCGCACCGTGCTTGCGTGGGCACAAGGGAATTCAACGCCGTAAGCACAGCCCCGACGCGTGTCCTCGGGCGCAAGTGCTACTACCTCAGCCTCGATCCCCGAGGCAAGCAGCGCCCGATGCGCCTTTACCGCCGCGGTCATAGAGCCGAGAGCCGCAATACAGATGCGGCGGGAAGATCGTGTATACATAATGCACCTCTTTCTTTTAGCCGCAAGGGAGTTGAACACATAAGCCCTGCGGCGGTAAATTTCCGCCAATTTATGCGTGGCGTGACTCGAAAAGTCCGCACTTTCCTTCGCCCCGCCCCGCAAAAATCCATCAAAAATTTTCTCACCGCAGGGTGGAACAGTTTTCACCTCGCAAATATTTAGGCAAGACGAAGCGAAAAGCCGA
>JAZOCO010000024.1:0-9373 GCA_045596505.1 Eubacteriales bacterium
ACCGCTTGGCCTCCGACTTGCCATGGCACGGGCGGCTTTTATTATTTGGAATTTAAAAGGCACACCGCGTGTGCGGCAATGCCACGGCGCTCACCCGAAAAGCCAAGTCCCTCCTCCGTTGTTGCCTTGATGCTGACGTCACCAACGTCAATGCCAAGTGCCAAGGCAAGATTTTCTCTCATTTTTAAAATGTGTGGGGCAAGCTTTGGCGCCTCGGCGATCACCGTGGCATCCACGTTTACGATCTTGTAGCCCGCCGCACGAAGGCGCCTTGCAACCTCGGTTGCCAGCATCAGGCTGTCAGCGCCTTTATATTGTGGGTCGCTGTCGGGGAACAGCTTGCCAATGTCGCCAAGCGCGGCGGCACCAAGCAGCGCGTCCATCACAGCGTGCGTCAGCACGTCAGCATCGGAATGCCCGAGAAGTCCTGTTTCGTGCGGAATGCGTAAGCCCCCCAAAATAAGAGGTCTGCCTGCCACCAGTCGATGCACGTCGTATCCGTGTCCGATCCTCATTGCGTGATATCCCTTTCTTTTAAAATGAATTTTCTTTTAAAATAAATTCCGCCAACCGTATATCGCGGGGCTCGGTGATCTTAATGTTGTCCTTGCCGCAATCCACCAGCTTTACGGGGTAGGGCAGCTTTTCCATCAGTTGATTGTCGTCGGTCAGTAATTCGATATCTTTGACGGTTTCCAGCGCCGCACGGTATAGATTGGTGGAAAAGACCTGTGGCGTGGTGGCAAGGAAAACGCTTTTTCGGTCAATGGTTTTGTCAATAAACATACGGCTTGTCGCGGTCTTCACGGTGTCGCTGACCGTATATGCCGCAGTTGCCGCCTTGTAGCGGTATGCCGCACGGCAAACACGCTCGATCATTTGGGGTGTGACAAGACACCGCGCGCCGTCGTGGATCGCCACAAATTTTGTTTGGTGATGCACGTGCAAAAATCCGTTTTTCACAGAAAGCGCACGCGTTTCGCCACCTGCCACAACAGCGGCAAGCTTCGTAATGTGCCACGTGTCTGCAAGGGCAGATACGTCGGCAAGCTCTGCCGCGCGCGCCACCACCACGATCTCGTCGATCACGCTTGATCTCTCAAAGGCAAGAAGCGTGCGGGCAAGCACGGGTATGTCGCCGATCTTTAAAAATTGCTTCGAGGTCGTGCCGCCCATGCGCAGGGAATTGCCTGCAGCCACAACGAGGGCGCAGGTGCGCGGATGCTTTTTGCCACCGATCGCCCGCACAAGATCGGCAGTTTTTCCACACAGGGACATTATTCAGAAAAGGTGCCGTCTTCAACGGCGGTGATCATATCTACCCGAACGGCGTGCTTGCCACCCTCAAATTCGGTGTCAATAAAGTTGTCAACAAGATCGAGCGCAAGACCCATGCCCACCACGCGTGCGCCAAAGCAAAGAACGTTTGCATCGTTGTGCTGACGCGTGAGGCGCGCGCTAAAGGTGTCCGAGCAGCAAGCGGCGCGAATGCCGCGGTGCTTGTTTGCAACCAGCGACATGCCGATGCCCGTGCCGCAAATAAGGATGCCAAGATCTGCTTCGCCGTTTTGTATTTTGGTGCAGGCGCGATGTGCAAAAACCGGGTAGTTGCAGCTTTCCGTAGTGTAAGTGCCAACATCCGTCACCGCAAAGCCGCGGGAGGTAAGATGCTCGCGTACAATGTCTTTCAATTCAGTGGCGGCGTGATCACAGCCGATTACGATTTTTTTCATCACTGTTCATTCCTTTCAGGGGGGTTTTTGTATTTTCCCGATTCAGTCGTTCGCGCTCCGCCTGTGGCAGGCGCAGATACGTGGGGGTCAGCTCCTTGTCCGTTTTGCGCACGCCCTCGCAGTAGAGGCGGTATGCACAAGCGGCAACGCCAATGGCATTTTGCTCTGCGGCAAGCGTGGAAACAGGCAGGGAAGACAGGGTCTTAAAGGCGGTGCGCGCCACCTCCACCCCGTCGCCGACAAGATAAAACGGCTCGCCGCGCGAAATAAGCTCCGCTTCAAGGTCTGCCGCGTCAAGCGCACGGTCGGGGCAAAGCCTTGTCAGTCGCTCGCCCTCGGCGTAAAACAGGGCGTTGTAGACCTGCCCGCGCCTTGCGTTCATCACGGGGCAGATAAGCCCCTTTACGGGCAGCAGATTTTGCGCCATGGCTTCCAGCGTGGATACGCCGATCACGGTCTTTTCCTTTCCAAAGGTCAGCCCCTTGATGGTGGCGGCACCGATGCGCACGCCCGTAAAGGAGCCGGGTCCCTCACTGCAAGCAAAGAGATCAACGTCATCGACCGTGTAGCCTGTCACGTCAAAAAGTGCTTTTGCCATAGGGAGCAGCGTTTCGCTGTGCGTGTTTCCGTTTTTGAGAGTGAAGGAAGCGATCGCCACGTCGTCGCGGCAAAGCGCAACGCTTCCAACGGTGGCAGTGCTGTCAAGCGCAAAAATCAGCATAAGGGTGTTATCTCCTCAATTTTTATCACACGGCTGTCGGGGATGCCTATGTCGTCCTTTATGATCTCCACACGCAAATGGCGAGGCGGGAGCGCGTCCTCAATGTTCTCGCTCCATTCCACCAGGCAAAAGCCGTCGCGCATAAGATAATCGTCGTACCCGATGGAATAAAGGTCGTCCTCGCCCGTAATACGGTACATATCAAAATGGAACAGCGGTGCCGTAATGCCGCGGTATTCGTTTACCAGCGAAAAGGTAGGAGAGCGTACGGGGGCAGCGGGGGCAAGCACTGAGGCAAAGCCCCGCACAAAGGCTGTTTTGCCAACGCCAAGATCACCGTAAAGTGCCACAAAGCGCGGCAGCTTCCCGTCGTCCGTCAGCTGCTGTGCAAGCATAGCCCCCGCTGCCTCTGTTTCACTAACAGAGCTTGTGTGTAGCGTGAGGGATAGCATCAGAACAGCCCCACAATATTTCCGTCGTTGTCAATGTCAATGGAATAGGCAGTCGGTGTTTTGCCAAGACCGGGCATGGTCATAATAGCGCCCGTCAGTACCACGATAAAGCCTGCCCCCGCCGAGAGGCGTACGTCGCGCACAGTAAGGGTAAAGCCACAGGGTCTGCCAAGCTTTGCTTGATCGTCGGAAAGCGAGTATTGTGTTTTTGCCATGCAAACAGGGAAGCTTGCATATTTTTCATCAATTGCAAGAATATCGGCTAGCGCTTTTTTCGCATTCGGTTCAATCACCACGTCAGCTGCCCCGTAGATCTCTTTTGCAACGGTCTTGATCTTGTCGACCACGGGAAGCGCATCGTCGTAAAGAAGCTTAAAATTCTTTGGCTTCTCGCAGGCTTCGACCACCTTTTTTGCAAGCTCTATGCCGCCCTCACCGCCCTTGGCAAAGACCTCGGAGAGCGCAAAGTCAGCCCCGCGCTCCTCACAGATGGCGCGAAGCGCCGCAAGCTCCCCGTCCGTGTCGGTATCAAAGCGGTTGATGGCAACCACTACGGGTACGCCAAAGCGCTTAAGGTTATCAATGTGCGCTTCAAGATTTACGGCACCGCGCTTCAGGGCTTCCACGTTTTCCTCTTTGAGAGCCGCCTTTTCAACGCCGCCGTTGTATTTCAGGGCACGCACCGTGGCGACCAGCACGATCGCATCGGGGGAAAGCCCTGCCATACGGCATTTGATATCAAGAAATTTTTCAGCACCGAGATCCGCGCCAAAGCCCGCTTCCGTAATCGTATAATCTGAAAGCTTCAGGGCAAGCTTGGTGGCGCGCACGGAGTTACAGCCGTGTGCGATGTTTGCAAACGGGCCGCCGTGAATAAGGGCAGGGGTGTTTTCCAGGGTCTGTACGAGATTTGGCTTGATGGCGTCCTTAAGGAGTGCCGTCATGGCACCGTTTACCTTAAGATCGCGGCAAAACACGGGCTTGCCCTCGTAGGTGTAAGCCACCAAAATATCACCAAGACGGCGCTTGAGGTCGGCAAGATCCTCGGCAAGGCAGAGAATTGCCATGATCTCGCTTGCCACCGTGATCATAAAGTGGTCCTCACGTGGCACACCGTTGATCTTGCCGCCAAGTCCGATGAGAATGTTGCGCAGGGCCCTGTCGTTCATATCCACCACACGCGTGAACAGGACGCGGCGCGGGTCGATCCCCAGCTCGTTGCCCTGCTGGATGTGATTGTCAAGCACAGCACAAAGTAAATTGTTGGCAGAAGTAATAGCGTGGAAATCGCCTGTAAAATGCAGGTTGATATCCTCCATCGGTACGACCTGGGCATAGCCGCCACCGGCAGCACCACCCTTGATGCCGAAAACAGGGCCAAGGGAGGGCTCGCGCAGGGCGATCACGGCGTTTTTGCCGATCCGCTTCATTGCCATGCCAAGCCCTACCGTCGTGGTGGTCTTTCCCTCGCCCGCAGGCGTTGGGTTGATGGCAGTTACCAGTATCAGCTTGCCGTTTTTCTTGTTTTTGGTGCGGTTAAGGAAGGCATCATTGATCTTTGCCTTGTATTTGCCGTAAAGCTCAAGCTCGTCGTCCGAAACGCCAAGCTCTGCGGCGATCTCTGCTATGGGGAGCATTTTTGCCTCTTGTGCGATCTGGATGTCAGTTTTCATGTCATTTCTCCTTAGGCTTGATTTTTTCACGTGTGCCGTCGGGGCGCTCGATCACGGTGTTGTCAAGTGTGCCGCGCATGTAAGCGCGAAATTCCATTAAATATTCCTCGCGCAGCGCTTTTTGCTCTGCCGCCTCGTTTTGTGTCAGCTCGCGCGTCTTGGCAAGCGCGGCAAGCTCATTTATGCGGTCGATCTTTTTCTTTTCCATATCAGCCACGCAGGGTAAGCCCCAGCTCCTTTTCCAGCAGGAACAATACCTTCTTGGTGATCTTTTCGGCATCCTCCACCGTCATGGTGTGGTCGTCGGCACGCAGAGTCATGCGAAGCGATACCGATTTTTTGCCTTCTCCCACCTGAGGACCGCGATAAATGTCGAAGAGCTTCACGCCCTCGGCGCTCTTGCCCCCCGCCATTTCCATCACCGAAATGATGCGTCCCACCTCAAGTGCCTCATCGCAAACAAAGGAGAAATCGCGCGTGATGGCAGGATATTTCGGCAGGGGCGTGTAGTGCTTGTCGGAGGTGCTTGCGTCAAAGAGCGCATCAAAGTCGATCTCTGCTGCATAAAGGGGAATGTCGATCCCGTAATTTTCACAAACCGTGGGATGGATCTGACCGAAAACAGCAAGCCGTACGTCACCAAGCCTTACCTCAGCGCAGCGCCCGGGGTGATAGGAGGGGTTGTCGGATACCGCCGTGTAGGTCACGCGCGGGGTGGCGGCAAGTGCCGTCAGATTTTCGATCACACCCTTTAGCGTGTAAAAATCCGCATCGCCGTACATACCAATAGTCAGCATCTTGCCTTCGTAAGGGAGCTTTGTCGGATCCTCACTCGGCAAGTAGACCGAGCCCATTTCAAACAAGCGTACGTTTTCATTGTTAAAGTTTTGGTTGCGCGCCAAGGTCTCCAGCATAGAGGGCAGTGCCGTGGTGCGCATAACGCTCGTGTCCTCACCCAAAGGATTCGAGACGGTAACACAGCGACGAAGGGCGCTATCCTCGGGTAAGCAGATCTTGTCATAGTATTTGGGGGAGATAAAGGAAAACGTCTGGATCTCATCAAGTCCCATGCCGTATAGCGCGTTTTCTACGCGAATGCCAAAGGACTGCTTCGGCGTGCGTCCGCCCTCGGTGGTTTCGGCAACGATCTTGGTGGAAACGATCTTGTCATAGCCGTAAATACGCATGATCTCCTCAGCAATGTCGTTCATGCAAGCAAGATCTGCGCGGTAGGAGGGGACGGCGATGCTGCCATTTTCCACGCGGCAATCGAGGGCTTCCAGAATTTTGGTCATCTGCTCCCTTGAAATGTCAGTACCAAGGAAGGCGTTGTATCTCTCAGGCTCAAAGGGCAGAACAGTGGGCTCGCGCTTTGTGGGATATACGTCGATGGTGCCGTTTACCACGTCGCCTGCATCCAGCAGCTCTACCAGCTCACAGGCGCGCAGAAGCCCCGCCATGCAGTTTTCGGCGTCAAGCCCCTTTTCAAAGCGTGCGGAGGATTCGGTGCGCATACCGTTTTTCTTGGCGGTCACGCGCACGGAAGCGCCGTTAAAGCAAGCAGACTCAAAGACCACGGTCTTAGTGGTGTCAAGGATCTCGCTGTTGGCACCCCCCATCACACCCGCAAGCGCACATGCCTTTTTTCCGTCGGCGATCACAAGCATCGTGTCATCCAGCACGTGCTCCACGTCGTCAAGCGACTTGAAGCACTCGCCGCCCTCGGAGCGGCGCACACGAATAGCAGAGCCTTCAAGCTGAGCGTAGTCAAATGCGTGCATTGGCTGACCGTATTCAAGCATCACGTAGTTCGTGATGTCAACGATATTGTTGATGGGACGCACCCCCGCTGCATACAGGCGCATACGAAGCCAAAGGGGTGAGGGCTTGATGCGCACGTTTTTCACGACCTTTGCGGCATAGCGATAGCAAAGATCGGGTGCCTCAATGCTGACAGTCAGATAGTTTTCTACCTTGTCACCGTCCGCACAGCCCTTCACGGTAGGCGCCTTCACGTGCAAAGCACTGTCAAAGGATGCGGCAGTCTCGCGCGCAAGACCGATCACGGAAAGACAGTCGGGGCGGGTTGAGGTGATCTCAAATTCCACGGCGGTGTCATTGAGCATCAGCGCCTCACGGATATCCATGCCGATCTTGTCGGCGTATTCCTCGTCAAGTATGAGAATGCCGTTTTCTTCCTTACCGGGGCACTCGTGTACCGTAAGGTTCAGCTCGCCCATCGAGCAGAGCATACCGTCGGAGGGCACGCCGCGCAGCTTGCCCGATTTGATCACAACGCCGCCCGGGAGCTTTGCAACAGGCAGGGCAGCGGGTACGATCGCGCCCTCAAAAACGTTTTGCGCGCCCGTCACGATCTGTACCACCTCGTCCCTGCCAACGTCCATTTGGCAGATCTGCAAATGGTCACTGTCGGGGTGCGGGGTGATGCTCTTGATCCTTGCCACCACCACGTTTTCAATTTCCGCACCAAGCTCCTTAAAGCCCTCTACCTTAGAGCCGGTGAGCGTCAGTCGATCACAGTAATCCTTAATATTGATATCGGCAACATCCACATAATCGGCGAGCCATTTCATTGATAAATTCATTTTGTCAATCCTCCTTAGAATTGTTTAAGGAAGCGCTCGTCATTTTCATAGAACAAGCGTATGTCGTCAATGCCGTAGCGCGTCATCGTCACGCGCTCAAGTCCCATGCCAAAGGCAAAGCCGCTGTAAAGTTCGGGGTCAATGCCGCAGTTTGAAAGCACAAAGGGGTGTACCATACCGGCACCCAAGATCTCGATCCAGCCCTCGCCCTTGCATACACGGCAGCCCTTGCCGCCGCAAACGAAGCAGGAAACGTCCACCTCGGCAGAGGGCTCGGTAAAGGGGAAATGGTGGGGACGGAAGCGGATCCTTGTCGCCTCGCCAAACATTTTTTTGGCAAAGGTCTCAAGCGTGCCCTTCAGATCGCTCATCGTGATGCCCTTGTCAACCACAAGCCCCTCCATTTGGTGGAACAGGGGCGAGTGCGTGGCGTCAAGCGCATCGGAGCGATACACACGCCCGGGGGAGATCACGCGAATGGGGGGGCTTTGCTTTTCCATCACGCGCACCTGCACGGGCGAGGTCTGGGAACGGAGCAAGATGTTTTCCGTAATATAAAAGGTGTCCTGCGTATCTCTTGCAGGGTGATTTTCTGGAATATTCAGCGCCTGGAAGTTATAGTAGTCATACTCTACCTCAGGGCCCTCCGCGATCTCAAAGCCCATGCCGATAAAGATCTCCTCCATCTCGCGTTGTGCGCGTGTGAGGGGATGCTGGTGACCGACGCGCTCGCATTTGCCGGGCATAGTCACGTCAAGGCGCTCGCGCACCAGTCGCTCGTTCAAGTCACGCTCTTTTTGGGCGGCAACCTTTTTTGTCAGCGCCGCCTCGATCTCGGCACGCACCTCGTTTGCCAGCTGCCCCACCACGGGGCGCTCCTCTGGGGAGAGTGCGCCCATGCCGCGCAAAACGGCAGTCAGCTCACCCTTTTTACCAAGATACTTGACGCGCAACGCTTCAGTATCACACGCGACGGCTTCCAGCTCTGCTAACGCCGCTTCTTTGATCTTTTTCAGTTTTTCTTTCATAGTCTTTCCTTTCCGAAATTGCAGGTGGCACGAGAAAAAATAAAAGCCCCGTCCCAAAGATCAGGACGAGGCGAAATTTCGCTCGCGGTACCACCCGAATTGAAAGCGCAAAGCCAACACTTTACTGATCGATAACGGGATCCTCCGTACCAAGCTACCGCGCAGCACAGCACGCCTTCACCCGATCCACTCCAAAGGGAAACGCCGCATCCTCTCCCGTAAGCCACTTGCAGCCATGGCGGCTCTCTCTTGAACGGTACTGAGGTGGGCAACCTTTTTCTTTGTGTTTTATACGTATATTATTATAGCACACATTTTGTAAAAATCAAGAGAAATTTCAAATTTTTATTACATATTTACCGCGGGGCAAATTGACAAACCCGAAAAGTTGTGCTATACTGATGCTTGCTTAAGGATATGACATGGGTATAGTGTAGACGCAAGTCCTGCTTACAGTGTCACGTTATATCTATTTTGTGCCGTTTGGAGGGAGTTTTAAGTAATGAAAATGGTAGAGAAGAGAAGCAAAGCAACGCAAACGATGGTGCTCAGTGCTATTTTGACCGCGCTGGTGGTGGTTTTACAGCTGGCGGGTTCGTTCATTCACCTCGGTGTGTTTTCGGTGTCATTGGTGCTTGTCCCCATCGTGATCGGCGCCGCTGTCTGTGGCCCTCTGGTCGGCGCGTGGCTGGGCTTCGTTTTCGGTGTTGTGGTTTTGATGACAGATGCGGCGGCATTTTTGGCGATCAGCATACCGGGCACGGTCTTTGTGGTTTTGGTGAAGGGCGCAGGCTGCGGCCTTGTGGCGGGGCTTGTACACAAGCTTTTGGCAAGGTATAATCGTTATTTGGCAGTTGTGGCATCTGCCGCGTGCTGTCCTGTTGTGAACACGGGCGTGTTTTTACTGGGCTGCCGACTGTTCTTTTTCGAAACCGTGAGCGCTTGGGGAACAGGTGCAGGCTACACCAATACTGTTGCGTATCTTTTCCTTGGTCTTGCGGGATTCAATTTTGTTTTTGAGTTGATCCTCAACGTGGCATTGGCCCCCGCGCTTTCCCGTGTGGTTAGCATCGTGACCAAGCAAAAGGTAAGCGATAGAATGTAATAGTCTAAAGCTTTATCAAAGGGCTGAGTCATTTAGATCACACCTAAAAAACACA
>JAZOCO010000025.1:0-9388 GCA_045596505.1 Eubacteriales bacterium
CGACACGGGCTTTGGAAGAGCGGGGAAAGGGGGCATAAATATCGGCTCATAGCCGAGAGCGACAAGGGTACTTGCGCATTTTTTTGGTATTCGCAGGTCAACGATAACGTTTTTCATAAAATCTCCTCAAAAAGCCGAAAGCGGACGAAAAACGCCCGCTTTCATTGCTTTATGCTTTTTAATTTCAGTTGATTAAGCACGTGTAACTTTGCCTGAACGAAGGCAACGAGAACATACGGCAACGGTCTTAGGTGAACCGTCAACAATTGCTCTTACCTTACGAATGTTAGGCTTCCAAGTTCTGTTTGTTTTACGGTGCGAGTGTGAAACAGCCTGACCGAACACAACGCCCTTTCCGCAAACACTGCACTTTGCCATATTGACACCTCCTCTGCCACCTCGCGGTGATAGTTATATCCATGATTTTTTAACAACAATAGTGATTATAACATATAAAAAAATAAAATGCAAGGGCTTTTCGCAATTTTTTTTAAGTTTTCCGGTGATAAGAGAATTTAAACGCCTTTTTGATAAATAACGCTGCGCACCTTTGCAAAGTCTCCTGCTTCCAGCGCCTTGCTAAGGCATTCTGCTTGATCCGAATTTGGCGCATCGCCTCGTGTGGCGGCAAGAAACACAGATAATGTCGGGGGCGTGCTTGGCGGCGCGATCATCAAGCGGCAGTCCGCTGTGGGCAGCGCCATCTCACAGGTAAAGCGGTGAAGCGCAAGGAGAAGTGAGAGTGAGTGGGGCGCAAGGCTCCTTGCGCGAGGCAGGGAAAGTGCCACCGCAAGGCTTGCCGTTTCAAAACGCGCGCCCCCCGCGTGTGCCTTTTGCAAGAGCTCCATCAGATGCGGAAGTGCATTCTCACTTATCCGGGTACCTGATAACACGTGTGTCTCGTTGGCGCAAAGCACGCCGTTTGGTGTGTGCGGTTTTAAGTCGTATTGGGGCAAGGTCAGCGAAACGGTGTGGATGCTACGCCACGCGCGAAGAAGCGTGCGGGGGAGGGAAAGCATCAGGTGCATACCGTCCCGCACTAAGACCTGATCGTTTGGCAGGAGCTTGCCAATGGGCTTTGCGGGTGCACCGCTTTCAAGGATCGTACCAACCTTTGTGGGAGCAACGGCAAAAATAACGGTGTCGCGGCAAGCATCGACCAAGGCAGCAGCCCCGCCTTCGGGTGTAAGGGTGGGCAGACAAAGCGTGTCGATCTCAGCGCCAAAGGGCAGCCCTGCCAAATGTACACCAAGCCCCTCGTCGCCAACGGTTGCAATGGGAACGGGGGTGAGTGCTTCAAAGGTATGCATAAAGCGCTCCACCGTTATATCAAGCGGGACATCCATGTCGGCAGTGAGCGCCAGCAGCACCTGTCCCGGATGGGGGGTGGGCAGTGCGCAGCACGGTTTTTTTAATGCTGCCGCCGCGCCGTCAAGCGCGAGGGTAAGCGCCCCCGCATCCCTTGCTTTGACAAACGCGGGGTCGGCGGGGTGGGTAGCGTAGAGCTCGGTGCGCGGCGTGCATCCCGCACGCGCGAGATAGAGCGCAGATGTGTTCATCACGTCAAGGAGCGTTGGTGGGGCATTTTTTAAAAGCACCTCTCTTTTTTTACACACGTCCTGCCAGATCCGCGCATCAGCCTGCACGTCAAAATGAAGCGCGTCAAGGGACATATAGGGGGGGAGCTCATGCAAGCGCGCCGTTAAGGCGCTAAGAAAGGATAGCTCACCCACAGTGGGGTCCCGAAATAGGCGCTTAAATTGATTTTGGCAAAATGAAAGTCCGGCCAAGTTGATAGAGAGCTCCAGCTGGTTTTTCAGTGCCGTTAAGCCGTGGGCGTCAAGCTGACAAAAGCCCACAACGGTCTTACTGCAAAAATCCGATGTAAAAATCGGCTCCGTCATAATCAATCCTCCCTTTTCGCGAGTAGCGAGCCGTTTTTAATGCCCGTGAGGCAGACCGGCAGTAATTTCCCATCAAGTGGCACGGCGCTCCTCACGGCAACCTCCAAAAAGCTGTCGGTATGGCCAACGGCAAAACCCTCTTGATGGGTCTCAAAAAGGACGGCGCGGTGCGGCATTTCCAGCGCTCTTTCAAGGCGTGCGCGGTGCATTTCCTCACCTGCCGCGATCAGTGCCGCAGAGCGTGCTTTTTTGGTTTTGCTGTCCACCTGTGCGGGTAGCGTGGCGGCGGGCGTACCCTTACGTGGGGAGTAGGCAAACACGTGCATGTGCAAAAATTCCGCCTCGCGTGCGAGAGAAAGCGTATCGGCAAAATCCTCCTCGCTCTCGCCGGGGAATCCAACGATGAAATCGGCGGTCAGCTCCGCTTGCGGGATCGCCTCGCGAAGACGCCTGATGGCGCTTGCCGCCATCAGGCGGTTATACTTGCGCTTCATCGCGGCAAGCACGCGCGAGGAGCCGCTTTGTAAGGAAAGGTGAAAATGGGGCGCGAGATGCGTAAGCCCCGCCAGTCGGCACACCAATTCCTCGCGCATAAGAGAGGGATCGAGCGAGCCAAGGCGCACGCGACCGATGCCCTTTATGCTGTCGACCGCCTCTAAGAGATCGATAAGGGAAGCGTCCCCAAGATCTCGCCCCCACGAGGCAGTTTCGATGCCTGTGAGCACCACCTCGGCGCAGCCGTTCCGCACAAGCCCCTCAACCTCATTTACCACGTCGCCAAGGGGCTTTGAGCGAACCCTGCCACGAGCCGCGGGAATAGCGCAGTAGGTGCACTTGTTTTCGCACCCATCCTCGATCTTTACGTATGCACGCGTGCGCGAAAAGCGCGTGATGCACATGGGCTCAAAGGGTGCGTTTTCAAGGTCGTTTACCGCAAGGATAGGCTTTTGGGGCTTGCCGCTTGCAAAAAACCTTTTTGCCGCCTCTACCACGGAAAGCTTGTTGTCGTTGCCACAAATATAGTCTACGTGGGATAGGGCTGCAATATCCTCGGGATGAGATTGCGAAAAGCACCCCGTTACCAGCACAAGTGCGCGAGGATTTAACTGTGTCGCACGGCGGATGATCTGCCTTGCCTTTCGATCGGATTCGGCGGTTACCGTGCAGGTGTTGATGACGTACGCATCACACACCTCGTCGGGGGAGCACAGCAAAAAGCCCTCTTTTACAAACGCCTCGGCTATTGCCTCGCTTTCGTATTGATTCACCTTACAGCCAAGGGTGTATATTGCCACGGTTTTACCACTCATCGCGCCGCCTCCTCTCCTTTTGCCGTGATAACTTATTTTATCACGTTTTTGACCCTTGGTCAACACCCGTTAAAAGTTTTTTAAAAGCCCTTGCAAAAGAGCCCCTTATCATATATAATGAAAGCCTACAAGGGGAAAGGGGGAGTTGCCTGTGCGCGTACTGAAAATCGAAAAAAACGATGCGGGTCAGCGTCTTGATAAGTTTCTTACCAAGGCGGTAAAGGGGCTTCCGCTTTCTATGATGTACAAGGCGATCCGTACCAAAAAGATCAAGGTGAACCGTGCCCGCGCCAAGGAAAACCAGGTGCTCCTTGCGGGGGATGAGATACAGCTTTTTATCAAGGACGAGTTCTTTGATCTGCCGCAAAACGATAACGGTGCACTTGCCGCCATTAAACCGAAGCTTTCGGTTGTTTACGAGGACGAAAATATTTTGCTTCTGAGTAAGCGCCCGGGAGTTCTGGTACACGAGGATGTGGCGGGCGGCGAGAACACGCTGATCCTACACGTAAAGGCATATCTTTACCAAAAAGGGGAGTATGACCCGAGGGCGGAGCAGTCCTTTGCGCCCGCGCTTTGCAACCGTATCGACCGCAACACGGGCGGCATCGTGATCGCCGCCAAAAATGCCGAGGCGCTCCGCTTGATGAACCAAAAGATCAAGGAAAATGAGATCTCTAAATTTTACCTCTGTGCGGCACACGGTAAAATGCCGAAAAGGGCGGATACGCTACGCGGATATTTGCGCAAGGATAGCAGTAAAAACCTCGTAACGGTATCGGATACGCCGCTAAGGGGTGGCAAAAGCATTGAAACACGTTACCGTGTTTTGGACGAAAAAAATGGCAATTCACTCCTGGAAGTTGAGCTGGTAACGGGTAGAACGCACCAGATCCGCGCTCATCTTGCGCATATCGGTCATCCCTTGCTGGGCGATGGGAAATACGGTAAAAACCGTGAGGAAAAGGGCAGGGGCTATAAATATCAGGCGCTTTATGCCTATAAGCTCGTTTTTGACCCCGTCGGGGGGGATACCGCACTTTCCTATCTTGAGGGCAGAACGTTTTCCATTGACCGTGACGAGATATGGTTTTTGAAGGATTTTACTTGATTATAGAAAAGGGTTACGACGGCATGCGCCGTTTTTATAAGAATGATAGAACGTTTTAAAAAATACGTGTGGCTTCTTCTTCCCGCCGGTGGAGCTTTAACGGGTCTTTGCCTCGCGTTTCCCAAAATCGGCTTTTTGGAATGGTTTTCTATGCTGCCGGCGCTGCTTTTTTTGTTTTCCATAGCGGCGGATAAAACCGTGCGTTATCGGCGGCTTTACCTCTTTGGATTTCTTTATTATTTTGCCTTTTATATGACCGCACTGCACTGGTTTTTAAATCTATATCCCATGGAGTTCCTGGGCGTGACGAAGGGTGAGGCAGTGGGGCTTGTGGCGATCTGCTGGGTGGGGCTTTCACTGCTGCAAACGGTATTTGCTTCGCTGGTGTTTCCCCTTTTCGGCGCGCTTTGCCGCACGCGCGTGATGACGCGCCTGTCGATCCTTGTGCCCGCGCTTTTTGCCGCACAGTATGTGATCGCTGAGTGGAGTCAGACGCTGACCTGGATGGGTGTGCCGTGGGCACGCCTTTCACTTGGGCAGATCGAATACGGAGCGCTCGCGGGCGCCGCTGCTTTTTTTGGCTCGTATTTCATCACGTTTGCCATTGTTTTGGTAAACGGATATCTTGCCTTTGCGTGCTTGCATCGCAAGAGCTTCTCACGCGTTCGCGTGTGTGCCGCAGTGGCGGCGGGTGCATTTCTTTGTAATCTTTCCCTTGGGGCTGTGGGGTATTTTACAGCCGCCCCCGAAAAGGGCACGCCCGTTGTGGTGGCAGCCGTGCAGGGCAACGTCGGCTCCGATCTTAAATGGACGTCAAACAGTCGCATCAAGAGCTACGAGGTATACGAAAAATATACCGCCGAGGCAGCAGCGGTGGGTGCTGAGATCGTGGTGTTTCCCGAAACCTTTATTCCCTCGTCGCTAAGCGAGCGCACCGACCTTGGTAAGTACGTAAGCCGCCTTGCCAAGACCTACGGTGTGACTATTCTTTGCGGTGCGTTTCATTCCGATCACGAGGGCAACGAGTATAATGCCGTTTTTGCCGTATATCCCGATGGCAGTATTGATGATACCGTGTATGCCAAGCGCCATCTTGTCCCCTTTGGTGAATACGTGCCGTGGCGCCCGTTTGTTGAATTTGTCCTGCCGATGCTTGCGGATATCGGTATGCTTGCCGAGGATCTTTCCCCCGGCACGGGAAGTGCACTTTTTGATACCGAACACGGTAAGATCGGCGCGCTCCTTTGCTTTGATTCTATTTATGAGGAGCTGACGCAAGACAGCGTTTGCGACGGGGCGGTGCTTTTGGTTTTGCCCACCAACGACTCCTGGTTTACCGATTCGCGGGGTATTTATATGCACCACGCGCAGGCGCGCCTGCGCGCGATAGAGAGCGGCAGATGGATCGTGCGTGCCGCAGACACGGGTATTTCATCCGTGATCGCGCCTGATGGCAGCTCGCACAGCGATCAGCCTCCAATGAGGGAGGGAATGGCGCTGCACACCGCCTACCTACGTGACAATGTGACGCTCTATATGCGTATTGGCAATCTTGTAGTCTGGCTTTTGATCGCCGCCGTTGTTGCCGTGCCGAGTGCCGAGCTTGCTATTTATTTACGGAAAAGACGCGCAGAATAAGAAAGCCCCGCATAAGGTGATATGCACCTCCAAAAGTTAGACACTTTTGGAGGTGCATATCAGAGCTGCTTGTATTTCTTTATCAATTTTTTTCTGAAGTCCACTTGATGTCGGAATCAAGAAGCAGGATACCGTTATGATCGAAAGAACCCAACCTATTGGCCAAATGGTGTAAAGAAAGGTTAAATTGGGGAATAGCGGATAAACGAACCAGACCCAAGGAAATCTTATTCCACACATAAATATCATAGTGGATATCATAGGGATCATAGGCTTTCCCATCCCTTTAAGCCCTGCCCCAAGTATTTCGTTTATTCCACAAATAAAGTAAGTGCTTGATACCAATACCATTTTTTGTTGAGAGAACTTTATAACCTCTGGATTAGAAGTCATAATAGAAGAAAGCTGGGCAGAAAACGTTGCGGAAAGTGCGCCGAAGAAACCGCCGAATATCAAGGTTATGAATATGCCCTTCCAAATGGCTTCCCTTGCGCGCTTTATGTTTTTTGCGCCTACGTTTTGGCTTACGTAAGGCATGACCGCAAGTGCAGGGGCAGTTGCTATTTGATATAATATACCGTCAAAATTATTTGCGATCGAGACGCCCGTTGATGCATTTGCTCTTGTGATCTCATCCGAGCCGTATGTGTTAACTGCACCGGCAATTACAAGATTGGCAAGGGAATAAAGCGCTTGCTGTAATCCTGTTGGGATACCGATTCTTAACATTTCTTTTAACTGCTCGCCATATATTTTTAATTTTTTGAAATTCACGGTAACGACACCGCCGTCACGAATCAGAGCAATAGCGATCAATACCGAGGTAATGATCCACGTTGAAATGGTCGCAATGGAAACCCCTACGATCTCCATTTTAAACACACCCACCAAAAGAAAGGTTAAAGCTACTTTTGCAACACCGCCGATCGTTAAATAGATCATCGGTCTTCTTGAGTCCCCTGATGATCTTAAAACTGCTGCGGCAAAGTTATAAAACGTGAAGAAGGGCATACCCGAAAAGTACAATCTAAAATATAACACCGCTTTATCAAAAAATCTTGTAGGACAGTTTACAAATCCTAAAAAGAACTCTGCAAAGCCAACGCCGATGATAAGCAAAGCAACGCCACTTATAACCGAAAACACAAGTGCCGTTCCAACTGATCTCTCAACCCCTTCCTTATCGCCCTTTCCTATGTACCTTGCGATAACAACGTTTGCTCCTGCTGCAACGCCGATAGCAAGCCCTGTAATAAAGCTAATGAGCGTACTGCTCGCACCCACCGCACCAACCGAATAACCACCGTCTGTGTCGTACATCTTCAAAATCGTCATATCGATTATGCCAAAAAGTGATTGCAGCACGTTCATTAGCATAATCGGTATTGCAATGCTCATAATACCCTTCATGATAGAGCCTGAAAGCATATCCACTTCCTTTTTGTGGCGAGGCGTGAGAGTTTTTGCTGCTTGCATTTTTCTCCCCCTTTTTTTAGATGTTTCCATCTCATTATACCACCGATCAACCAAAAGGAAGTTAGCCAAAACAGCAAAACAAGTTGCACAAAAGATAGATTCTGCACACGATCTTACAACAGGAGAAGCTTATGCACTGCATTTCTTATATTGGCGCTTATAGCAAGCTCCGATCATTTTCAAGGATAACGAACGTGGCGAAGGATCTTCTTTGTTGCAAATGATTTTTGCAAACCGTTATGAAAGTCAAGAATACTTTGACTCGCTGTGCCTGGCGTTTATTCATTTCGTGTTAAAGAACGTTAAGATCACCAGCCCAATAGAAAAAACGGTCAAAAAAATAAAAAGACAAATGGCCTCAAAGTTTCACGATAGTGATCTTAACGTGACTGAGCTTCTAAAACAAAGTGGATATGCTGAAGATTATATTAGGGCTCACTTTAAAAAAATCGTTGGCAAAACACCCATTGAGTATTTGACTGAACTGCGCGTGAAACACGCAAAAGCTTTAATAAATATATACCAAAATTCGATGCTTTTAATTGATGTTTCTTTCAACTGCGGATTTGATGACTACATTTATTTTTCAAGAAAGTTTAAGCAAGTTTTTGGTGTTTCCCCTAATACCTACAAAAAATCAATATTGACGGAAGCAAAGGATAAAACGTAAAATAGGCTGTCTTAATGCATATGCATTAAGACATCCTATTTTATTTGCCTTTTGTAGTGTTATAAGAGCATAGCAGTTGTCTTATAACAGCTTCGCCGATCAATCGGTCACGTAGGGCAGAAGAGCAACCTGACGGGAGCGCTTGATAGCGGTGTTCAGCTCGCGCTGGTGCTTAGCGCAGGTGCCGGAAATGCGGCGGGGCAGGATCTTGCCACGCTCGCTGATGAACTTGCGCAGCTTAGCAGCGTCCTTGTAGTCGATAAATGCAACTTTATCCGCACAGAAAATGCAAACCTTTTTTCTCTTGCGGTTCATGGGGCGCGCAGGGCGTGCCGCGGTTTCGATTTTATCCATGACTTGGTAATCCTCCTATAAATTTGTGTGATCTGTCAGAAGGGTAGATCGTCGTCCGCCTTCAGCTCCTCAAAATTGGGCGCTGCCGCCGCGGGAGTGGAGAAGGACGGTGCGGCACCGTACGCGTCGGGCGTGTAGCTGCCGCTTGCGGCGCCACCCTCATTGCGGCTGTCAACGAACATAGCCTCGTCAACCACAACCTCGGTTGCGTAACGGCGCTGCCCCTGATTATCCTGCCAGGATCTTGTCTGGATCGAGCCGGTCACGCAAAGCGCGGAGCCTTTTTTGAAAAACTTGGAAATGAATTCTGCGGTCTGGCGCCAAGCAACCAGGGTGATGAAGTCAGCCTGCTGCTGTTGCTGTGCGTCAGCGGATCTTGCTTGGAATCTGCGGTTTACTGCCAGTGTAAAGGTAACAACGGCAATGCCGCTTGCTGTTTGTTTAAGCTCAGGGTCGGCGGTAAGTCTGCCGCAAAGAACGACCTTGTTGAGATTCAAACTGGACATAGTATACGCCTCCTAATTCCTGATTTTTAATTATTCTGCAACTTCTTCGGTTGCTTCCTCGGCGGCTGCAGCGGGTGCTTCTTCGGCAACCACGGGCTTTGCAACTGCTTCGTACTCAAGCTTTACAACGATAGAGCGCATAACGCTTTCGTCAATGTTGTAAAGACGCTCAAGCTCTGCGGGGAACGCGGGCTCTGCCTTGAAGGTGACTACCGTATAGTAGCCCTCGGGCATATCGTTGATGGGGTATGCAAGACGGCGCTTGCCCCAATCAGCCACTTCAACGATCTCGGCATTCTTGGCAATAATGTCCGTAAACTTTGCTACGGTAGCCTTGGTAGCCTCTTCGCCATTGGTGACATCAACGATGAACAGAGTTTCGTAAGAATTGATGATCTTTTCCATGTTTTACACCTCCC
>JAZOCO010000026.1:0-20023 GCA_045596505.1 Eubacteriales bacterium
GAACGACATGGCTACGATCCGACTTGGAAAAATACAAGGAGTTCAAAAACAGACTTCTGGAGGCACTCAAAGATCAGCTCATCGAACGCGATGAATATATTCAGATGCGTGACAAATACAGGGCGCAGGAAGAAGAGTGCCTTGAAGCAATCAAGGTACTTCAGGATAAGGCCATTGAGCTTGAGTCTGAGGCGAATTTGGATAGCTCTTGGGTGGAGCAATATGCAAAGTTCCAGAACGTCCAAACGCTCACTCGTGAAATGGTTGTGTCTTTGATTGACAAAGTTATTGTACACGAAGGCAACGTCGTAGAAATAGTCTTCAATTACAGAGACGAAATTGCCTATGTCGAAGAGCTTATCTCCGAAAGCAAAAAGGAGGTGAGCTAATGGCACGAAAAAGTAGGTTTGTAGATGTAAGCACTATTGAAGCCATTGAAACAGTGGTTTGGAAAACGGCATTTTATTTGCGTTTGTCAGATGAAGATGGCGAAAACGTAGAACAAAACTCTTTGGGCAATCAACGCAAAATCTGTCAGGCTTACTTCAATAAGCTTGAAGACGTTGAGCTTGTCAGAGTATTCAGCGACAACGGTTATACCGGAATGAATTATGATCGTCCCGATTTCAACGCACTTTACGATGCGGTGATGAATGGTGAGATTAACTGTATTATCGTCAAGGATGTATCCCGCTTTGGAAGACACTATATAATGACAAGTGAATTCCTGCAAAGACTCTTTCCAAGTATGGGAGTTCGATTTATTTCCGTAAATGACGATTATGACAGTCTTAATCCTAAATCGGATGTGGAAGGTCTCTTACTACCTTTCAAGATGATCGTAAACGATTCCTACGTTAAGGATATTGCCAAAAAGATACGTTCGAGCATTGCTTCAAAAATGAATGCCGGAGAGTTTTTACCATCAGCAAGCAGCATTCTGTACGGATACATTCGTAATCCTGAAATGAATACACTTGATATTGATGCAGAAGCGGCTCCTATTGTCGTTCGGATATTTGAAATGAGAGCCGATGGCATCTCTTTCAACCAGATTGCAGATACTCTTAACAAAGAAGGTGTTCCATCCCCGGGAAGACTTCGATATTTGCGAGGAGTAACACTCCATCCGAGATATGCTACTTGCCAGTGGTCGCGCTCAACGATCAGAAAATTCGTATCAGAGCCTACGTACCTTGGCCAAAGAATTCACGGAAAAATCAAGAGAGATAAGCTGGGTGCTAAGAAAACGAAGCGAGATAGATCAGAATGGCAGATTGTTGAGAATAGCCATTCTGCAATCATTTCTCAGGAACTGTATGACAGAGTTCAGATTGTTAACGAAGCTGAGCTTGAAAAACAGTCCCATTATTTCAGAAGAGCTCCTGTCATGGGGTATCGTGAAATTTTTCGCGATAAGCTATTCTGCGGAGATTGCGGATCAAGAATGATCTCTATCCGTTTTAATCACAGAATCAGTGACAATAAGCCCTCTGAGATAAGGTACCAATGCAATGAGTTCCTTTACTCTGGTAGAACAAGATGCTTTAATCACTACACGAGAGAAGACGTTCTTGTTATGACGGTAAAGAACATTATTAACGGTCAGATTAAGGTAGCCGCGAGAATACAAACGGCACTTACCGCTTACAAAAAATCGAAGCGTGGAAATCCGATTGCAGATCAATTGCAGGCAGTAAGATTGCGTCGCAAACAGCTCGAGGTTAAAATCGAAAGGTTAATCGAGGATCTAACCGAGGGCATTATCAACCACGAGGAGTATGAATATGCTAAAAGAAAATATGCTGACGAATACGATCTCGTTTTGATTGAGGAACAAGAAATCGAAAAGCGCTTTAAGTCACAGCAGGAATCTGTTGACAGAGCTGAATTATGGGTTGAATCCCTGAAAGCTTATAGTATGGTTCCAAAGCTTGACAAAGCAATCGTCGATCTGCTCATTGAAAAAATCATAGTGTTTCCGGATAATACTTTTCATATTGTCTTGAACTTTAAGGATCCTTATAAAGATTTTGCGTTCCTCTCAGACTATTTGAAGACAGGAGGAAGATCTAATGGCAGGTCTAAAAAGGCGATTTGATTATTTAAGACTATCTTTGGAAGACGGAGATGTGGCAAGTGGCAACTCAAACGAGAGCCAGAGCATTGAGTCCCAAAGAAAATGTTGTCGTCAGTTTCGTGCAGAGTACCCAGACTTAATGGATGGCTTTGAAGAAATTGTTGATGACGGTTACTCCGGTACACACTTTGATAGACCGGGAATAAAACGGCTCCTCAGACTTGTGGAGTTGGATATGGTGGAAGTTATTGTTGTTAGGGATCTTTCTCGTTTTGCAAGAAACTTCCTCGAGGCTGGATACTATATGGAGTTTGTTTTTCCCGCACATGGAGTTCGTTTCATATCTATTAACGATGGATATGACAGCGCTTCGTATACTGATTCGAGTGCTGCGCTTCATATTGCGATCAAAAACCTTGTTAATCAGATGTATAGCCGCGATATTTCGAAAAAGATCAAGAGTGCGGTCGATCTCAAAAAGATGAGAGGCGAATTCGTATATGGTACAGCCCCATACGGATATAAAAAAGGCGCAAAGAAGAACACTATCGAGGTAGATCCAATTGCTGCCCCAACAGTATTTAGACTATTCAGTATGGCTTGTAATGGTAAGACCATTACGGAAATTGCGAGAACCTTTAATGAGGAGAAGATTCCGACACCTTCTATGCACCTTTCTGCAGTACGAAGCAAGAAGGTAAAGGTTTATCCAATATGGAGCTTCGAGTCCGTTAGAAACATTCTGACAAACCGTATCTATACCGGAGATACTGTTCCGTTCAAGTCACACGTTGTACGTATCGGCAGTGATAATGTGAAGTATATTCCCGAGGAAGAAAGGATTATCATACCCAATACCCATGAGGCAATTATCACTCGAGAAATGTACGAAAAAGCACAGCTTGTGATTAAGAGTACAAAGAAATCTCCGTCCAGTGGCGTAAGAAGTCCGTTGGCCACTTACCTTGTATGCAGTTGTTGCGGCAATCGTCTACAAAAAGGTAAACCAACAAACAAAACGTTCCTGTGTGCTACGGCGCGTTATGCTCCGGATAAAGAATGTAAGCAGATTCGATGCGATGACCGTAAGATGCAGGAGATACTGCTCAAGGCAGTCCGTCAGCAGTGTATGATGATGGATACTCGCATCAAGCATATCAAAGCTACAGCAAAAACTGTCAGAAGTGAAATTGAGATGCTGATGGCCGATATTCGTCTACAGCGTAGACTTGCGGAAAATGCTAAAGCTTCTAAGATGCGACTCTACGAGGAGTATGTTGAGGGAGTAATAACCAAAGAAGAATACTCCGCAAAGAAAGTAGAGCTTGCAGAGCAGGAACAGACTGCACTCAAGCAGCTTGAGCTCTTAGAAGCAAACCTTGCCGTGCTCAATTCTAATGTTGATGACAAAGACGAGGTGGTAGAGAGTCAAGCCTTGATCGATAAGTATCTTGAGATCACCGAACTTACAGAGCCGTTAATGAGAGAACTCTTCAAAAAAATAATTGTTTATCCGGACGGCTCCATAAATATCGTTTGGAATTTCAGGGATATGACGGATGGCTCAAAAACAACCACTGTAATCTAAAAAGAAAACCCCCGTTTTCGAACTGCCTTCAAGTTCGAGAACGGGGGTATTTCATTAACACTGAAGTCACAAAGTTGTGTTAAAATTAGTTATCACATCCCTCCAGTTGATTTGCCTCTCAAGTAACGCGATCCTGCGCAAGATGCGAAATGGAGAAGCCGAATTTTGTGTGTCGGTACCAGGACACATTTGCTTTCGATTAGCTGGTCAATGAAAATCGAGCAAATACACCGTAACACCTCGTTTTATTCGAGTTTTACTGTGTTGTCCCTATTATAACACACTCCCATTCCCTGCACGATGCCCCCTGTTTTTTCAAGCAGCGCCTGATCCGTTACCGTGACGGTGAAGCACTTGTTATCCCTTGCCGCACGGTGGATATCTGAGATCTTAACGGTATATTCGTGCGGCTCATTATCATCGAGCGTACACCAGCATGTGGCAGCGCCCTCCTTTAGCTCGTTGCGATATCCAATGGGCAAAAGCCCGGCGGTTTCTTGTGGGCGCTCGGTCAGCACGCCGTACACACCGCAGGTGGTATTGGTGGTCAGCACACCCGTTTTCCCTGCGGAAAAATGCCCCTTCAGCTCACCCGGTGCGCCGATCGCACCCCGTGTGATACCGCCGATCGTGACACCCATCACGCTGCCGCGTGCGATGGGCACAAGACAGCCGCTTGCCCCATCGCAAATGCCGTGTCCGAGGCCCGCAAAATCCTTACCGTTATCCTTTATATAGGTGATGGTGCCGATCCCCGCGCCCGTGTCCCTGACCCAAAGCCCCGTGCGATAGCGCCCGTCGCTGTCACACGCGAGGGGCGAGAGGGAAACGGTCAGCTCTTTGTTCTCTCGCTTTAACGTGAGGGTGAGTGTTTTTCCTCTGCTTTCGTCAATTGCATTGACAAGATCACCCACGGTATCGGGTGTTTTTTCGCCGATCCTCATGATACAGTCCCCGGGGCGCACGCCTGCCGTTTTGGCGGGGTTTTCCGCTTTTCCCTTACACGTCACATCGCAGTAGCCGACTACCATAATGCCCTCTGTAAAATAGCGCACGCCAAACGGTGTGCCGCCCACGTATAATTTTTGTCGCGCCCCTGTGGCTGCCGAGATGGGCAGGGCAAGGGAGCAGAGCAACAGCGCACACAAAACAAGGCAAAGCCAAACGCGCGTGCCGCTTTTTATTCCTTTTGTTTTCATTTTTTATAGACCCCCAAAAAATTTGCTCGCTATTACTATGCACGCGAAGCGCGCTTTTCATCAATAACAATAACAGCCCCACCTGCCAGCTTTTTTTGCGTTTTGCGGTTTTTGCCGTTTGCTTGTGATAGCTTTCCTTGCGCTGCTTACGGTTCTTGCTCCTGCCAAATTTTTTCTTGACAAATACCAATTTTATGGTATAATTAGTTTGCTAATAAATTATTTTGGAGGGCATATGAAAAAGCAACCGTTTTTGGAGGTGCCGTCCCCGTTGCCTGAGCGTGAGGAGCTGAGGGATCTGCCGCAGGCGCCGCGCCTTTTGATGGATATTTCCAGGCTACTTCGCTACCGTGTGCGTAGCGGTGAGGCGGGTGACGACGCGATGAGCAGTCACGCGGCAAGGATCTTGGTGGCACATCTTGCCGTGCTTGGTAGCGCGAGCCAGCTAACGCTTGCCGAAAAAACCCATTTTTCAACACCAACCGTGAGCATTTTGCTGCGGAAAATGGAAAAAGAGGGATATGTAAAGCGCAAGCCCGACAAGAACGATCGCCGTGTGATGTTGGTGTCGCTGACAGAAAAGGGCAAACGCTTTGACCGTGAGCATCTCACCCGCATCCTTGAAAGTGACCGCCGCGCCACCAAGGATTTTACCGCCGAGGAGGAGGCGATGCTGGTGTCGCTTCTTACACGTATGTATAATAACTTGAAGGAAGGGCAGGAGAGATGAGGCGTCTTTTTAAATATTTAAAGCCTTACCGCCTGTTTGCCGTGCTCTCGCCCCTTTTGATGATGGGTGAGGTCTTAGCGGATCTTTGCCTGCCGTACCTGATGTCGTTTATCGTCAATTACGGCATCATCGGTGAGGACGTGGCGGGGAGCGCGGTGGCAAGCGCCATTTTGCGTATTTTTTATAAAAACGGTGGGTACAGTAACCTTAGCATCATCCTGATCTTCGGTGCTTTGATGCTGCTGATCACGCTGATCGGCGGTTTTTTCGGCACGTTTTGTGCTTATACGGCGGCGCGTGCCTCGCAGGGCTTTGGGCACGACCTGCGGCGTGATGCGTATAGACGCGTGATGTCGCTTTCCATTGAGCAGACCGATCGCTTTACCACAGGCTCGCTCGTCACGCGTATGACCAACGATATTGCGATGATCGTGGAATTCGTGGAAACTATTTTGCGTATGTTCGTGCGTGCGCCCATGTTTTTCCTTGGCGGCACGATCTTTTTACTCACGCTAAACGTCCGGTTTGGCGTGGTGCTTCTCATATCCCTGCCCGTGCTGCTTATCACCCTCATTTTCGTTTTGACGCGTGCTGTGCCGCTTTTTGGCACGGTGCAAAAAAGGCTGGATCGCGTGAACTGCGTGGTGCAGGAGAACGTGAGCGGCGCACGCATTGTCAAGGCATCGGTGCAGGAGGCATACGAGGAGAAGCGCTTTGCCGAGGCAAACGGGGCGCTGCACAGCATCAATTATCGGGTGCTGCGTCTGATGGCAATTATGAACCCCATTTTGATCCTTATCCAAAATTTTGCTGTGATCGCCGTTATTTATATGGGCGGCAACAGCATTGCCAAGGGCATGGGAAGCATGAGCACCGGTAATATTATGGCGGCTGTGTCCTACATTACACAGGTAATCATGTCCATTATGATGATCACGATGATGTTTCAGTCGGTTTCGCGTGCACTTGCCTCTGCTTCGCGTGTTAGCGAGGTGCTTTTCACCGACCCCGTGATCGCTGACGGCGCAGGCGATGCGTCGGGTGTGGGCGATATTGCCGTTTCCTTTAGGGACGTATCGTTTTCTTACCCCGGCACTGTCGGTGCGCCTGTTTTACAGCACGTGGATCTTGATATCCGCCGTGGGGAAACGCTGGCGATCGTGGGTGCAACGGGATCGGGGAAAAGCTCTCTTGTGCAGCTGATCCCGCGCTTTTATGATGCCACGGCGGGCGAGGTTTTGGTTGACGGCGTGCCGGTCGGCGATTACAAATTAAAGGATCTGCGCGAAAAAATTGCCTTTGTGCTACAAAAGAGCGAGCTTTTTTCGGGCAGTATCAAGGAAAACGTGCGTTGGGGGCGCCCTGATGCTGACGATGCGTCGATCAAGGAGGCTGCTGTCGCAGCACAGGCAGATGAGTTTATTTTAGGCTTTGCGGATGGATATGACAGCGCGGTGGCGCAAAAGGGCGCTTCGCTCTCAGGCGGGCAAAAGCAACGCCTGTCGATCGCGCGTGCGCTTGCACGAGAACCAAAGATCCTGATTCTTGACGATGCGACCTCAGCACTTGACCTTTCAACGGAAGCAAAGCTGCGCGCGGCGCTGAAGGAAAAAATGCGGGACGCCACCGTTATTATGATCGCGCAGCGCGTGGCAAGCGTGCGGGATGCGGACCGCATTGCGGTGATCGAGGATGGCACCATCCGCCACTGCGCGCCGCACGAGGAGCTGCTGAAGATCAGTGAGGCATACCGCGATATTTGTGCCTCGCAAATGGGGAAGGGAGGTGCCTTTGATGAATAAAGGACCTGAAAGGACTCCCACCGCACCGCGCTTTGATCTGCGTCCCGGTGGGCGCGGCAACCCAAACAGCCGTATGAGTGTGCAAAAGCCCAAAAATATGAAAAAGACGGTGGCGAGGCTCCTTAGGTATATCGGCGGCAGTCGGTACATATTGATCGCGCTCCTTGTCATTATGCTGGCGGTGACGGGCGCGGAGCTGTTAGGACCGCTTTTGCAGGGCAACGCCATTGATGCCATCGAGCCTGTTTACCGCAATGCCGAAACGGGTGAGGTGCTCTACAGCTACGACAAAAACGACTCCGTTTGGGAGGATATAACTATAAAAACCACCTTTACCGTGCATTTTTGGAGGAGCGATTACGTGGGGCGCGACGGCGCGACCGCGGGGCTTAACACCTATCTCATTGCAATGGGTGTTATTTTCCTTATTTGCAGTCTCTTGCACTATTTTCAGGGGCTGCTTGCGGCAAAGCTTTCTCAGCGCACGGTCTATGCTATGCGAAGCGATCTGTTTCGCAAGATCTCGCATCTGCCCATCTCGTATATCGACTCTCACAAGCACGGCGATATCATGTCACGCATGACAAACGACGTGGAGAACGTATCAAATGCCGTTTCCCAGTCCATTACCTCGCTTTTTTCGGCGGTTCTCACGCTTGTGGGTGCGTTTGCGATGATGCTGGTGCTGAGCCCCATAATGACCGTGGTTGCGATGGTAACCATCCCCTTATCCGTTTTCGTGTCCACAAGGCTTGGCAAATTTATGCGGCGCTATTTTGTGCGTCAGCAGCGGTTGCTGGGTGCCCTCAACGGTACGGTGGAGGAAATGGTCACCTCCTATCAAACAGTTGTTGCTTACGGCAAGGAGGGCGATGCCGTGGCACATTTTTCGGGTGTCAGCGAGGAGCTGCGCGACTGCGCGGTAAGTGCGCGCGTGTGGGGCTCTATTATGGGACCTGTGATGAATTTTATCGGCAATTTGCAGTACGTGATGATCGCCGCTACGGGTGGCGCGCTGATCCTATTTGGTGGAGTGGGGCACATCAGCATCGGTAATATCCAGTCAATGCTCTCATACTCGAAAAAGTTTACAAGACCCATCAACCAGATCGCCAATCAGTATTCGGCGATCCTCACCGCCTTGGCGGGTGCGGAGCGCATTTTTGAGGTGATGGACGAGGCGGACGAGATCGACGAGGGCACACTTCCCATCTCAGTAGACGAGATGGAGGGGGATATCGTGTTTGAAAAGGTGTTCTTCCACTATCAAGAGGGGGAGAGCGTGCTGCGCGGTCTTGACCTCACCGTTCGGGCGGGACAAAAGATCGCCATTGTGGGTGCAACGGGCTCCGGCAAGACCACGGTGGTCAATCTCCTCACTCGCTTTTACGAGGTGGTTGACGGCAGGATCACCATTGACGGGGTGGATATTCGCGACCTGCCCAAAAGGACCTTGCGCCGCGCCATTTCCATCGTACTACAAGATACGGTGCTTTTCCACGATACCATTCGTGCCAATATACTGTACGGACGCCCCGACGCCACGGAGGCTGAAATGATCGCTGCGGCACGGCACGCAAGGGCAGATCGCTTTATCTCGCGCCTGCCCAATGGCTACGATACCGTGCTTGACGAGGGGGGGAGCAACCTTTCCGAGGGGCAGCGGCAGCTGCTGGCGATCGCGCGTGCGGTGTTAGCCGACCCTAAGATCCTCATTCTTGACGAGGCGACCTCCTCTGTTGATACGCGCACGGAAATGCACATTCAGCAGGCAATGGTGGCGCTGATGAAGAACCGCACTTCCCTCATTATCGCGCACCGTTTGTCGACCATTCGCGATGCGGATAAGATCGTGGTGGTAAAGAACGGCGTGATCTTTGAGTCGGGCAGCCACGAGGAATTATTGGCTCTTAACGGAGAATATGCCAAGCTCTACCAAAATCAGTTTGCGGGGATCGCGATCTAATGGAGGCAGGAAAGATTAGATTTATGCGCCTTTGCGGTGAGGAGCTGTCGCGCGAGCGCCCGCGCGACGGGATCGGGCTTCTCGCGGAAAAACGGCTGCACGCAGTGCTGAAGCGCTGGGTGGAGGAGGACGTTACCTGTCACGAGGTAAAGGTGACTGGCGAGGGGAAAAAGCCGCGTAAATTTGTGGCGGACGTGCAAACAAAAGAGGGGCGCATTTTTGAAATACAAACGGGCAAGCTCTATCCGCTGCGTCAAAAGCTTGCCTTTTATATGGAGGAAACGGCGTATCCCGTAACCGTTCTGCACCCCCTTTTTGCAAACAAGTACATCAGCTGGCTTGACAAGGCAAGCGGCGAGGTGACGGCGCGCAAAAGATCGCCGCATCACCGGAGCCTTTTGCACGGCATTGCACAGCTAAAGCCCTTTATTGCCTATCTCGGCTCGCCGCGCTTTACGGTGTGCTTTCCGCAAATTGAGGTGGAGGAATTCCGTTTTCTTGACGGGTGGGGAAGGGGCGGCAAGCGCGGCTCACACCGCTATGAGCTTTTGCCGCTTAGTTTGCTGGACACCTGCTATTTAGCAAGGCGTGAGGATTATGCCGCGACCTTTCCCGACGATCCGCGCCTTGACGGTGCGTTTACGGCAAGAGACTTTGGAAAATGCACACATTTGCGAGGCTATGATCTTTACGACGCGCTTGCCGTTTTCGAGGCGCTTGGCGTGATAGAGAAATGCGGCAAGGAAAAGCGCGCCACGCTGTATCGCAAAATATAAGAAAGAGCCCTGCGTTGAAGCACGCAGGGCTCTTTGCTTTCGGCGATCCTCGGCGGCTTTTAAGGGTCATTTCGAGGGCTTCAACACATATTTAGGGTCATTCTGAGGATTTTAATAAAAAATCCGAAGAATCTCCGAAAACGCAAGAGGCGTTTTCGGCGGTATGTTCGCACTAAACCCTTTACAGCCTTAATGTAACATTTTGCCAAAGAAAGGACTTGTGCAAACACACCGCGCCCTCGGCTACTTGCCTCGGTCGAGATCCTTCGACTCGGCTCTGTTGCCTCGCTCAGGATGACCCAAGAGTGTGTGTTTTCAGCGATTCTTTTACACCCGTCTTTTTCCCCTCGCTCAGGATGATTCATAAAAAGTGCTCGGGATGACCCAAGAGGGTGGCACTCAGGATGACCCGCGGGGGATGGCACTCAGGATGACCCGAGAAGGGGCGGTGTATACACACCAAGCCGCGCAATACCAAAGAGCAAAAAACGCCACAGTGCATCCCTTTTGGGGCGCACTGTGGCGTATCTTTTTGCTTAAATCTCAATGTCAATATAAGCGGGTGCGTGATCGGAAATGGTAAGGTAGTAATCGGGGCAGTAGCGGTCAAAGCGGCTGATCGCTCCGTCGGGGATATCCTTTACCAAAATATGGTCGATCGCGGTCTCAAAGGGAGCATCCTGCCACGTGCCGGGTCCTTTGGGGCGGCAGCCATTATAGCCTCTGCCCTCGTGGCGAAAGTCGGTGGCAACATCGTGGGCGTGGCTGTATCCGCCCTCATTTAGCGCATACTGAATGGCTGGGGAGGCGTAGCGGGAGTTCATATCACCCACCAAAATCGCGGGGCATCCGTTGTACTTTTTTTGATACTTGTCAATAAGAGCGACTGCCTTTTGCATTTGCCAAAGGCGTGCTGCAATCGATCCGGGCTGCTTGGATTCCGGTTTGAACCAAAGATGTGTGGTGGCAAAAACAAAGATTTTGCCATCCGCTTTGTCACGAAAAACGGCGACGCAAAGGGATTTTGTTTTGTTATTGTTTACCGTCCCCTCAATACCCTCGATATGCTCGGGATAAAGGAGGAAATCGGCATCCAGTAACTCAAATTTGTCGGCACGGTAAAGAATGGGGGTGTCGTTGCCCCAAATAAAGGTGTAGGCAAGCCCCGCCTCGTGGCAGGCGAGCATTAAGTATCGCTGCATATCTCTGCAGATCTCCTGTCCGCCGATGACGTCGGGCAACAGATCCTGAAAGACCTGCACGTTTGCTTTCATGCGCACCTCGGCAGAGCAATCAAGCCCCAGCGCTTCCCAATGCTCGTTGTTATTCTGATATGCCCACAGATTCTGACTCATCAATCTCATTTTTGCCATAACCAAGCCTCCCGGATGGATGATATTGGCATTATTATAGCACATGCGCGCACGCGTGTCAAGAAAAACGGTGGCTGCTTTTGATCTTCAGGACAACTCCTTATTTTAGATAGATCAGACCTCGGGGATCACGATCTCGACCTCACGGCCAAGCTCCGCGGATCTTGCAATGCCGTCGATGATCGCTTGATTATAAAGGATCTGTGAGGTGGGAACGGGGGCTGTGCCGCCGTTCTTGATGGCATCACAGAAGGAACGGATCTTAAGATCGAAGAGCTTGATGCCCGCTTTTGCCTCTTTTGTGATGATGATCGGGATCTCGGTTTCGGTCTGCTCGCCGCAAACCTCGTGGTAAAGCTTCATTGTGCCGCCCACCGAGCCGTTCCAGCATTCGGTGGAGGGAATGCGCAGACCGCCCTTCGTACCAAGGATCAGGGTGTCGCCCGCGGTGTCCATATTCATTGCCCAGGAGATGCGGAAATCAAGCACGATGCCGCCCTCAAGACGGATAAACGCTGCCGCGAAATCATCCACGCCGAATTTTTTTGCGTATTCGGGGTGACCTTTCGCGACGTAGCCCGAATAGTTGGGGTCTTTTCCAAAGAAATCAGATGTATAGCCGCTGACGGTGAGGGGCTTCGGGTAACCGATCGCATTGAGCACCATGTCAAGGGAGTAGCAGCCGATATCGCCAAGGGCGCCTACACCCGCCGTTGTGTCCTCGATAAAGGTGGTATGCTTGAGTGCAGGAATACCGCGGCGGCGACCGCCACCCGTTTGAATGTAATAAATGTCGCCAAGCGCGCCACTTTCCACGATCTTTTTGATCATCTTCATATTGGCGTCAAAGCGGGGCTGGAAGCCGATAGAGAGGATCTTGCCGCTTTCCTTTTCTGCCTTCATTACCTCAACTGCCTCGTCAAGCGTTACGGTGAAGGGCTTTTCCAGCAGTACGTGCAAGCCCTTTTTAAGAGCGTAGATCGCAGGAGCTGCGTGCTGGCGATTATAGGTGCAGATGGTCACGGCATCGAGATGAAGGCTCGCATCGTCAAGCAGCTCCTTGTGAGAGGCATAGTCGGTCTTTGCGTTTTCAACGCCAAAGCTCTCAAAAAACGCCTTTGCCTTTCCGGGTACGATATCAGCACCCGCCACGATCTCAACGTCGGGCTGCTTCAGCAGGGATTTCATATGAGATTTTGCGATTCCGCCACAACCGATGATCGCCACGCGAAGCTTACGGCTGGTGTCGATTACCGCCTCTTCCATACCGCCTTCTACAAACTCGTCAAGGTCCTTGTCTTGTGCAATTGCCATTTCAATATCCTCCTTAAAAAATTATTTGCTCGGCAGTTTCTTAAACGCCGATGGATTTCAGGTAATTTCTGCTCTTTTCAATGCATTCAAGGGGCGTCAGACCCATAGAAGGGTTATCCTGCTCTACCACGATCCATTCGCACCCCGCATCCTTTGTTGCCTCTAAGATCGCGGGGAAGTCCTGCACACCCGAGCCAACGGGACGGTACTCAAAGTCGCTTGGACGCTTAGATTTCTTTTGTTCGATGCCGATGAGCTCGTACATGTTCTCGGATTTTGTGCCAAAAAAGTCCTTGTAGTGTACCACGGGTGCACGCCCCGTATATTTTCGTAGATACGCGGCAGGCTCCTCGCCGCCAACGTTTACCCAGCAAAGGTCAAGCTCGGTTTGTAGCAGGTCAGCGGGGATCTCATCATAAAGGATATCCAGCGCATACTTGCCGTCGATCTTTAAAAACTCAAAGTCGTGATTGTGGTAAAGGAGCGTCATACCAAGTTTTTTTGCCTCAGCACCCAACATTCTCACGTTTTTGATGACCTCGGCAAAGCCGGGCTCTCCAGGGCGATCCTCCTTGAGCAGAAACGGCACGGCTACGTATTTGCACCCGACCGCCGCGTACTGCGAAAGTACGCCCACGGGGTCTGCGATCATATCACGGTAGGGCACGTGGGCGGAGATGGGCACAAGTCCAATTTCCTCGCACATTTGCTTCACGTCTGCGGGGCTGTGACCGCAAAGTCCGGCAAACTCCACCCCGTCATAGCCCATATCCTTGACCTTTTTGAGTGTTGCGCGAAGATCCGCTGTCGCCTCCTCGCGAACCGAATACAATTGTACTGCAACAGGCAATGCCATAGCAAGCACCTCCTTTTTAATATTGTAATTTCATTATAGTAGAGTTTACAACACCATGACAAGTCATTTCAAGTCAAGCGCAAGACAAAAATTGCTGTATTTTTAAAGGTTTGGTAAAATTTGAACTTTTTTTCTTATGTGCCGGCAAAAATGTGTTACACTATTTATGCTTATATATAATGGGGAGAAAAACGTGAGGAAATTTATCGGGGAACAGGAATTTTTAAAGGAGATGGAAGGCACCGTTTTGCCGTACCTTGCGGCGCGTGAGGCTGTGCGCACGGTGGCGGCAGGGGATGGCAAGCCGCTTTACACTGTGCATTACCGTGCAGATGCGCCAAGCGGCACGGTGGTGCTTTTACACGGATTTTCGGAAAATGCGGAAAAATACCGCGAAATTATCTATTATTTGCTACGTGAGGGGCGTTCTGTTTTAACGCTTGACCAGCGCGGACACGGACGCTCACATCGAAGCGCTGCATTAGGGGTCTCGCACGTTTATCGGTTTGATCAATACGTGAGTGATCTTGAAGTGCTGCTTGCCGCGTGGGGAGACACACTGTCCGCACCGCTTTATCTGTTTGCACATTCCATGGGTGGTGCTGTGGCGATGCTGTATCTCGAAAAGCACGGGGACGTGTTTAAAAAAGCCGTGCTTTCCGCGCCCATGATAGACCTGAAATATCGGGGCGTCACGCGCGCCGCCTGTTTAGTTGCTTGCGGCTTTTGCGCCCTCACGGGGCGCGCAAAAAAGCCTGTTTTCATTTCCAAAAAGGACTATGAAAATGAGCCGTTTGAAAGGTCTCTCGCGCTGTCCCGTGCAAGGTTTACCTATTTGCGGGAGCTACGCAGGAGCGCCCCGCTTCTTAGCGGCGGCGCCCCAAGCTACGCTTGGAGTCTTGCAGCGCTTGGCGTGCGCAAAAGGATCCTTCGTGCGGGCGCACCTGAGCGTGTGGAAGTCCCCGTTTTGATCCTCGCTGCCGCCCGCGAGCGGCTTGTAAGCCCCGAGGCGCAACGCCGCCTTGCACACCGCCTGCCAAGGGCGATCTTTAAAGTGGTAGAGGGCAGCAAGCACGAGATCTTGCTTGCAAACGACGAGATATTGCACCCCACGCTTGAGGATATTATGAATTTTTTAGAGGATTAACAAAAGGGTGTCGGCTCCGATTGGAGCCAACACCCTTTCATTTATTGATATGTTATCTGGCCGATCACGTCTTTGAGGCACTTTGCGCTGTGCTGAAGCCGCGCGATCTCCTCCTCCGTGAGTCTTGCGGGGATCTGACCTCTGATGCCGCCCTCGCCTACAATAGAGATGGTGGAGAGGCAAACGTCATCCACGCCGTATTCGCCGTGCATCATAGCAGATACCGAAAGCGCGGTGTCTACGCCACTGAAAATGATCTTGCAGATATGTACGGTAGCAGAAGCCACTGCATAGAAGGTCGCACCCTTGCGTGCGATGATCTCCGCGCCCGATTTGCGCACGTATTCCTCAACCGCCGCCCTGTCGATCTCCTCGCCCTTCAGTTGCCTGTAATAATCCTCTACCTTAGCCGTGCAGATAGCCGCTTGCGACCACGGCACAAAGGAGGAATCCCCGTGCTCACCAAAAACGTATGCGTGAACGTTTTGCTGGCTGATATTAAAGTTGTTTGCCAGCCAGTAGCGCAGACGCGCGGTGTCAAGGCTGTTGCCCGAGCCGATGATGCGATTTTCGGGAATGTTGGTGATCTTGTGGAAGACGTAGGTCATCACGTCAACGGGGTTGCTGACGATGAGATAAATAGCGTTGGGTGCGTATTTGGTGATCTGCGGCGCGATGCTGCAAAGAATGTTGATGTTGGTCTGTGCAAGGTCAAGGCGCGTCATACCGGGCTTGCGTGCCATACCCGAGGTGATGATCACAATATCGGAATCTGCCGCAGCGTCGTAGTCGCCGGAGGATATCTTTACGTCCTCGCGGAAGAAAAGCCCGCCTTGTCCGATATCGATCGCTTCGCCCTCTGCCTTTTCAGCCTTGATATCGATAATGACGATCTCGTTTGCCACGCCCTCAAGAGCCAGCGTATACGCAATGGTTGCGCCTACGTTTCCGGCACCGATGATTGTTATCTTTCTCATTTTTTAATTCCTTTCGCAATCTGTCGTTCTCGTTTATTTACTGGTTTTTGCTACCATATCATAGATCTGTTCAATCTCTGCCTTACGCTGTGCCGCAAGTGCTTTCATATCCGCGATCTGATTTGCATCGAAGGCGTCAAGGTCGCCTTGCTGGAGCTTGTTTTTGTACATGCGGTCTGCAATGAGGGCGTAATTGATATCAACAGCCACGATCTGGCCCTTGATCTCGCAAATAACCACGTTGCTCTTGCCTTCAAGCAGCAGCTCTACCGCGCGCACGCCCATCCTCGTTGCGGTGAAGCGGTCGCGCAGGGCGGGGCTTCCGCCGCGCACCACGTGTGCAAAGCGGGCAAATCTTGTTTCAATGCCCGTTGCCGCATCGATCTTCTTGGCAAGCACCTCACCGTATTTTTGTCCGTCCGCAGTTGTCACACCCTCACTGACTACCACAAGGAAGCTGCGCTTTCCTGCGCGCGAAAGTGTTTTCATACGAAGGAGCAGCTCCTCCTCGTCAAAGGGGATCTCCGGAATGATCGCTGAGATCGCGCCCGATGCAAGTGCGGTCTGCAGTGCGATCTGACCGCAGTCGCGCCCCATCACCTCAACCACGTTACAACGCTTGTGAGATTCGCAGGTGTCACGCAGGCAGTCGATCATCTCCATTGTGGTGTTCATTGCCGAATCAAAGCCGATGGTATAATCCGTAGCGGTGATATCGTTATCGATGGTACAGGGGATGCCAATGGTGGGAATGCCGCGATTGGTCAGGTCTGTGGCACCGCGAAAGGTGCCGTCACCGCCCATTGCAACCAGGGCATCAATGCCGTGGCGCTCGCAGGTCTCAATGGCGCGCCGCATGCCCTCCTCAGTCTTGAATTCGGGGCAACGGTCAGAATACAGCATTGTTCCGCCACGCGAAATGATATTAGAAACGGTTCTCGGGGTAAACGGCACGACGGTATCCTTGATCAGACCCGAATAGCCACCAAGCACGCCCACGACCTCGACGCCCTCGTCAAGCGCCTTGCGCGCGACGGCGCGGATCACAGCGTTCATGCCGGGTGCGTCGCCACCCGAGGTTAAAATACCGATCTTACGAAACTTTGCCATAGATATTCCTTTCTGTCGCGCGCCGTCGCGCGGCGTGCGAAAACGACCTCTAAGTTATATTCTAATATATCTCACTGTGCTTGTCAAGTGGAGATTGATAAAAATTTCACGGAATTTCGACGTCTAGGCACAACCGACAAGTCCGAACCCGATTTGGCGGGACGAGTTTTGGTTGTTGCCTCGTTAAAATACTCGTGAAACCGCTTGGTTTCACTGCGTTTTCGCCTTGCACCAACAAAAAACTTGTTCCCGCGAAATTCTCCGACCTGTGATGTGAGAAATATCGAAGAATTTGGGGTGCGGAGGGCGAAGCAAGGCGCCATCCTTGCAAGGACGACAATCCCGAAAGTCACGATATTTCGCCATCACAGGCGGGTTCGGACTTGTCGGTTGTGCCTAGCCGCAAGGGAATCGAACACATGAGCCCTGCGGCGGTAAATTTGTGCCAATTTATGCGTGGCGTGACTCGAAAAGTCTACACTTTCCTTCGCCCCGCCCCGCAAAAATCCACCAAAAATTTTCTCACCGCAGGGTGGAACAGTTTTCACCTCGCAAATATTTAGTCAAGACAAGGCAGAAAGCCGAAGCAATATGCGGATATTACAAGGCTTTTGGCTGATGGATGGACAAATATTTGCAGGCGAAAACCTTATGTGTTCGATTCCCTTGCGGCTAGGCAAGAGGGAATAATCCGAACCCGCCCTAAAGCCTTGCTTTTAGGCGCTTTCGGCACTTATCTTGCTTGCAAAGTTCACACTTGGCGGCGCGCGCCAAGCACCAAAATCACACAAAAATCAAAGGCTTGAGGGTCCGACGAGTTTTGAGAGAGCAAATATTTGCAGATGCGAGGGAAATTTTTGCAGTAATATGTGGATATTGCGAGGAAATTTCCCGATGCAGCTACGGATATTTGCCCCTCAAAACCGAGTTCGGATTATTCCCTCTTGCCTACTCAAAACCTACATCGCTGAAGTCAAAAAAGCCAAATTGGTTGAAAAGTTCATAAAAATATGGTATAATATCTCGTCAGCGAACAATAATTTTACGGAGATATATTGTGGAAGATATTTTAATCAAAATACTTGTGTGCTTTATTGCAGGCGCAGGCGCAGGTATTGGAACGGGGTTTGCAGGTATGAGTGCCGCCGCGGTGATAGGCCCTATGCTCATTACCTTTTTAGGTGTGCCTGCCTACGATGCGGTTGGTATAGGACTCATCAGCGACGTTTTGGCAAGCCTTGTCAGTGCATATACCTATAAGAAAAGCGGAAACTTAGACGTAAAAAGCAGCTTGCCGTTGCTCGTGAGCGTTCTTATCGTAACGATGATCGGAAGCTTTGTGGCAAGCTTTCTGCCCGAGCAAGCTATGAGTGGTACGATGCAGGTAGCGTTGATCATCATCGGGCTGCGGTTCCTCTTGAAGCCCGTCAACAAAACGAGGGAGCAGTTGCAAGAAAGCTCCCCAAAAAGTAGACTGATCCGGGCAATCGTCGGCGGCATATTCGTTGGCTTTATATGCGGTTTTGCAGGTGCGGGCGGCGGAATGATGCTGTTGCTCGTTCTGACATCCTTCCTCGGTTATCCCATGCATCTCGCTGTTGGTACAAGCGTGTTCATTATGGCGTTTACGGCACTGACCGGGGGCATCAGCCATTTTGTAATTGGAGGTCTCCCCGACATTCTTTGCCTTGTGCTGTGCGTGGTATTTACTTTGCTTTGGGCTAGAATTGCTGCAAAAATAGCTAACAAAGCTAACGCAAAGACCTTAAACCGTGTGGTCGGTATTGTAATGATCGTTACGAGTGTCGTGATCTTGGTGGTTAATTATCTTAAGTGATAAATCAAATAGCAAGGGGCTGACGGATCATTTCCCGTCAGCCCTTTTTCAGAAACAATGCAGCAAATAAATGTTTTATTTGCTTTGGGGAATAATAAAGGAGGCTATAAGCACGGAGGTATTTATGTGTACGGCTATTTGTTATAGAAGCAAAGATTCTTATTTTGGCAGAAATCTGGATCTTGACCGCGGATACGGTGAAAGTGTGGTGATCACTCCGCGAAATTATGAAATAAATATGCGTTGCGAGGATCCGATAAAGTCACACTATGCGATGATCGGTATGGCTGCTGTTGTCGATGATTTTCCGCTATACTATGAGGCTACGAACGAGAAGGGGCTCTCTATGGCAGGCTTGAACTTTCCCGAAAGCGCTGTCTACTGTAGCTTTTCACAGGGAAAGGACAACGTTACGCCTTTTGAGTTTGCTCCTTGGGTTTTGGCGCAGTGTGCCTGTGTTGATGAAGTGAAAGCGCTTCTCGGAAAAATCAATTTGGTCAATATCAACTTTAGCGAGCAGCTTCCGCTGTCGCCGCTGCACTGGATGATCAGCGATAAAAAATGCAGCATCGTAGCAGAGCCCTTGAAGGACGGACTGAAAATATACGACGATCCCTTTGAGGTCCTGACCAACGATCCGCCCTTTGAATATCACTATACGAACGCAAGTAATTACATGGGGTTAAGCACAGGTCATGCAATCTCGCGATTCGAGGAAAGAATACCTATGAAAAACTATAGCTTAGGAATGGGAGCGTTGGGCTTACCGGGAGATTATTCAAGTGCGTCACGGTTCATCAAGGCTCTTTTTGTAAAGGAGAACTCGGTATCGGAGCAAAAAGAAAGATCAAACGTGAATCAGCTCTTTCACATTCTGAATTCTGTTGCGATGCCAAAAGGGTGTGTTCGGTCTGCCCAAGGCTTTGAATATACGCGCTACAGCAGCTGTTGCAATGCGGATAAGGGAATCTATTATTATACGACCTACGATGATCTTGGGGTCAGCGCAATAAATATGCACGATGTTGACCTTAACAAATCACAGCTATACACGTTTGACGTCAAAGGCTTGTAATTACTTCGTGCAGGAAAAGTGTTGACAGGAACGGCATAATGTGATATGATTAAAAAAAGAATAATGATAAAAGGAACCAGCTGACTGCAGAGGACGTTGGTCCTTTATGCTTTTTTGAGGAAAATCTTATGGTTAGGAAAAAGAAATTCACGCTTTCAACCACGCAGATCATATTGCTCAGCTTTCTCGTGAC
>JAZOCO010000027.1:0-3241 GCA_045596505.1 Eubacteriales bacterium
GGAGATCACCGAGATCCCTGAGGGATTGAAGCCCGCGGAGGCAGGGGAGCTGCTGCTCGCGCTCGCCGCAACCCTTGGCGGGGGCGAGGGAAACGCGAAGCTCTCGCGCGATATCGTCTTTGAAAAGGCGCTTTATCAGGGTGCTTGCAAGGCGGCGATCAAGGCGGGGCGCTCGTATCCCCCCGAATATACAAAGTGGCTGGTCGAAAAGCTCATGGACCTGCCCGACATCACCGTTTGTCCCCACGGTCGCCCTGTGGCAATGGTTCTCTCGCACGCGCAGATCGACACACAGTTTAAAAGATAAGCTGCGCAATACGGCGTTGCTTCTCTCTTGAACCAACGTATATCTCTGATATTGCAAAAATATGGGTCAAGCTGTATTCTTGACACCGAAAGGAAAACACAATGTCAAAAAATTTTGAACTGTTAAGAACCGACGGTCGCGCGCGTCGCGGGGTGTTGCACACCGTGCACGGCGATATCGAAACCCCCGTTTTTATGAACGTGGGCACGTGTGCCGCCATCAAGGGTGGCGTTTCCACGGTAGAGCTTGAGGATCTCAATTGCCGCGTGGAATTATCCAATACCTATCATCTGCATCTGCGCCCCGGCGACGGGCTTATCCGCGATATGGGGGGCTTACACAAATTTATGAACTGGAAAAGACCGATCCTGACGGACAGCGGCGGCTTTCAGGTCTTTTCGCTCGCCGGGCTTCGTAAGATTACGGAGGAGGGCGTGCATTTTGCCTCACACGTCGATGGCAAGCGCATCTTTATGGGTCCTGAGGAGAGCATGCAGATCCAGTCAAATCTTGCCTCAACCATCGCCATGGCGTTTGATGAGTGCATTGAAAATCCCGCACCCTACGAATACGTGAAGAACTCAACCGCGCGCACCTATCGTTGGTTGGTGCGCTGTAAGGCGGAAATGGCGCGCCTCAATTCCTTGCCCGATACCATCAACCCCCATCAGATGCTCTTCGGCATCAACCAAGGAGGCACGTATGAGGACCTGCGCGTTGCGCATATGAAGCAAATTGCAGAGCTTGACCTTGACGGCTACGCCATCGGGGGACTTGCCGTTGGTGAGGCAACCGAGGATATGTACCGTATCATTGATGCGGTAGAGCCGCATATGCCAAAGGATAAGCCAAGGTATTTGATGGGCGTGGGAACGCCCTGTAATATCCTTGAGGCGGTGCATCTGGGGGTGGATTTCTTTGACTGTGTGATGCCCTCGAGGAACGCCCGCCACGGGAGCCTTTTTACTTGGCAGGGCAAGATCACCATTATGAACGCAAAGTACGCGCGTGACGCTCGCCCCATCTCCGAGGGGTGCCGGTGTCCCACGTGTCGCAACTATTCGCGCTCGTATATCCGCCATCTCCTAAAGGCAAAGGAATCGCTTGGTATGCGGCTTGCCGTGACGCACAATCTCTATTTTTACAACGATCTCACGCAAAAGATCCGCGATGCGCTTGACGGCGGCTATTTTGAAAGCTTTTATCAAAAATATCGCACGGTCTTAGGGGAGAGATATCCCGACTAAAAGCGCCGTTTTGCGGCTATAATTTGTGAGAATAATTCTTCAAAGGAGAATTTATGATAGCAAAAGAATTACTCGGCGAGCTGTTATCCATCGCCATTTCTACGGGCGGCGATTTTGCTGAGGTCTTTGCCCAGCGCGAGCACGCCACGCGCATTCATCTCGTTTCCGAAAGGATCGAGGCGATACGCGATCAGGTGATCAGCGGGGTGGGCATTCGCGTATTCTCGGGCACCAAGACCTATTATGCCTGTACCTCAAATACCACGCGTGAGGGGCTGCTGGCTTGTGCCGCCGCCGTGGCAGGCGCTGTGGGTGAGGCGGGCGAAAAACGCTATATTTCACTTTCGCCCGATGCCGTTCCCGCCCGTCACACGGTAAAGCGGTATCCCGATGACGTGCCTACCGCGGAAAAAACCGATATTTTGCGTGAGGCTTGCTCAGCTGCCCGCTTGGTGGATGGGCGGATCAGCCAGGTCGACGGCACGTATCTTGATAGTGACCGCGCCATTTTGGTTGCCAATACCGAGGGGCTTTGCCGCGAGGATCGCAAGGTGAGAACCCGCCTTGCCATCTCTGCCGTGGCTAGCGACGGTAGTGAGAACCAATCGGGCTTTTACGGCCCCGGGGGCGGTGTTGGCATTGAATTTTTTGATGGCGTTTCTCCCAAGAGCGTCGGTGAGCGCGCCGCAAGGCAGGCACTGACAAACCTCACCGCCGCATACTGTCCTGCGGGCACGATGACGGTGGCGATCGAAAACGGCTTTGGCGGCGTCATATTCCACGAGGCGTGCGGTCACTCTCTTGAGGCAACGTCCGTGGGGATCGGTGCGTCGCAAATGGCAGGAAAGCTCGGTCAGCAAATTGCAAATCCCAAGGTGACCGCCATTGATGACGGCACGATCCTCGGCGGCTGGGGCTCTTATCATATTGACGACGAGGGCACACCCGCAACCAAAAACGTGCTGATCGAAAACGGTATCCTTAAAAATTATATGATCGACCGACTTGGCGCGCGGCGCTTGGGGCTGCCGATGACGGGGTGCGGCAGACGCGAGAGCTATGCATATGAGCCGACCTCTCGTATGACCAATACCTTTATTGACAACGGACCCGATAAAAACGAGGATATCATTGCCTCCATCGAATACGGGCTTTACGCCAAGGAAATGGGGGGCGGCTCGGTCAATCCCTTAACGGGCGAGTTTAACTTTGCCGTTAAGGAGGGCTATATTGTAAGGAACGGTAAGATCGCTGAGCCTGTGCGCGGTGCTGCGCTGATCGGTAAGGGCTCGGAGATATTAAAGGATATTGATATGGTAGGGCAAAATCTCAAAACGGGGCAGGGTATGTGCGGCTCCAGCAGCGGCACTGTTCCCACCGATGTGGGGCAGCCCCTCATTCGTGTGCGTAAGATCACGGTAGGAGGTCGCTGATGAGCTTTCTTGAAATAAAAAACGTTTTATTTGAAGCTGCAAGGGCGGCAGGGCTTACCGATTACGATGTGTATTACCGCACCGCCACCGATCTCTCGGCAGATGCCTTAAATCACAGCCCAAACGCTTCCTCGTTCGGTATGTCGGGGGGCGTGAGCTTCCGCTGTGTCGTTGGAGGCAGGATCGGGGCAGCTTCCACCGCATGTATGGAAAAGGCTGGGCCTGTGGGGCGTGAAGGCGGGTCGTAGCCATGT
>JAZOCO010000028.1:0-17236 GCA_045596505.1 Eubacteriales bacterium
AGATTTCATCCGAGTGTAACGAGGATTTCATCACCGAAGGTGATTTCATTTTATAGCGTTTGCCTTCGCCGTGATTAAAAATGATAATTCAATTCCGTTAAGGCAGTAAAAACGCCTCCTTATTATTGACAAAACATAAAAAAGTGCTAATATTTAAGTACCAATTAAATCCAAAGGAGAAATTTTTAAATGGTATTCGACACACTTAAAAATTGCGCAGAGTATTACTCACTTCACGAAAGGTTTGAAAAAGCGTTTGATTTTATTAAAAACGCAACTGCCACGGGGCTTGCAGTCGGCAAATACGAGATCGATGGCAAGGAGCTTTACGCTTCCGTACAGGAGTATAACAGCAAAAGCCCCGAGAACGGCAAGTTTGAAGCACATAAGAACTACATTGATATTCAGTATATCGTGTCGGGCATTGAAACCATGGGCGTGATGGATATTTCAAAAGCAACTTCTAAGGTCGCCTACAATCCCGAAAAGGACGTGGAGTTTTATGAAGACTCCGAAAAGGCAGGCTCTTGTGTTGTCGAAGCACAGGAGTTTGGCATTTTCTTTCCTTGGGACGTGCACAAGCCCGGCCTTGCTTTCAATGGCGCATCCACACCCGTAAAGAAGATCGTTGTAAAGGTCAAAATGTAAATCAAAACGGACGGAGCTACGGCTCCGTCCGTTTTTCACCCCCTAAAACTCACACCGTTTCGGGGCTTTCGTTTATCTTCTTGATGAGCGCGGGCAGCTCGCCGAGCCTGTTTATCGTGTGATCGGGCTTTAGATATCCGTCGGGATAGGGGGCATACGGGATCCAAATGGCGGTAAGTCCCGCCTTTTTTGCGCCCTCAATGTCGTTTAAGGGGTGGTCGCCTACGTAAGCGGCTTCGCTTGGCAAAACGCCCAGCTTCTCGCAAATGGCGTAAAAGGCCGTGGCATGGGGCTTGCCGTGCGGCAGCATTTCGGCGATGATAACGGCATCAAAATAGGGAACGATGGACGTGTGCGAAAGCTTGTCCTGCTGTGCCTTTATCCCACCGTTGGTAAGAATGCCAAGCTTATAGCCACCTTCTCGCAGGGCTACGAGCGTTGAAACGGTATCGTCCCATAAGACGATCGCGGACGGATGATGCCTCCTGATCGCCCGCAGAAACACCTCAAAGGTTGGCTCAACACGGAAAACGCCGCTTTCCACGTTCTTTTCGTATACTGTGGGCCAAGCCCTGATATGCCCGTCCTTGTCCGCTTGCTTCAGGCGGCGCAGCAGCTCCTCTTTGGGGACTGTGTCGTCAATGTAGTCTGCCAATTCATCCATAAGCGGCAAAAACATTTTGTCGTAGGTTGCGTCGCGGTCGTAAAGTGTGTGGTCAAAATCAAATATAATCGCCTTGATCATCGTCAGTTTCCTCTGTTTTTCTTTTCCTCATTACACCCGAAAGGGGATTGTGCGCCATAGCATCCCGCATACTGGTGCTGCTTACGTGCGTGTAGATCTGAGTGGTGTTTAGTTGCTCGTGACCTAAAATATCTTTTAGAACGCGCACGTCCACAGCTCCTGATTGATACATCAGCGTGGCAGCAGTGTGGCGAAGCTTGTGCACGGACAAATGGCGACCGCCAAACCCTGCCAGATCAAGATATTTGTATACCATCCATTGCACTGTTTTTACGCTGATGCGATTGCTTTGCCCGCTTAAAAAGAGGGCTTTTTCTTTGGATGTTTTGCCGTTTTTCTCTGCAAGGCGCTGTGGCAGGTAATCAGAAAGCGCGGCTTTGCAGGCATCGTTTAAGTAAATGATGCGCTCCTTTGCACCCTTGCCCGTCACGCGTAGAGAATGCATATCACGGTTAATGTCGCTGAGATCTATCCCGCACAGCTCGGATACACGCATGCCGCAATTCAAAAAAAGCGTCACAATGGCATAATCCCTAATAACGGTGCGAGAATTCTTATCATTTTTAATGGTGTCAAGCAGCAAAAGCGACTCCTCAAGCGTGAGAAATTTCGGTAGCGTCTGCCTTCGCTTGGGGGATTCGATATCTGCCGCGGGATTTACCTCAAGCTGCTTGGTCTTGGTGACAAGATAGCGGTAAAACATACGGATGGATACAAGCTTTCTTGCCTTAGCTGCCCACATGTTTTTGCGCACAGAGCTTGTGTACTGCAAAAATGCGTAGATCTCCGTAGTGCGGATCGAGCCAAGGAACGCAAGGTCGATCCGGCTGATATCTGTCCCTAAAAACTCCTCACTATCAAGATCTATCCCGCTTCGACTTGCCACAATGTAGCGTAAAAACGTGCGCAGATCAAGCAGGTACTCCGAAACGGTCTTCAGGGAGCAGTTTTGTATGCCCGATTTGTACGCGGCAAATTCCGCAACGGTCGGCGGCAATTCGTGCAGCGGCACGGCGTATTGATGCTTCATAGCTGCTCCTTTCTGTGACGGTATGCTGATTTTTTAAAAATATTTAACGGAAAATATTGAAAAAACAATTAAACATTAGTATAATGAAAGTAGAAAAATAAGAAAGGGATACGGAATGAAAGAGTTTTTTAAAAAATATTCCTATACGATGGTCAAGCTGTTCGTCAATCAAGTGGCAATTGCACTTTTTGGCGTGGGTATGGCGTTTGCCAGCGGCTACAGCGGCGGCAGTACTCTCAAGATCGTAACTGGCATCGGCTCGATCGTGTTTTATCTGTTCTTGCTTTACGCGCATATGTGGGAGGTTGGCGCTAAGGACGGCATCTCCGCCGAGGCGCGCGGCGCGTCGCGCGGGCTTTGGCGCGGCTTTGTCATCGGACTTGGCGCAAACGCCATTAATCTGTTACTTGCCCTTTTGATCCTTCCCGGTGCGTTTGCACCAATGGGAAGCGCCCTTCGCGGTGTTAGCGCGGCATTTTCCGTGGCGGCACTACTTCTTGAGGGTATGTATATTTCCATTTTGTCCTTACCCCTTGGGGGAATACCGCTCAATCAGTACGCGTGGGTGTATTTTGCCATTACCTTGCCTGCCATTTTGGTTTGCGGTCTTACGTATATTATCGGCAACTATAATCTGCACGCTACTAATATTTTAATACCAAAAAACAAAGATGTCAAGAACAACGGACGTCCCAAATAAAAAATTACTCAATTATTAAAAAATATCTCATATAAGCCGCGCTTCCTTGCTGCAAATGCAAAAGGGAAGCGCGGCTTTTTGCATAAAACAAAAAAACAGCGGCAAGGCTTGATTTATTGAATGTATCGCTATATGTTACACTTTGTTAACATACCGTTCATAAAATGTACAATATTACGTGATATTATTTTCTTTGTTGTTAAATGTAGTTTTAAAAACCACGAAAAACGATCGAAAAAAACACAAATCGCGGAGGAGATTGTCGAAATGAAAAAGCTTGCCAAACTTATAAGGGGCGTAACCGTGCCACCCGTGATCGTAACGGTCCTGCTGTTGTTGCTGTATTTTTTGCGCGACGACGTGGTGACAAGCGTGGCAGATCTTCTGTTTTCCATTTTCTTTTTGGCTGTGGTTCCCGTGCTGGCGTATCCCTTGCAGGGAATCGTACCGGCACTGCGCCCGGGCGGTCAAAAAATGAAGCGGAAACTCGCGTTTATCCTCTCCATTATGGGGTATATTGCGGCATTTACCGTCAGCCTTATCCGTGGTGCCGTGCCCAATCTTGCCTATATCGATGCGGTCTATCTTTGCTCTGTTTTGGTGCTCACCCTCATCAATGTTCTGACCCCTTGGCACGCAAGCGGTCATGCATGCAGTATTGTGGGACCGGTGGCACTCCTTGCGTGCTTCTTTGGTTGGCGCGCCATTCTTTGCGGCAGTGTGGTGATCGCGCTCTCATTTTGGGCGTCCGTATATCTTAAGCGGCATACCGTGCGCGAATATCTCCTTGGCGCGATCTCTCCGCTTATTTCCGCCGCGCTGATGTATTTTATATTTTTGCCCACATTTTAAGCAGCTGCGACGATAAAGACTGCTCCCCGTAAACGCGCGAGGGGCAGTCTTTTTTTAGTAATTTTTTTATTCGCTTTACTTTTAAATACAATTGTGTTATAATAAAAATAATAGCGAAACGAAAGGAGACGTGCGCGTGAGTGACGGAAAATTCCACTTAAAAAGCAGCTTTAAACCAACCGGCGACCAGCCCGAGGCGATCAAGGCACTGGTGGCGGGGCTTGACGCGGGCATGCGGTATCAGACCCTGCTTGGCGTGACCGGCTCCGGCAAGACGTTTACCATGGCAAACGTGATCGAAAGGGTAAACCGCCCCACGCTGATCCTTGAGCCGAACAAGACCCTCGCCGCACAGCTCTGCACCGAAATGCGGGAATTTTTCCCCGATGCCGCAGTAGAATTTTTCGTTTCGTATTACGATTACTATCAGCCCGAGGCGTATATCCCCGGTAGGGATATGTACATTGAAAAGGACGCCTCGATCAATGACGAGATCGATCGACTGAGGCACAGTGCCACCTCCGCGCTTTTCGAGCGCCGTGACGTTATCATCGTGGCAAGCGTTTCCTGCATTTATTCGTTGGGCGATCCCGAGGAATACCGCAGTCTTGTCATTTCACTGCGCCCGGGGATGGCAATGAACCGCGACGAGCTGCTTGCGCGCCTTGTCGCCATTCAGTATGAGCGCAGCGATCTTAACTTTCAGCGCAACAAATTCCGCGTGCGGGGCGATACGGTGGATATCTATCCCGCGGGCTATGGCGAGGATGCGGTGCGTGTGGAATTTTTCGGTGATGAGATCGACCGCCTTGTGGAATTTCGCGCCGTTACGGGCGAGGTGATACGCGAGCTGCGCTATTTTGGCGTATTTCCCGCCACACACTACGCCGTATCCGCCGATAAACGCGAGGCTGCACTTGCTGAGATCGGCGCTGAGATGCTGGATCGCGTTGCGTTTTTTAAAAGCGAAAACAAGCTCCTTGAGGCACAGCGCATCGAGGAGCGCACCAAATACGATATCGAGATGCTGCGTGAGGTTGGGTATTGCTCGGGCGTGGAGAACTATTCTCGCGTGCTGGCGGGCAGACCCGCGGGCTCTACCCCCTTTACGCTCCTTGACTATTTTCCAAAGGATTATCTTCTCATCGTGGACGAATCCCATGTCATGCTCCCGCAGGTGCGTGGCATGAGTGGCGGTGACACGGCAAGAAAAAAGAATTTGGTGGATTTCGGCTTCCGTCTGCCCTCGGCTTACGACAACCGCCCCCTTTATTTTGAGGAGTTTTTGGATCGCGTGGGACAGGCAGTGCTCGTCAGCGCAACGCCCGCTGACTTTGAAAAAAAGAATTCCGCACAGGTCGTGGAGCAGATCATTCGTCCCACAGGTCTGCTTGACCCCGAGGTCGAGGTGCGCCCCATTGCGGGGCAGGTCGACGATCTGATGGGCGAGATAAGGGAGCGTGCCGCACGCGGCGAGCGTGTGCTGGTCACCACGCTCACCACCCATATGGCAGAGGATCTCACGGGTTATTTTCAGGAAAACGGCATCCGCGTGCGGTATATCCACCACAACGTGGAAACCATTGAGCGTATGGAGATCATTCGCGATCTGCGCGTCGGGAAATTCGACGTGCTGGTGGGCATCAACCTTTTGCGCGAGGGGCTGGATCTGCCTGAGGTGTCACTGGTCGCTATTTTAGATGCCGATAAAGAGGGATTTTTGCGAACGGAAACATCGCTGATACAAACCATAGGCAGAGCCGCCCGAAACGCTTCGGGCAAGGTGATCATGTATGCCGACAGTATCACAAGATCCATGCGTACCGCCATTTCCGAAACCGAACGGCGTCGCGCCATACAGGATGCCTATAACAAGGCTAATGGCATTACACCTAAAACCATTGTCAAGGGTGTGTATGATATCATCGATATTGGCAAGGCTGCCGAGGAAGCGGGCGTCAAGAGCAAGAAGCGGTTAAGCAAGACCGAGCGTGCCAAGCTGATCGAAACGCTCACCGCCGAGATGCGGGATGCCGCAAAGCGCCTCGAGTTTGAGCAAGCGGCGTTTTTGCGTGATAAAATACGGGAATTACGGGAAAATGGCGTGAAAGTTAACTCTGATATTATCCTTAATTCAGTGTCCCACGCCGGGGCTTCTTCTAAAAATGGGGCCCAACCCATTTTTGCGTCAGGGACGCCCGAAGAAGCAGAAAATTCTATTTGAGCCGCTTTAGGCGGCATGGAGTTTAATATGCCAAACGAACTGATCTTAAAGGGCGTTCGCGTCCATAATCTCAAAAATATCGATCTGACCATACCGCGCGATAAGCTGGTGGTCTTAACGGGGCTTTCGGGGTCGGGAAAATCCTCGCTTGCCTTTGATACCATTTATGCCGAGGGGCACCGTCGCTTTGTCGAGTCGCTTTCCTCTTACGCGCGTATGTTTTTGGGGCAGCTCGATAAGCCCGACCTTGATAGCATCGAGGGGCTCTCGCCCGCCATCTCCATCGACCAAAAGACCACCTCGAAAAACCCGCGCTCCACGGTGGGTACGGTCACGGAGATCTACGATTATCTGCGCCTCCTATACGCACGTATCGGCGTGCCGCACTGTCCTGTTTGCGGCAAGGAGATCCGTCAGCAGTCAAAGGATCAGATCGTAGACAGGATCCTCGCTCTCCCCGAGGGCACGCGTTTTATGGTGCTCGCCCCCGTGGTGCGCGGACAAAAGGGCATGCACGAAAAGGTGCTTGCCGATGCACGCAAGGGCGGGTATGTCCGCGTGCGTGTTGACGGCAGTATGTACGAGCTTTCCGAGGAGATTAAGCTCGATAAAAATAAAAAGCATACCGTCGAGGTGGTGGTAGACCGCCTTGTTTTGCGCGGCGATATTCGCGCGCGCCTTGGCGATTCGGTGGAAACCGCGCTTGTCCTTTCTGACGGCAATTTGCTCATCTTGCCCGTGGCAAGGGAGGGGGAGGACTCTCCTGCGGAGCTTTCCTTTTCCCAAAACTATGCCTGTGAGGAGCATGGCATCTCCTTTGGTGAGCTTGAGCCGCGTATGTTTTCCTTCAACAACCCCCAAGGGGCTTGTCCCAAATGCGCGGGTCTTGGGCAAATGCGGCGGCTTGCTGTCTATAAGCTGATCCCCGACGATAGCCTCTCGCTCTCGGAGGGTGCGATCGCCGTCAACGGCTTTAAGAGCCTCACGGCAGACGATGGCTGGAACGGGCCTTTGTTTGCCGCGGTCGGCGAGCGCCATGGCTTTACTATGAACACCCCCATTAAGGATTTTACCAAGGAGCAGCTTGAGGTGCTCTATTACGGGTCGGGTGCTGAAAAATACCACGTCGTGCGGTATTTCGGCGGCGAGGCGCACGAGCAGGTCGTGCCCTTCGAGGGGCTTGTCCCCATGATCGAGAAGCGCATGAATATGAACGGGATCGGCGAATATTACGACGATTTTATTGAGGATGCGCCCTGTCCCGAATGCGGCGGCAAGCGACTTTCCGCGAATGTCCTTGCCGTGACGGTCGGCGGTAAAAATATTGACGATTTTTGTAATCTTTCTGTGTCGGATGCGCTTCATTTTGTCAATTCTCTCACGCTTACCCAAACCGAAGCGACCATTGCAAAGGAAATATTAAAAGAGGTGCGCGCGCGCCTTGGATTTCTGATCAGCGTGGGGCTTGATTACCTCACGCTCTCCCGCCGTGCGGGCACGCTTTCGGGCGGCGAAGCGCAGCGTATCCGCCTTGCCACCCAGATCGGCTCGTCCCTGATGGGCGTGCTTTATATTCTCGACGAGCCAAGCATCGGACTTCACCAGCGCGATAATATCAAGCTGATCCGCACGCTCCAGCGCCTGCGCGACCTTGGCAACAGCGTCATTGTTGTGGAGCATGATGAGGAAACTATGGAGGCGGCGGACTTTATCGTGGATATCGGCCCGGGCGCCGGCATTCACGGCGGCGAGGTGGTTGCCGCAGGCACGCCCGCTGAAATTATGAAATGCAAGGAGTCTGTTACGGGCGCATATCTGTCGGGCAGAAGATCCATTCCCGTGCCAAAGGAGCGCCGCGCGGGGAACGGTCACGCGCTTCAGGTTTGGGGCGCGCGGCAAAACAATCTAAAGGGCATTGACGTGCGTATCCCGCTTGGGATGCTCGTGTGCGTCACGGGCGTTTCGGGTTCGGGTAAATCCTCGCTCGTGAACGGCATTCTTTATCCCTACCTTGCCCATAAATTAAACCGCGCCGCCTCTTTCCCCGGTAAGCACGATAAGATCGAGGGGGCGGAGCATCTTGATAAGGTCATTGATATCGACCAAAGCCCCATCGGGCGCACACCGCGCTCCAACCCCGCCACCTACACGGGGCTCTTTGGGGAAATACGCGACCTCTTTGCCAAAACCCCCGCCGCCCGTGCCCACGGGTATACAAGCGGTCGCGTCTCCTTTAACGTAAAGGGCGGACGGTGTGAGGCGTGTGAGGGAGATGGCGTCAAAAAGATCGAGATGCACTTTTTGCCCGACGTGTACGTGAAGTGTGACGTTTGCCGTGGAAAGCGCTATAATCGCGACACGCTTGACGTGCTCTATAAGGGGAAAAACATTTCCGACGTGCTCAATATGACAGTAGAGGAGGGGCTTGCCTTCTTTGAGGATATCCCCTCGATCCGTCGCAAGCTGCAGACTATGCTTGACGTGGGGCTTGGGTATATCAAGATCGGGCAATCGTCCACCACTATTTCGGGCGGCGAAGCGCAGCGTATCAAGCTTGCCACAGAGCTCGCGAAGCGCAGCACGGGCAAGACTATTTATATCCTTGACGAACCGACCACAGGACTTCACAGCGCCGACGTGGCAAAGCTGATAAAGATGCTTCAGCGCCTTGTGGATGCAGGAAATACCGTGCTTGTTATTGAGCATAATCTTGACGTGATTAAAACCGCAGACTATATCATCGACCTCGGACCCGAGGGTGGAGAGGGTGGCGGCACCGTGCTTGCCACGGGCACGCCCGAGCAGCTTGCCGAAATGCCCCATTCTTACACGGGTCAGTATCTCAAAAAATGGATGGGGAGGGGCAGATGATGGAATTTGTGGCAACCTGCCTGTTCGGGCTTGAAAAGCAACTGGGCGAGGAGCTTGACGCCCTCGGGCTCACGCGCCTTGAAACCATGGACGGGCGTGTCACCTTCAAGGGGGACGTGGCGGATATCGCCCGCGCCAATATGCGCTTGCGCCTCGCCGAGCGTGTATACATCAAGCTTGGCGCTTTTCCCGCCCGCAGCTTTACTGAGCTCTTTGACGGCGTGCGCGCGCTGCCCTTTGAGGAGTATATCGGGCAGGACGATGCCTTTCCCGTGAAGGGACACGCCATCAAAAGCGCGCTTTTTTCCGTCCCCGACTGTCAAAGCATCGTCAAAAAAGCCGTGGTGGAGCGCCTTCGCGCCGCACACGGCGTGCAGACGCTCCCCGAGGAGGGCACGAAATATCAAATCGAGTTCTTTATCTTCAAGGATATCGCAACCCTGATGATCGACACCAGCGGTGTCGCTCTACATAAGCGCGGCTACCGCCCCGCTGCGGGTGCCGCCCCCCTTAGGGAAACGCTGGGCGCGGCGCTGGCGCTTACCGCCCGCCCCCGCACCGATACCCTTATATGGGATCCCTTTTGCGGGTCGGGCACTATCGTGATTGAAGCGGCAATGATCGAAAAGGGAATTGCCCCCAATACGGGGCGCGTTTTTGCCGCGATGGACTTTGACTGTCTTGATCACCGCATCTGGCAAAAAGCGCGCGAGGAAGCCGAGGATCTTGTAAAAAGGGAAGAGCCGATCGAGCTCTTTGGCTCGGATATCGACGAAAAAGTTTTGCGGTACGCGCGCGAGAACGCCGCACGCGCGGGTGTTGGCGACTGTATCAAATTTTTCCGCGCGGACGCAAGGAAAATAGAGAAGCCCGACCGCCGCGGCACGCTCATTTGCAACCCACCCTACGGCGAGCGACTGATGGAGCTAAAGGAGGTCGAGGCGCTTTACCGCGATATTGGCAAAACCTTTGCTACCTTTGCCCCTTGGCAAATGTATGTGCTCACCTCGCACTCGCAGTTCGAGCGCCACTTTGGTAGACGCGCCGATAAAAAGCGCCGCCTTTATAACGGTATGATCCCGTGCGACCTTTACCAATATTTCCGCCCACAGCTTGACAAAAAAGGAAAATACTGATCAAAATCGATTGTAAACAGATCAAAATCGATTGTAAACAGTCACCCCTTGACTTTCATACGCAGGTATAGTATAATGTTAATCTATCAATATTGTATTTAAACTTAAAGGAGCGTTTATGTCCGAAAATTGCGCGAAAGCCGCGCCCGTTTCCGCCCTTGATATGACACCATATATAAACGCCGTACGTGCCCACACTGCCGCGAGGGAAACCCCGCCGCGCTGTTTTGTGTTAACCTTCGGCTGTCAGCAAAACGTGGCGGATAGCGAAAAGCTCGCGGGTATGGCACAGGAAATGGGCTACGAGATCGTTGCCGCCGCCGAGGGGGCGGATCTTATCCTTGTCAACACCTGCGCCATTCGCGAGCACGCCGAGCAAAAGGCGCTTTCCGTGGTGGGGCAGTATAAGCATTTAAAAGAGAAAAACCCCGCGCTTATCATCGGCATTTGCGGCTGTATGGTGGCGCAGGAGCACCGCCGTGAGGAGATCAAAAAAAGCTATCCTTACGTCAGCTTCGTTTTGTGCACGTCCGTCCTTTACCGCTTGCCGCAATATATTGCCGAGGTAATGACTAAGGGCAAGCGCATTTTGCGCGGTGAGGAGGAGCACACCGTAGCGGAGGGCACACCCATTCGCCGCGAGAGCACGTATCGTGCCAGTGTCAGCATCATGTACGGGTGCAACAACTTTTGCTCCTATTGCATCGTCCCTTACGTGCGCGGGCGCGAGCGCAGCCGCGAGCCCGCAGCCGTGATCGCCGAGGTAAGGGAGCTGGCCGAGGCGGGCTACCGCGATATCACTTTGCTAGGGCAAAACGTCAATTCCTACGGTAAGGACCGCGCCGATGGCTACACGTTCCCAAAGCTTTTAGCCGATCTTGATAAAATCGATGGGGATCACACGCTCCACTTTATGACCAGCCACCCCAAGGATGCGACAAAGGAGCTGGTGGACGTGATGGCGGCAAGCCGCCACGTGGCAAGGAGCTTTCACCTGCCTCTCCAGGCGGGGAGCGACCGCATTCTTTCCCTTATGAACCGCCATTACGACACCGCCAAATATTTTGAGATCCTTGACTATATGCGGGAAAAGATCCCCGATATCGCCATCACCTCGGATATTATCGTGGGGTTCCCGACGGAAACCGAGGAGGATTTTGAAAAAACCCTCGCGGCGCTCCGCCGTGCTCGCTTTGATATGATCTATTCCTTCATCTATTCGCCAAGGAAGTGCACGCCCGCCGCCGCAATGGAGGGGCAGCTCCCGCACGGGGTCAGCGCCGCCAGAATGGACAGGCTCCTTGCCTTGCAAAACGAGATCAGCACCGCGCAAAACGAAAAACTTGTCGGCAAAACAGTGCGCGTGCTCACAGAGGGACGAAGCAAGAACGATAAAAACACCTTCACAGGTAGGACCGAGCAAAACAAGATCGTATTTTTCAAAGCCCCCGTAGCCGAGGGCACGTGGGTCATTGTGAAAATAGACCGCGCCGCCGCCTTTGCGCTTTACGGCACTATAGAAGGATAAGAAACGGAGAAAATCATGGAAATTTTTGAACTGGCAAGTGAGCTTGGCAAAAAGCTAAAGGAGGATGCGCGCATCAAGCGCCTGGATGCTGCACGTGCCCGATATGAGGGGGACGAGGAGATCGTTTCGCTTTCGATGGAATATGCAGTACAGCAGCGCGCGCTGCAGGAGGAGGCAGTAAAGGAAGAACGGGACGAGGCGCTCATTGAGCGCTTAAACGCCCGCGTTGAGGAGATCTATAACACCATCGTTGCCCGCCCCGCCTATGTGGAACTGGAGGCGGCGCAAAACGAGGTAAACGAGCTGATGAGCAGTGTCAACAGCACCATCAATGCACAGATCACGGGCGAGGAGCAGGCGGGCTGCACACATAACTGTGCCACCTGCGGCGGCTGCCACTAAAGCGTGTATTACGTCTACATTTTGACGAACAAAGCCGATAAAGTGCTGTATATCGGCGTAACCAATGATTTGAAGCGTCGCGTGTTTGAACACAAGAATGAACTGATCGAAGGATTTACCAAAAGATACACGTTCACAAATTGGTTTATTTTGAATCTTTTCACGGTGTAACTGCCGCGATTGCAAGAGAAAAGCAAATAAAGAGTTGGGAAAGGAAAAGGAAAAATCGGTTGGTAGAAGCCGTCAATGCCGATTGGCACGAGCTAGCGGATGAAATTTTCAGGTAAGAGGACCGTTCGCACTTTTTCTGTCATCCCGAGCGAGCGAACAAACGCGAGTCGAGGGATCGCGACCGAGGCAAGAAGCCGAGGGCGAAAAAGTGTTCACACAAACATGAACCGTTCCTTTCCCGCCATCCCTGACGTATCAAAAACCAACAAACACATCACTCACCCTTTATGTCATCCCGAGCGAGCGAACAAACGCGAGTCGAGGGATCGCGACCGAGGCAAGAAGCCGAGGGCGAAAAAGTGTTCACACCGATCGTTCGTGCAAAATCAACTTTTTTGTTTGAATAGAGTTTGCGCGTACAAACCGCCGAAAGTGCCGTGTTGCACTTTCGGAGATCCTCGCGGCGGGCTTTGTTGCCCGCCTCAGGATGACATTTTGAAAATCTGTTTAAAGGAGAGTCCTGCTATGACACCGATGATGGAGCAGTACTTTGAGATCAAAAACAAATACAAGGATTATATCGTGTTCTATCGCCTCGGTGATTTCTACGAGATGTTTTTCGACGATGCAAAGCTCGTTTCCCGCGAGCTGGAGCTGACCCTAACGGGCAGAGATTGCGGCGAGGCGGAGCGCGCCCCCATGTGCGGCGTGCCCTTTCACAGCGCCGAGGGCTACATCGCAAAGCTGATCGAAAAGGGTCACAAGGTTGCTATTTGTGAACAAATGGAGGATCCTGCCAAGGCAAAGGGGCTGGTGAAGCGCGATATCGTGCGCATCATCACCCCCGGCACTCTGCTTGAGCCCGGGATGCTTGAGGAGCAAAGAAACAATTACCTTTGCGCTGTGTGCCTTGGAGGGGACGCGTGGGGGCTTGCTCTTGCCGACGTATCCACCGCCGAGGTGCTGGTGACGGAAATTTCGGGTGACAATCGCGTGGCACGCCTCAAAAGCGAGATCGGCACGTATCTGCCAAGCGAGGTCATTATCGATCTTCCCCGTGAGGACTCTGCTGATATCGCGGAGTTCGTTACCGACAGGGTCGGGGCAATGCTCTCGGCAGGGGAGAGCGACCGCTTTGAGTTTGAAGCGGCATTGAAAAGCACAAAGGCGCAGTTTGGCGACAAGCTACCGAGTGCCCTTTCGCGATCGCGCGCCGGCATTTGTGCCGCAGGCGCACTGCTTGACTATATCGCGGATATGCAGCGCGGCGATATGTCGTACTTAAAGACCCTTCGCGTTTATACCGACGGGCAGTATATGGATATCGATATCAATACGCGCCGCAATCTTGAGCTTTGCGAGACCATGCGCCAAAAGGATAAAAAGGGAACACTTCTGTGGGTGCTTGACCGCACAAAAACCGCGCCCGGTGCGCGCCTTCTGCGCTCGTATATCGAGCATCCGCTGCTTTCCGTTTCCGAGATCACCAAGCGGCAGGGGGCTGTCGGGGAGCTGTTTGGCAATTATATGCTCCGTGAGGAGCTTGCCGTACTTTTATCCTCTGTCCTTGACCTTGAGCGACTTTTGACGCGCATCGTATACGGCACAGCAAACGCAAAGGATCTGCGCGCCGTTGCCGCCACCGTGGCAGTTTTGCCCGAGGTGCGCCGCTTGCTGTCCTCCTGTACCGACCAAACGCTTCGTCGCATCCTTGGTGACCTTGACGAGCTAAGAGATATTTATACACTGATCGACACCGCCATAGACGAAGATCCGCCCTTTGTCATTCGAGAGGGTGGCATCATTCGTGACGGCTACAATACGGACGTTGACTATTTGCGCTCGGTGCTCAAGGACGGTAAGTCCTGGATCGCGCGCGTGACGGAGGAGGAGCGAGAGAAAACAGGCATTCGCACCCTGAAGATCGGCTATAACAAGGTCTTTGGCTACTACATAGAGGTATCAAAATCCTTTGTAGACCAGGTGCCCGAAAATTATATTCGCAAGCAAACGCTCACGGGCGGCGAGCGCTATATCACCGACGAATTAAAGGATATGGAAGCCACTATCCTTGGTGCGGCTGATAAGGTCTGCTCCCTTGAGTATGAGATATTCGGGGAAATCCGTTCAAGGGTCGCCGAGGCATCGGAGCGCATCTCGCGTGTGGCTTCGCGCCTTGCCGAGCTTGACGTATATCTCTCCCTTGCCGCGGTTGCGTCAAAGAACAAATACGTCTGTCCCGAGGTCGATCAAGGTGACGAGATCCGCATCAAGGACGGCAGACACCCCGTTGTCGAGCAATTCGTGCGGGATACGTATTTTGTCCCGAACGACGCGCTCCTTGATACCGCCGCTAACCGCGTGATGCTCATCACAGGTCCTAATATGGCGGGTAAATCCACCTATATGCGTCAGGTGGCACTGATCGTTTTAATGGCGCAGATCGGCTCCTTTGTGCCCGCCGCTGAGGCGCATATCGGCATTGTGGATAAGCTCTTCACGCGCGTGGGCGCGTCAGATGATCTCGCGTCGGGGCAGTCTACCTTTATGCTGGAAATGAACGAGGTGGCGTATATTCTCAAAAACGCCACCAAAAAGAGCCTTATTATTTATGACGAGGTCGGGCGCGGCACCAGCACCTTTGACGGTATGAGCATCGCGCGCGCCATCGTTGAGTATACAAACAGCCGCCGCGTGGGTGCAAAGACCCTGTTTGCCACGCACTATCACGAGCTGACCTCGCTTGAGGCGGAGCTTGAGGGCGTTGTAAATTATAATATTGCCGCCAAAAAGCGCGGGGATAGCATCACGTTCCTTCGCAAGATCGTGCGCGGCTCGACTGACGATAGCTACGGTATTGAGGTCGCCAAGCTCGCGGGGCTGCCAAACGAGGTCATTCGGCGCGCAAGGGAGGTGCTTGCCACCGTTGAGGATACGGCAAGGCTGCTGGGGCGCCCCGATCCCGAGCAAAAAAAGCCCGTTGATGACACGCTCATCACTCTTGAAGACTGCATTAACGATCAGATAATAGAGGAGCTGAAAAACGTAGATATCAATACACTCTCGCCCTATGAGGCAATGAGCTTTTTATTCGACCTTAAAAAACGCTTACAGTAATAGGAGGTAACACGTGGGAAAAATCAACGTGCTTTCCTTTGCCGTTGCCAATCTCATTGCGGCAGGTGAGGTGGTGGATCGCCCCGCCTCAGTCATAAAGGAGCTGCTTGAGAATGCCATCGACGCGGGCGCCACGCGCGTGACCGTAGAGATCCAGCACGGCGGCATCACCTTTATGCGTGTGGCGGATAACGGCTGCGGCATCTCTCGTGAGGATCTGCCCGTTTCCATTCGCCGACACGCTACCAGTAAAATTAAGTCTGCCGAGGATCTTGACGGTATTGAAACCCTTGGCTTTCGCGGTGAGGCACTTGCCGCCATTGCCGCCGTATCGGATCTTCGCATCATCACCAAGACCGAAGGCGATGCTTACGGCACCAAGCTTTTTGCGCGCGCGGGCGAGGTGGTGGAGATTACGGACCAGGGGTGTCCCGTGGGCACGACCGTTATTGTTGAAAATCTTTTTGGTAACGTCCCCGCACGCCGTAAATTTTTAAAAAGAGATGTGTCCGAGGCTGTTGCCGTTTCTACATATGTGGAAAAGATCGCGCTTTCCCGCCCCGATATCGCCATTCGCCTGATCGTTGATGGGAATATGAAGCTGGATACCGCAGGCGACGGGCAGCTGAAATCGGCAATGTACGCCGTGTTCGGTAGGGATTTTGTCAGCAAGATGCTCCCCGTCAGTAGCGAGATGGAGGGGATCACCGTGCGGGGCTTTATCAGCCGCCCCGACCACGTGCGCCCCAAGCGCAATTACGAAAATTTCTTTATCAACGGCAGATATGTGAATTGCCGCACTGCGGCAGCGGCGCTGGAGCAGGCGTACGTATCGTTTTGCCCACCCGAAAAATTTCCGTGCTGCGTGCTTGAGATCATCATAAATCCTGCGGCAGTGGACGTAAACGTCCACCCCGCAAAGCTTGAGGTAAAGTTTTCAAACGAGCGCCCTGTTTTCGATGCGGTCTATTCCGCCGTGCGCACCGCACTTGAAGCGGATGCCACGCGCCCCGAGATGAGGCTTTCGGGTGGGGCAAAGCCCTCTGCCATCAACGCCTTCGTGCCAATCGAGGAGGGGAAAAGAGAAGGGCTTGCCGCCATGCAGATCACCATTGATCACGCACAAAAAGCGGATAAAAAACCCACCTTTTCACATATGAGCGCGGCAGAGTATAAAGAAGCGTACACAGGCGGCAAGAGTGCCCCCGCGCGCTTTTCCTCATCCTTACCGTATAAGGGGGGTACAACACCGCACGCAGCAGCTCCCAAGGCTTTTGCTGCACAAGAGAGACCCGCCCCCTTGGCATCTGCGCCCATAGAACCCACGCCAATGGCAGCTGCACCCCAAGCACCTGCTGCGCCCCCCGCGACGAAAGAGATCGAGCAAGCACCTGTGGCGGCACCCGTTTGGCGCATCATCGGTGAGGCGTTTTTGTCGTATGTGATCGTGGAGTGTGACGACAAGCTTTTGCTGATCGATAAGCACGCCGCGCATGAGCGTGTGCTCTTTGAGCAGCTCCGCGCCCGTATGCACGAGCAAAAGGACGCCACACAGATCCTTTTGCTCCCCCTCACGCTTTCTATGTCGGGCGGGGATAGCGAGCAGCTCCTTGCTTACCAAGGGGAGCTTGAGGCTGTGGGCTTTGCCTTCACTGTGAAGCCACACGCCGTGGAGATCACCGAGATCCCTGAGGGATTGAAGCCCGCGGAGGCAGGGGAGCTGCTGCTCGCGCTCGCCGCAACCCTTGGCGGGGGCGAGGGAAACGCGAAGCTCTCGCGCGATATCGTCTTTGAAAAGGCGCTTTATCAGGG
>JAZOCO010000029.1:0-30316 GCA_045596505.1 Eubacteriales bacterium
CCTTGTAATTTGACAAAAAGCGCACGAAAATCCCAAATCCTCGCTTGACAAAAACTATAATATATGATATTATATAAAAGACGAAAACGGTTTCTGTGACTGACGGAAGCGTGGGCAACCACGGGGGAGCAGAAATAATAGCGGCACTTGCCGCGCCGACCGTCTGGGCACACTCGTTTCCAAAGGAATCAGTGTGTCTTTTTGTTTTTATTACTTTTCCTTGGGGGTTGTTTATGAAAAAAAAGGTTGGAATCGTAATGGGCAGTGACAGCGACCTGCCTGTGATGCGTAAGGCGGCGGAAACGCTTGCCTCGTTCGGTGTGCCCTTTGAAGTGCACGTGATGTCGGCACACAGAACGCCCGATGCCGCGGCGGCTTTTGCGCGTGGCGCGCGAGAAAACGGCTTTTGCGCCATTATTGCGGCGGCGGGTATGGCGGCACATCTTGCAGGTGTGATGGCGGCATACACCACGTTGCCCGTTATCGGCGTGCCCTGTAAATCCACAAATCTTGACGGTATGGACGCGCTGCTTTCCACCGTGCAGATGCCCTCGGGTATTCCTGTGGCAACGGTTGCCATCAACGGCGCCGTAAACGCAGCGCTTCTTTGCTGCGAGATGCTTGCCATCTCTGATGAGGAGCTTGCCGCAAGGCTTGCCGCCAAGCGTGCGGCAGACGAAGCGAAGGTGCTGGAGAAAAATGCCGCGGTCGAGGCGGAGTTTGCCGCTTTTGCTAACCTGTAAGGAGGAGAGCTATGGGCGGTTTCTTTGGCGTTGCCGCGCGGCACGACGCGCTGGCAGATACCTTTTTCGGCACGGACTATCATTCACACCTTGGCACGGCACGCGCGGGCATGGCGGCTTACGATCGGGAGGTAGGGCTCCAGCGCGAGATCCACAACATACAAAACTCGCCGTTCCGCACCAAATTCGAGCACGTGTTTGATGAAATGCGGGGCACCTCTGCCATCGGCTGCATCAGCGACGGTGAGCCGCAGCCCCTGCTCATTCGTTCACATCACGGCACGTACGCCATCTGCAATATCGGACGCATCAATAATGCAGCTGATCTGATCGATCGGTATTTAAAAACGAGTGGCGGTCACTTTGATGCAATGACGGGCGGTGCTGTCAACCCCACCGAGCTGGTTGCGGCGTTGATCGACCAAAAAAGCGATCTTGTCGAGGGTATCCGCTTCGTGCAGGAGGTGGTCGACGGCTCTGCCACCATACTTCTGCTTTGTGATGACGGATCCATTATCGCGGCGCGCGACAGAATGGGTCGCTTGCCTGTGATCGTTGGCAAGGGGGAGCAGGCGCACTGCGTTACCTTTGAGTCCTTTGCCGCAGAAAAGCTTGGGTATGAGATCGATCGCGAGCTTGGCCCTGCCGAGGTGGTGCGCATCAGTGCAGATGCTATCGAGCAGCTGGTCGCACCCCGAGAGGAAATGAAGATGTGCTCCTTCCTGTGGTCCTATTACGGATTTTCCAGCTCTACCTATGAGGGGAAAAACGTTGAGATGATGCGCTATAAAAACGGCGAGATCATGGCACAAAACGAGCAGGAAAGCGGCACGCTGCCAAGGCTTGATTCGGTTGCGGGCATGCCCGATTCGGGCACACCGCACGCCATCGGCTATGCGAACAAGAGCCACGTGCCGTTTGCCAGACCCTTTCTCAAATACACGCCCACCTGGTCGCGCAGCTTCACGCCCGCTAAGCAGGCAGAGCGCACGCGCGTGGCTAAAATGAAGCAGGTGCCCGTGGGGGAGTTGATCCTTGATAAGGACCTTTTGTTTGTGGACGATTCCATCGTGCGCGGCACACAGCTCAAGGGCACGGTCGATTTCCTCTTTGACAGCGGCGCCAAATCCGTACATATGCGTTCTGCTTGTCCGCCTATTATGTACCGCTGCAAATACCTCAATTTCTCGCTGGCGAGCAACGATATGGAGCTGCTCGCGCGCCGTACCATTATGGAGCTTGAGGGCGAGGAGGGTGCTAAGTACATCGATGAATACAGCGACGGCACTACCGAGCGCGGCAAGAGACTGCGCCGCGTGATCTGCGAAAAAATGCATTTTGACTCACTTGAATTTCAGACGCTTGACGGGGTGATCAAGGCGATCGGCATATCTCCGTGCAAGCTCTGCACATATTGCTGGAACGGAAAGGAATAAGGACTATGCATAATCAATCGAAATCTGAAAGCTACGCTGCCGCGGGCGTGGATATTACCGCGGGCTACAAGGCCGTTGAGTTGAAGAAAAAGCACGTTGCCCGCACGAAAAACGCGGGCTGTCTCGATGACGTGGGAGGCTTTGGCGGCTGCTTTGGTCTTGACGTTGCGGGAATGGAGGAGCCTGTGCTCGTATCGGGCACGGACGGCTGCGGCACTAAGGTCAAGCTTGCCATTTTGATGGACAAGCACGATACCATCGGTATCGATGCGGTGGCAATGTGCGTGAACGACATTATCTGTGTCGGTGCAAAGCCGCTTTTCTTCCTTGATTACATCGCTTGCGGCAAAAACGTGCCCGAAAAGATCGCCGCTATCGTTGGCGGTGTGGCAGAGGGCTGTGTGCAGTCGGGCGCGGCGCTCATCGGCGGTGAAACCGCTGAGCACCCGGGGCTGATGCCCGTAGAGGACTACGACCTTGCGGGCTTTGCCGTGGGCGTGGTCGATAAGAAAAAGATCATTGATAACACCAAGATGAAGGAGGGCGACGTGGTGATCGCGCTGGCATCCTCCGGCATTCACTCAAACGGATTTTCGCTGATCCGCAAGGTGTTTGATATTGACAACAACCCGCCCGCGCTCTACGAGCCTTCTGAGGCGCTTGGCGGCAAGAGCGTTGCCGAAACGCTGCTTACCCCCACCAGAATTTACGTAAAATCCGTGCTGGCGCTGCTTGAAAAGGTAAACGTGAAGGGTATTTCTCACATCACGGGCGGCGGCTTTTACGAGAACATTCCGCGCAGTGTGCCCGACGGGCTTTGCGCCAAGATCGACAAGAGCGCGGTGAAGGTGCTGCCCATCTTCGATCTCATTGCAAAAACGGGCAATATCCCCGAGCGTGATATGTTCAATACTTATAATATGGGTGTTGGTATGAGCATCGTCGTGCCCGCTGCGGAGGTAGACATGGCGCTTGAGATCCTGCGCGCACACGGCGAGGATGCGTACCTGATCGGTACGATCGTGAAGGGCGAGGACAAGGTGATCCTGCAATGAGCCGCACCAAAATAGCCGTGCTGGTGTCGGGTGGCGGCACCAATTTACAGGCACTCATTGACGCAGAGGCCGGCGGCATCATCAAAAGCGGCGAAATTGCGCTGGTGATCTCGAATAATGCGGACGCATATGCGCTCACACGCGCGAAAAATGCGGGAATTGCCACCGCCGTCATCTCCAAAAAGGAGCTGGGCGCTGCGGCGTTTGAGGAGAAGCTCCTCGCGACCTTAAGGGAGCAGGGCATCGAGCTGATCGTGCTTGCGGGCTTTATGGTGATCCTGACGAGCCGCGTGACCGATGCGTACCGCGACCGTATCCTGAACGTCCACCCGTCGCTGATCCCCTCGTTTTGCGGGGAGGGCTTTTACGGGCTGCGCGTGCACGAGGCGGCGCTTGCCTACGGGGTAAAGGTGACGGGCGCGACCGTCCATTTCGTGAACGAAATTCCCGACGGCGGTAGAATTATTATGCAAAAGGCGGTGGAGATCCGCGAGGGTGACACCGCCGAGGTGCTGCAGCGCCGTGTAATGGAGGAGGCAGAATGGAGGATTTTGCCCCTTTCGGTTGAGCAGGTCGCCAAGGAATTAAAAGAGAAAAAAGAGGAGAGATAGCGTGAAAGTTAATTCTGATAGTATCCTCAATTCAGTGTTTCACGCATCAACTTCTTCTAAAAATGGGACCCAACCCGTTTTTGCGTCAGGGACGCCCGAAGAAGTTCAAAATTCTATTTGAGCCGCCTTTAGGCGGCATGGAGGTTAAAATGGCGTTGTTTGATTTAAAAAAGCTCCTTTGTGAGAATAGCTATCCCGGCCGCGGCATTGTGATCGGCAGATCGGCTGACGGCAAAAGCGCAATGATCGCTTACTTTATTATGGGGCGCAGCGAAAACAGCCGCAACCGCGTGTTTGAGCGCTTCGAGGGCGGTATGCGCACAAAGGCGTTTGACGAGAGCAAGCTCTCGGATCCCAGTCTTATCATTTATAATCCTTACCTTGCAAGGGGTAACGTGGATATCATCACAAACGGTGACCAGACCGATACCGTTTATCAGCATCTTGAAAAGGGCGAGAGCTTTGAGGATGCGCTGATGACGCGCGAATTTGAGCCGGACTGCCCCAATTACACCCCCCGTATTTCGGGCATTTGCACCTACGGGGCAGGGGATTTTAACTACTCACTTTCTATTTTAAAGAGCGCGAACGGCGATCCCGCAGTCTGCAATCGCTATTTCTATCGCTACACCCCCCGTGCGGGTGTGGGGCACTTCATTCACACCTATAAGTGCGACGGCGATCCCATTCCTTCCTTTTATGGCGAGCCTGAGGAGGTGGCGCTCCCGAACACCGCTGAGGAGCTTTCAGAGCTTGTTTGGGAGAATTTGAACGCCGATAACAAGGTCTCGCTTTTCGTGCGCTGTGTGCCGCTTGACGGCAGTGCGCCCACTGAGATCATTATTAACAAAAATAAGTAAGGAGTGCCAAAATGAAGGAATTTGAACTGAAATACGGCTGCAACCCGAACCAAAAGCCTGCCAAGATCTATATGAATGACGGAAGCGATCTGCCCATCAAGATCCTTTCGGGCAGACCGGGATATATCAATTTTCTCGACGCCTTTAACTCTTGGCAGCTCGTAAAGGAGCTAAAAGAGGCACTGGGGCTTCCCGCCGTCACCTCGTTTAAGCACGTCAGCCCCACCTCTGCGGCTGTGGGCGTGAAGCTTTCCGACAGCCTCAAAAAGGCTTGCTTTGTAGAGGATATCGAGGGGCTTGACGATTCGCTTCTTGCCTGTGCCTATGCGCGCGCACGCGGCACGGACCGTATGTGCTCCTTTGGTGACTGGGTGGCGCTCTCCGACGTGTGCGACGTGACCACCGCGCTGATGCTCAAGCGCGAGGTGTCCGACGGCATCATTGCCCCCGGCTATGAGCCAGAGGCGCTTGAGATCTTAAAGACCAAGAAAAAGGGCAATTACAATATCGTGGAGATCGATCCCGATTACGTGCCCGATCCCATTGAAACAAAGCAGGTCTTTGGCATCACCTTCCAGCAGGGAAGAAATAATTTTGAGATCAACAGGGAATTGCTGCAGAATATCGTAACCGAAAATAAGGACCTGCCCGAGAGCGCCGTGCGCGATCTTATTGTGGCGCTCATCACCCTCAAATACACCCAGTCAAATTCGGTGTGCTATGCCGTTGATGGACAGGCGATCGGTGTGGGTGCGGGGCAGCAGTCGCGCGTGCATTGCACGCGCCTTGCGGGCGGCAAGGCAGACACGTGGTTCCTGCGTCAGCATGAGAAGGTGCTCTCACTCCCCTTTAAGGAAACTCTTGGCCGTCCCGACCGCGACAACGTCATCGACGGATATATCAACCAAAACGAGGAGGACGTGTGTGCCGAGGGCAACTGGCAAAAGTATTTTACTGCACAGCCCGCCCCCTTCACGCGTGAGGAGCAAAGAGCCTATCTTGATACCATTTCGGGTGTTGCCTGCGGCTCAGACGCCTTCTTCCCCTTTAGCGATAACGTAGAGCGCGCCAAAAAAAGCGGCGTTTCGTATATCGCGCAGCCCGGCGGCTCGATCCGCGACGATCTTGTCATCGAATGCTGCAATAAGCACGGTATCACCATGGCGTTTACAAGTATGCGCCTGTTCCACCATTGATAATTAAAAAACGAGGTATAAATAAATGAACTTTTTTGATGAGCTTGTTAATTACGACAAAGAGGTATACGATGCCTGCACGCTTGAGCTTGGCCGTCAGCGCCACAACATCGAGCTGATCGCTTCCGAGAACATTGTGTCAAAGGCTGTTTTAATGGCAGCGGGCACGGTGCTGACCAATAAATATGCCGAGGGCTTCCCCGGCAAGCGCTATTACGGCGGCTGCCAGTACGTGGATATCGTGGAGGATATTGCACGCGAGCGCGCCAAAAAGCTGTTTGGTGCCGAGCACGCAAACGTGCAGCCCCACAGCGGCGCAAACGCAAATCTTGCAGTGTTCTTCGCACTGGTGAACCCGGGCGACACCGTGATGGGTCTGAACCTTGCACACGGCGGTCACCTTTCTCACGGCTCGCCCGTTAACATTTCGGGCAAATATTTCAACGTCGTGCCGTATAGCGTTAGCGATGAGACCGAGATGCTGGATTACGAGGATATCCGCCGCGTGGCGTTGGAGTGTAAGCCGAAGCTGATCGTTGCGGGCGCAAGTGCCTATTCGCGCACCATTGATTTTGAAGCCATCGCCAAGATCGCCAAGGAGGTTGGCGCCTACTATATGGTAGATATGGCGCACATTGCGGGTCTTGTTGCGGCAGGTCTTCACCCCTCGCCCGTGCCCTTTGCAGACGTTGTGACCACCACCACCCATAAGACCCTGCGCGGGCCGCGCGGCGGCATGATCCTTTGCCGCGAGGAGCTGGCAAAGCAGATCGATAAGGCAGTGTTCCCGGGCACACAGGGCGGACCGCTGATGCATATCATTGCCGCTAAGGCAGTGGCGCTCGGTGAGGCTATGACGCCCGAGTTTGCTGCTTACCAGAAAAACGTAGTAGAAAACGCCAAGGTCCTTTGTGAGGAGCTGAAGGCGGCGGGCTTCCGTATCGTTTCGGGCGATACCGATAACCATCTGATGCTCATCGACCTTCGTCCCTTCGGCATTACGGGTAAGGAGATGGAAAGACGCCTTGACGAGGTACATATCACCGTCAACAAAAACGCTATCCCCAACGACCCCGAAAAGCCCTTCGTTACCAGCGGTATCCGTGTGGGTACTCCTGCCGTTACCACGCGCGGCTTTGGCAAGGAGGAAATGCGTCTGATCGCAGGCTTTATGCGTGATGTTGCCGCAGATTTTGAGGCAAACCGTGAGCGTATCACCGCCGAGGTCATGGCACTTTGCGAAAAATTCCCCATCTATAACTAATATCGTCATAAAGGAGCTTGCTATGAAAGTAATGGTTGTTGGCGGCGGTGGCAGAGAGCATGCCATCATTCGCTCCATTGCCAAAAACCCTACCGTGGAAACGATCTTTGCGCTTCCCGGAAACGGTGGTATGAAGGATGATGCCGTTTTGGTGCCGATCGGGGCGACCGAAATGGATAAGATCGTGGCATTTGCTGTTGAGAATAAGATCGATTACGCCATCGTTGCGCCCGATGATCCATTGGTGCTTGGCGTGGTGGACGCGTTGACCGAGCAGGGGATACCCTGCTTTGGTCCGCACAAAAACGCGGCGATCATCGAGGGCAGTAAGGTCTTTTCCAAAAATCTGATGAAAAAGTATGGGATCCCCACCGCGGGCTACGAGGTGTTTGAGGATCCGAAGGCGGCGCTTCGGTATCTTGAAACCGCGGATATTCCGATCGTTGTGAAGGCAGATGGCTTAGCACTTGGTAAGGGCGTGATCATTGCCACCACGCGTGAGGAAGCCGTGGATGCCGTTCGCTCCATTATGGAGGATAAGGTGTTTGGCAAAAGTGGTAACCGTATCGTCATCGAGGAGTTTTTAACAGGCCCCGAGGTGTCTGTGCTTGCCTTTACCGACGGCAAGACCATGGTGCCGATGGTGTCCTCCATGGATCACAAGCGTGCCCACGATAACGACGAGGGTCTGAATACCGGCGGGATGGGCACCATCGCCCCCAACCCCTACTATACCAAGGAAATTGCCGATCTTTGTATGGAAACCATCTTCTTGCCGACCATGGCGGCAATGAACGCGGAGGGGAGGACCTTTAAGGGATGCCTTTATTTTGGCTTGATGCTCACGCCCAAGGGCCCCAAGGTGATCGAATATAACTGCCGCTTCGGTGATCCCGAAACGCAGGTTGTGTTACCCCTGCTTGAAAGCGATCTTTTAACGGTCATGCAGGCAGTGACCGAGGAGCGCCTTGCAGAGGTCGAGGTGAAGTTCTCAGAGGGTGCCGCTTGCTGTGTTGTCATGGCGTCCGAGGGCTATCCTTCAAAATATGAAAAGGGCTTTCCCATCACGATGAGTGAGGAAGTACGCCCCCACGTGTTCGTGGCAGGTGCTGCACTGAAGGACGGCGCTGTCGTCACAAACGGCGGCAGAGTCCTTGGTGTTACGGCAGTTGAGAAGGATCTTGCAGGCGCGATCAAAAAGGCATACGCGCGTGCCCGTGAGGTGCATTTTGAAAACGCATTTTATCGCCATGATATCGGTAAGCGCGCAATGGAGGCAAAATAATGGTATACAGAGTATATGTAGAAAAGAAGCCCGAGCTTGCACACGAGGCAAACGGTCTTCTTTCGGAGCTGAAAAATCTTGTCGGCATCAAGGCGCTTACCTCGCTGCGTGTCATAAACCGTTATGACGTAGAGAATCTTGCACCCGAGCTTTTTGAAAAGGCGATACGTACCATCTTTTCCGAGCCGCAGCTGGATATCGTGACCGATGAGCTCGATGCGGACGGTGGCATTGTTTTTGCCGTAGAGCCTCTGCCCGGGCAGTTTGATCAGCGCGCGGATTCCGCGGCGCAGTGCATTCAGCTGCAAAGTGGGGTGGAAAGACCCACCGTTCGCTCGGCAAAGGTCTATGTGCTTGGCGGTAACCTTTCCGAGGGTGACGTTGCTACAATTAAGAAGTACGTGATCAATGCGGTGGAGAGCCGTGAAGCGAGCCTTGACAAGCCCGAAACGCTTGCCATCGAGTACGCTATCCCCGATCGCGTAGCAACCGTTGAGGGATTTGTTTCCCTTGACGAAAAGGGCCTTTCTGACCTGCTTGATACGTTAGGGCTTGCGATGGACCTTGATGACCTTAAGTTCCTGCAGGTCTATTTCCGTGACGAGGAAAAGCGCGATCCCACCATCACCGAGATCCGCGTGGTCGATACCTACTGGTCCGACCACTGCCGTCACACCACCTTCTCCACGCACATTGATGACGTGAAGATCGAAGATCCCGCCGTGAAAGCCGCGTACGATCGGTATCTTGCCGCACGCGTGGAGGTCTACGGCGAGGAAAAGGCGGCAAAGCGCCCCCAAACTCTGATGGACATTGCCACCATCGCCGGCAAGACGCTGAAGAAGCGTGGCATGCTCCCCGAGCTTGATGAGAGCGAGGAGATCAACGCCTGCTCCATTCACGTGACGGCAAAGGTAAACGGTGAGGATCAGGATTGGCTTTTGATGTTCAAAAACGAAACGCACAACCACCCCACCGAGATCGAGCCCTTTGGCGGCGCGGCAACGTGTATTGGCGGCTGTATTCGCGACCCGCTGTCGGGGCGCGCTTACGTGCACCAGGCAATGCGTGTGACGGGTGCGGGCGATCCCCGCAAGTCGCTTTCCGAAACCATCGAGGGCAAGCTTCCGCAGCGTAAGCTCTGCCAGACCGCGGCAGCGGGCTACTCCTCTTACGGTAACCAGATCGGTCTTGCTACGGGACACGTGGCGGAGGTCTATCACGACGGCTACGTGGCAAAGCGCCTGGAGTGCGGTGCCGTGGTCGCCGCCGCCCCCGCCTACAACGTGCGCCGTGAGCGTCCCGCCCCCGGTGACGTGGTGATCCTGCTTGGCGGCAGAACCGGCCGTGACGGTATCGGCGGTGCTACAGGCTCCTCTAAGAGCCACAATAAGAAATCGCTTGCTACCATGGCATCCGAGGTGCAAAAGGGTAATGCCCCCGAGGAAAGAAAGATCCAGCGTCTGTTCCGCGATCCCCGCGTTACGCGTCTGATCAAGCGCTGCAACGACTTTGGTGCGGGCGGTGTTTCCGTTGCCATCGGCGAGCTTGCCGACGGTCTTGTCATTGACCTTGACGCTGTACGCAAGAAATACGACGGGCTGGATGGCACCGAGCTTGCCATTTCCGAGTCCCAGGAGCGTATGGCAGTGGTGGTCGAGGCAAAGGATGCCGATGCCTTTATTGCGTATGCCGAGGCTGAAAATCTTGAGGCGTATCGCGTGGCGACCGTAACAAAGGAGGCGCGTATGGTCATGTCCTGGAAGGGGCAGACCATTGCCGATCTTTCCCGCGCGTTCCTCAACACCAACGGTGCCAGCAAGCACACCACCGTGGCTGTAAATAAAAAGGATCTTTCCGCACTCTCAAAGGCGCTTTACGGCGATCTGCGCGAGATGGCGGCTGACCTCAAAACCGCTTCCCGCCGCGGCCTTGTCGAGCGCTTTGACGGCTCGATCGGCGCGGGCTCGGTGCTGATGCCCTTCGGCGGTAAGACGCAGAAGACCCCCGTGCAGGCAATGGCGGCGCTGTTGCCTGTGCTCCCGGGTGAGGTGACCGAGCAGGCAAGCGTGATGACCTTCGGGCTTGATCCCGATCATATGTGCATCGACCCCTATACGGGCGCCCGTGCCGCGGTTTACACCTCTATGGCAAAGCTCGTAGCAGCCGGTGCTGACTATAAGCTTGCATATCTTACCTTGCAGGAGTTCTTTGAAAAGCTTCGCCAGGAGCCCACGCGTTGGGGCAAGCCCTTTGCCGCCTTGCTTGGTGCAATGGATGCACAGCTTGAGCTGAATGCTGCCGCCATCGGCGGAAAGGACTCTATGTCCGGCACGTTCCTTGATATGGATGTTCCCCCGACGCTCATTTCCTTCGCCATCGCCCCCGTGAAGGCTTCTCGGGTGCTTTCTCCCGAATTTAAGGAAGTGGGACACCCCGTTTATCTCTTTGCGCCCGACGAGGATACCGCCGAGTCGCAAAAGGCGGCGTGGGATGCGTTCTACGCGCTCCATAAGGCAGGGAAGGTTAAGGCGGCTTGGGCTGTGGAAAACGGCATCGGTGAGGCTGTGATGAAGATGTCCTTCGGTAACAAGATCGGCTTTAAGTCCACCCAGCACGACGACTGGCATAGTGCCGGTATGTACGGCTTTATCGTAGCGGAGCTCTCTGAGGAGGTGGAAAACACCTATGCCTTTAAGCTCGGCGAGACTACCGCTGAGGAAGTGATCGACCTTGCGGGCGATAAGGCGACCATCGACGAGCTGATCGCCCTCAATGAAGGCGTGCTTGAGAGCGTTTACCCGACTGTCGCTCCCACCAAGGAGCAGACCGCGCCCGTATTCTCTTACGAAAAGGGCTCTGCTGTGGCACCCGCCGTAAAGGTGGCACGCCCCAAGGCACTCATCCCCGTATTCCCGGGCACGAACTGCGAGTATGATTCCGCAAGAGCTCTGATGAATGCGGGTGCGGATGCCGAGATCGTGGTGATCCGCAACCTCACCGCAGACGACGTGGCAAAGAGCGTGGAGCTTGTTTCAAAAAAGCTTGCCGAAAGCCAGATGGTGTTTATCCCGGGTGGCTTCTCGGGCGGCGACGAGCCCGACGGCTCGGCTAAATTCATCACCGCCTTCTTCCGCAACCCCGCGGTAAAGGAGCAGGTGATGAAGCTCCTCGACGAGCGTGACGGCTTGATGCTGGGTATTTGTAACGGCTTCCAGGCACTGATTAAATTGGGTCTTGTCCCGTACGGCAAGATCATGGATACCGATGCAAGCTGCCCCACCCTTACTTATAATATTATCGGTCGCCACCAGTCAAAGCTGGTTCGCACCCGTGTTGCCACCAATAAGTCGCCTTGGCTCGCAGGTACGAGCGTTGGTGAGATCTATACCGTGCCGATCTCGCACGGAGAGGGACGGTTCCTTGCCGGCGACGCGCTGGTAAAGGAGCTTGCCGCAAACGGTCAGATCGCCACGCAGTACGTGGATCTTAAGGGCGATCCCACCATGGATAGCGCCTTTAACCCCAACGGCTCTATTGCCGCCATTGAGGGTATCATCTCGCCCGATGGTCGCGTGCTTGGTAAGATGGGACACAGCGAGCGTGTCGGTAAGGATCTTTACCGCAACGTCCTTGGCGAATACGATATGAAGCTGTTTGCTTCTGCTGTCAAGTATTTTAAGAATTAACATTAACCAAAAAGAGCTGCCCCAAAGTGCATTTGAGGCAGCTCACTTTATAGGAGTTTATCATGGAGCTTTACAAGGGAAGACCCGAAACAAGCGAGGGTCGTACTGAAAAGGAAATGGGCGCTTACGACTTACTTGACAGTCTTGGTGTAACTTATCATCGCGTCGACCACGCGCCCGCCATGACCATGGCGGTGTGTGAGGATATCGACCGCGCGCTTGGCGCCACTATGTGCAAAAATCTGTTTCTTTCAAACCGTCAGGAAACGGCGTTTTATCTCTTACTGATGCCGGGGGACAAGCCCTTTAAAACAAAGGATCTTTCGGCACAGCTGGGTACGGCACGCCTTTCCTTCGGCGCACCCGAAAAAATGGAGCAGCTCCTGCACACAGCCCCCGGTTCGGCAAGTGTTTTGGGGCTTTTTCACGACAAGGACAACCGTGTGCAGCTGGTCATCGACAAAGAGGTGCTGCTGGGTGAATATATCGGTTGCCATCCGCTTGTCAACACCTCAAGCCTTCGCCTTGCCACGCGCGACTTGCAAAGCGTGATCCTGCCGGCTACGGGTCACACCCCCATCGTTGTAGACCTGCCGCGCCACGAGAAAGATTAAAGGGGAGGGAGCGCTGTGCAATTTATCGTAACCGAGCGTGAAAACGGCAAAACGGTGCGTGATTTTTTGAAATCGCACGGCGTTTCTGCCGCCCTTACCGCCAAACTAAAGCGCACCCTGCAGGGCATCACCTTAAACGGCACGCACGTCACAGTTCGCGCGGTGCTCAAAACAGGCGACACGCTCGCGCTTGCCGTTGAGGATAATGAGCCAAACGAAAAAATACTCCCTCTTGAAAAAGAGGTGGAAACGGTATTAGAAACAGAGGAGCTTTTGGTGGCAAATAAGCCGCCCTTTATGCCCACGCACCCCTCACACGGGCATTTTACCGATACGCTTGCAAACGCCCTTGTGTGGCACTACCGCGGAGCGCCCCATTTTCGCCCGCGCTTTATCAACCGTCTTGACCGTAACACGTCGGGCGCAGTACTGGTGGCGAAGCACGCGCTATCTGCGGCAAGGCTTTCGGGCGCGATGGTAAAGGGAGAGATAGAGAAAACATATTATGCAGTAGTCGATGGCATAATAAAGAGGGAAACGGTGCTAAAAACAGGCATTCGCCGAAAAGGGGAAAGCATTATTTTGCGCGAGGTGTGTGCTGAGGGCGCGGGCGACCTCGCTATCACTGAGATCACTCCCATTTGCCGTGCGGGCGGGTATACCTTGGTGCGCTTGACGCCCAAAACAGGGCGCACGCATCAGCTGCGTGTGCATCTTTCTCACATCGGCGCGCCTATTGTGGGCGACGAGCTTTACGGCGCACCCACGCCCCTTATCGCGCGCCACGCGCTCCACGCGGCAGGGCTTTCCTTTCCTTTGTCCGCGAATGGCGAAACGGTGCACGTTTTTGCACCCATACCCCCCGATATAGAGAAACTGATCGTCGAAATCTTTGGCAAGGAGGTGGCAGAGTCACTTGATAAACTACAAAGCTGAAAAACGCCGTTTTTTACCCACGTATGCCATTATTTTATATGGCATTGCCGCCCTTTCTTTGCTCATTTATCTTGCTGCGGTCATCAGCACCCCGTTTGCCGATTGGTTCAATCATCATGTCGGCGGCGCGGTGCGCTTTCTCCTTGCGAAATTAACGGTTTTGTTGCCATTTTCCTTGGCGGAAATTTTGGTCTTCTCCCTGCCACTCGTGGTGGCGGCGATCGCCGTGCTTGCCTGGCGGCGGCACTGTGATACGTGGGGGCATATGCTGCGTTATCTTTTGTCGGTGGTGTCGGTTCTAAGCCTGTTTCTTTCGCTTTTTGTGTTTTCCTTCGGGACGGGCTATCACACCACCACGCTTGACCGCCGTTTGGCACTCTCAAAGGAGCAGGTGAGCGCCACTGAGCTGAAAAGCACGGCGCTTTTGCTTGCTGACAAGGTAAATGCCGCTGCTGCTGACGTGACCTTTGGCGAGGATGGCTTTTCCGTAATGCCCTACGATATAAAAACAATGAACGCCCATCTGATGAACGCTTATGAGAAAATTTCGGCGGAATATTCCTTTATCTCGAGCTTTAAAAGCCGCGTAAAGCCCGTTTTGGCAAGCAAAGCGATGTCCTATACACACATCACGGGTGTTTACACCTATTTTACGGGTGAAGCAAATATAAACGTTTATTTCCCCGATTATACTCTGCCGTTTACCGCCGCACACGAGCTTGCGCACCAGCGCGGCATCGCGCGTGAGGATGAGGCAAATTTCGTGGCGTTTCTCGTCACGTCAAGCGCGGAAGATCCGTATATCCGCTACACGGCGTATCTCAATCTCTTTGAATACGTGGCAAACGCCCTGTGGAGCGTTGACGGGGAAGCGTACAAAGAGGTCGTGCGCACGCTCACACCCGCCGTTTTGGGAGAGCTTCGCGCGTATGCCGCCTTTTTTGATCAGTTCCGTGATTCGGTCGCGGCAGACGTCTCCGATGCCGTCAACGATACCTATTTAAAGGTGCACGGCAACGAGGCTGGCACGGCATCCTACGGGCTTGTTGTAGATTTGGCTGTCGCTTACTATCGCCAATAAAAAGACCGTTACAAGACTTCCCAAAACGGGAGATCCTGTAACGGTTTTTTTATAAAATCCCCGCTAAGCGAAGCAGGAAAGAAGCAAGGAAAATAGATAGCGCCGAGAAAAGCGTGGTAAATACCACAAACTGACCCGCCAGCGCCGTGTCACCCCCCATTTCCTGGGTCATAGGGACACTGGATACCGCCACGGGCGTCGCGAACAGCGCCACAAATGCGGCAAAATGTGCGCCGCTGAAGGTGTTTCTAAAGAAAAGAAACGCTACACCAATTCCCAAAAGCGGCACGACTGCTATGCGCGCAAGCGTCCCAAACAGGATCTCGCGGCGAAGCACCTTCACGGCGGAAAATTCAAACTGCATACCCAGCACCAAGAGTGCTAAGGGCGTGGCAACGCTTGAAAGATAAGTAAGGATCTTATAAACGGGCGCCGCGTCCGCAAGACGCCACGTGATGCCGCTTTGCACCAAAATCGCACGCACGCCAAGTGCCACAAGCCCCGCGGCAATGCTCAGGATCAAGGGGTTCTTGACAATATCAAGAAGCACTTTTTTAGGGCTTGGCTTTTTGCCGTCACTCGAAAATACAGAAAGGCTGATCACCGCCAAAATGTTAAAAAGGGGAATGGCGGCAGCCGAGAGGAGCGTTGCCACCGTTTCGCCCTCAGCGCCAAAAAGGGATGCCGCAAGGGGAAGCCCCACCAGCGCATAATTGGAGCGAAAGACTGCTTGCAGACAAGGGCCGCGCCTGTCGGCGTGCTTTGTCACTAATATCACCGCAGGGATCGCAAGCAAAAACACCAAAAAAATCACCGCCAGCGCATAACCTATGTAGGTGAAGTCAAAGCCGCCAATGGCAGGAATGCGATAAACGTTTAAAAATAAGCTCGCGGGCAAAAACACCCGAAACACCAGCTTGTTGGCGTTTTTTACAAATCCGCCATCAACCAATCCCGCGCGCTTGATAAGGTATCCCAGCACCATTAGTGCAAAGATCGGCGTGATCGCCCCGAGGGCAAATACAAATGAAGACCACATAAGGGCAAGTCCTTTCTAAAACTACAGGGATTTATACGCACAACCGACAAGTCGAAGGCACCGCATAACGGTGAGGACTTGTCGGTTGCTCTTTTATAATATTTGAGGTGATTAAAGCTTCTTAATATCTTCTTCGCTTACCATATGGAAGCCTGCGTCCTCAAGAACGCTTGCGGCAGCGGCGTTGTCGGCAACGCGCAGCACCACGTAGGCGTGGCGCTGGGTGCGTGCGAGAAACGCGTAAAGATATTCCACGTTGATGCCCGCCACGTTCAGTGCGTGAAGTGCGGCGGAAAGCTTGCCGGGAGCATCGGAGATCTTAACGGCAATGACGTCGGTCGCCTGCACGAGATGCCCCTTATTATGGAGAATACGCAGTGCCTTTTCCGTGTCGTTTACAATGACGCGCAGGATACCAAAATCCTGGGTGTCTGCAATGGAAAGCGCACGCATATCCACGCCGTTTGAGGCAAAGAGATCGGTGATCTCAACAAGCGCCCCTTGGCGGTTCTCTACAAATACGGTCAGTTGCTTGATGGCCATAATGGAATCTCCTTTCAAAATCAGTCGTGCAGCTTGCGCTTGTCGACCACGCGCACTGCCTTGCCCTCACTGCGGGCAATGGATTTAGGTGCAACCAGATGCACCACAGCGCCGATCCCAAGCATCGTGCGCATTGCACCCGCGAGTGCTTTTTCGCGTGCGGTAATGCCGCCCACGGTATCCGTAAATTGCTCGGGGGAAAGCTCCACGTAAACGTCAAGCGTGTCGTTGTTGTTGGCGCGATCCACCACGATCTGGTAGTTGGGCGCATAGCCCTCGTTGAGCAGTACAGTTTCGATCTGGCTGGGAAATACGTTGACACCGCGAATGATCATCATATCGTCGCTTCTGCCCATCGGCTTTGACATACGCACGTGCGTGCGCCCGCAGGAGCAGGGCTCACGTGTGAGCACGCAAATGTCGCGCGTGCGGTAACGGAGCAGGGGGAAGGCTTCCTTATCGAGCGAAGTGAATACCAGCTCACCGCGGCTGCCCTCTGGCAAAACCTCGCCCGTGTCGGGGTCAATGATCTCCGCAAGGAAATGGTCCTCGTTGATGTGCATGCCCTGTTGTGCCTCACATTCAAAGGCAACACCGGGGCCGGAGGTCTCCGTCAGACCGTAAATGTCATACGCCTTGATGCCAAGCGACTTTTCAATATCGTGGCGCATCTCCTCCGTCCAGGGCTCTGCGCCGAAAATGCCTGCCTTAAGGGAGTTGTCCGAGGGGGTATAGCCCATTTCCTTCAGGGACTCGCCGATATAAGCGGCATAAGAGGGCGTGCAGCAAAGAATGGTGGATTTCAGATCCATCATAAATTGGATCTGCCGCTCGGTATTGCCGCTGGACATAGGAAGGGTAAGAGATCCCACCTTGTGCGAGCCGCCGTTAAGACCGGGACCGCCCGTAAACAGACCGTAGCCGTAGCACACCTGCACCACATCCTCCTTTGTGCCGCCCACCGCGACAATAGCGCGCGCACAGCAATCCTCCCACAGGTCAACGTCCTTTTGCGTGTAGTACGCGATCACGCGCTTGCCCGTCGTGCCCGAGGTGGATTGAATACGTACGCACTCCGAAAGGGGTACTGCCAGCATGCTGTAAGGGTAGGTATCGCGCAGCGTGGCTTTGGTGATAAAGGGGAGCTTGTGAAGATCCTCGATGCCCTTTATGTCATCGGGTGTCACACCCTTCTCCTCCATCAGCTTACGGTAGGGGGGCACGTGCTCCCACACGTGCTTCACCTGCTTTTTGAGCTTTTCGGATTGCAATGCCCGCAGCTGTTCAAGCGGCATTGTTTCGATCTCTTTTTGGTAATAGCGCTTTTCCATTTTTTGCTGCTCCCTTAGTCTTATGAATTATTTTTGGTAGCTCATTTCAAATGCCGTTTTGTTTAGGTCAACAAAGCGGGGCTTTACGTTTTTCTCAATGGCAAGAAGCCATTTCTCGTAGGGAATATCCAGTAGCTTTGCAAGGCGTGCCAGCAACACAATGTTCACCGCCTTGGCGCTGCCTGCGGCATTGGCAATGGAAAGCGCGTCAAGCGCGTCCACCTGAATTCCCTTTGCCTTTAGTGTGTCAAGTGCGTTTTCGGGGTAGCTTGCAGCACCGATCAGCACGGGCATTGGGTCGATCTGTTGCGTGTTTACGATGATTCTGCCGCCCTTTTTGAGGCACGACGCCCACCGTGCCGCCTCAAGCTTTTCAAAGGAAAGGATGAAGTCTGCCTCGCCGTCGGTCACGATCGGGGAATAGACCTTCTCGCCGAATCTTACGTACGTGACCACACTGCCGCCGCGCTGGCTCATACCGTGTACCTCAGAAACCTTTACGTCAAAGCCCTCGTCAAGCAATAGGGACCCAAGGAGCTTAGATGCCAAAAGGCTACCCTGTCCGCCAACGCCAACGATCATAATATTGGTGGTTTTCATCAGCAGATACCTCCTTTTTCGATCGCGCCGAATTTGCAAAGCCCTACGCACACCTCACAGCCAACGCACAGCGTTGCGTCAATGGCGGCAAAGCCACCCTTAATGGAGATGGCAGGGCAGCCGAGCGTGGCACACCGCTTGCATTTCTTGCACTTGTCCTCGTTTACACGAAGGGCGGGTGCGGGCTTCACGGATTTGAGAAGCACGCAGGGGCGGCGCGAAATAATAACGGAGGGCTCGTCAACGGCAAGCTCTTCCTTTAAAGCCTTGTCGCAGGCATCAAGATCGTAGGGGTCGACCACGCGCACGCGTGCGATGCCAAGCGCGCGGCAAAGCGCCTCAAGATCCACCTTGGCAGCAGGATCGCCCTTGATATTGTAGCCCGTTGTGGGGTTTTGCTGGTGTCCCGTCATACCTGTAATGGAGTTATCGAGAATAATAACAGTGGAAGCGGAGCTGTTATAGGCAATGTTTACAAGCCCCGTCATGCCCGAATGCATAAAGGTGGAGTCGCCAATGACACCAACGGTCTTTCCCGTCGCTTCCTTGCCCCTTGCTAAATTAAAGCCGTGCAGACCCGATACCGAAGCACCCATGCAAAGCGTGCTGTCCACCGCCGAAAGCGGGGGCTGTGCGCCAAGCGTGTAGCAGCCGATATCGCCGATCACGGTCACCTTGTTTTTTGCAAGCGTGTAGTAAATACCTCGGTGGGGGCAGCCCGCACACATCATAGGCGGGCGCATGGGCAGCTCCTCGGTCGTTTGCACGGATTCGGGCGCATCTATCCCAAATGCCGCGCGAATGGTGCTTTGCGAATATTCGCCGATGGGCGAGAATAGCTCCTTGCCGATCACGTCAAGTCCAAGTGTGCGGCAATGCGTTTCGATAATGCCGTCAAGCTCCTCAATAACGTATAGCTTTTTCACCTTTTTTGCAAAGTCAAGGAAAAGCTGACGCGGCAGGGGGTAGGGCATACCGATCTTGAGGACAGATACGCTGTCACCAAACACCTCTTTTACGTACTGATAGCACGTGCCGGAGGTGATAATACCAATATCCGTGCCGCCCATCTCTACACGGTTATAGGGGCAGCCTTCAGCGTAAGCGGCAAGTGCCTCGGTGCGTGCCTCCACCACGGGGTGCCGCTTTTTGGCGTTACCGGGCATCATGATGTACTTTGCACCGTTTTTGACGTACGGCTTCGTTTCCACGCTGACACGCTCGCCAAGCTCCACCACAGACTGGCTGTGTGCCACGCGCGTGCACATACGAAGCAGCACAGGGGTGTCAAATTGCTCCGAGAGGGCAAAGGCGTCACGCGCAAAGGCAAGCGCCTCAGCGGAGTCCGCAGGCTCCAGCATCGGGATCTTTGCGGCGATCGCATAATGGCGCGAATCCTGCTCGTTTTGGGAGGAGTGCATGGCGGGGTCGTCCGCCACGCAAATGACCATGCCGCCCGTCACACCTGTGTAGGAAAGAGTAAAGAGAGGGTCTGCGGCGACGTTCAGCCCTACGTGCTTCATCGCACAGGCAGAGCGCATGCCGCCAAGCGAAGCGCCAAAGGCAACCTCCGCCGCAACCTTTTCGTTCGGGGCCCATTCGCTGTGAATGTCGTCATATGTGGCAAGAAATTCAGTGATCTCCGTGGAGGGTGTGCCGGGATAGCTGGAAACCAGACCAATACCGCCCTCCCAAAGACCTCTTGCTACGGCCTCGTTGCCGATCAGTAGTTTTTTCATCGTATGTTCTTCCTTTTCAAGTTTTATTGCCGTTTGGGGGTGTTATGCATTGTTTTGTGCAGCAACCAAGCCTTCGCCGCCGTATATTTGACGTAGCTTCGGCTTTTCGATCTTGCCCGTCGCGTTGCGCGGCACGGTGGCAAAGATCAGCTTTCTCGGGCGCTTGTAGCGGGGAAGCGCTTGGCAAAATTCCATCACCTCGTCCTCGGTGCAGGAAACACCCTCGTGAAGCTCTATGATGGCAACTGCGATCTCTCCAAGGCGCGGATCGGGCAAGCCGATCACCGCCACGTCCTTGATCTTTTTAAAGCCGGAAAGGAAATCCTCGATCTGTACGGGGTAAAGGTTTTCTCCACCTGTGATGATCACGTCCTTCTTGCGGTCCACAAGGAAGATAAAGCCGTCCTCGTCCTCCATTGCCATATCGCCCGTGCAGAGCCACCCGTCCTTTAAGGTCGCTGCGGTTGCTGCCTCGTCGTTATAATAGCATTTCATCACGCCGGGGCCACGAAGACACAGCTCGCCAACCTCGCCGCGTGTCACCGCCTTACCCTCAGCATCGATGATCTTGGCTTCCCAGCCATAGCCCGCCTTGCCGATCGCGCCCACCTTGTGCACGTTTTCCATACCAAGGTGAACAGCGCCGGGACCGATCGACTCGGAAAGACCGTAGTTGGTATCGTAATCGTGATGGGGGAAATAGTTACGCCAGCGGCGGATCAGGCTCTTCGGCACAGGCTGTGCGCCAATGTGCATCAAGCGCCAGCCCTCGAGATGATAATCGGAAAGCTTTAATTTGCCGCTGTCAAGGGCTGCCAGAATATCCTGTGCCCACGGCACCAGGAGCCAAACGATGGTGCAATGCTCCTCGGAGGCGGCACGTAAAATAGTTTCGGGTGAGGTACCCTTCAGGATCACTGCCCTTGAGCAAGATAAAAGGCTTCCAAACCAGTGCATCTTTGCGCCTGTGTGTAAAGCGGGGGAATGCAGAGGAACACGTCGTCCTTTGTTTGCCGATGGTGGTTTTGCTCCACGCGGCAGGAGTGTATAAGAGCCCTGTGCGTATGTAAGATCGCCTTTGGAAAGCCCGTCGTGCCGGAGGAGAAATAAATTGCGGCATCGTCCTCCTCGGTGATGTGGGGCGCTTTGAAGACCCCGGAGCATTCTGCGGTCATCTCCGCATAATCCTCAGCAAAGGTGGGGCAGCCCGTTCCGGCATAAATAAGGAGTCGGTTATGGCTGATCGCACCCGCGATCTCCTCCACACGTCCGATAAATTCGGGACCAAATACCAAAACATCCACCTCGGCAAGATCAAGGCAGTACGTGATCTCGTTTGCCGCATAGCGGAAGTTAAGGGGCACGGCAAGTGCGCCCGTTTTTAAAATGCCAAAATAGATGGGCAGCCACTCGATGCAGTTCATCAAAAGAATGGCAACCTTGTCGCCCTTGCCGATCCCGCGCGCGGTAAGGGCGTTTGCAAAGCGATTTGCCTTTTCATCAAAGACGCGCCAGGTGATCTCGCGGCGATAGTAGGGGGCGCGCAGAGTCGGCTCGACCAGGTCGTAGTCACGCCAGGTCATGCGGCGTGTTTCCTTTTCCTGGGGGTTGATCTCTACCAGTGCTACGTCGTTGGGACATTGACGGGCATTTTGCTCAAGTAAATCGGTGATGATCATAGGTAACCTCGTGTCAACTTTTAAATAATAGTATAAGTATAGCATTTATTTTCCAACCTGTCAACGGCTTTTTGTAACACTTAAAAAAACTTAAGAAAACTGTCATAAAATCGCAAAAGGATTGACAGTGAGGTGTCTTTGTGGTAAAATAAAATATTACAGAAAGGGGGCGAGATGCGATGGAAAAAGATAGAAATTTATCCGCTGAACAGGCAGATTTTTGGGATATTTCTGCCCTAACGCCGCCCCGTAAAACGGCATACCGCACACCCGCCCCTGCAAATACCGAGGCGGTGGAGATCTCTGTGCCCCCCGCTAAGCGTGCGGGGACGAATATGGGAGGTGCTGTGTCACCGCAAACGGACGTGCCGCTTCCCCGTCGCCCTGTCGCGTGGGAGGAAAGCACACCCTCACCTGTGCCCGAGCGCAGCTATAGACCCGGCGGCTCGCTCCTTTATGAGGTGCGGGTCTATCCCCATAAAAACGAATATGACTATTATGCCGCGTTTTGTCGCCACGCAAGGCGTCTTGCCGCACTTGAGGGTGCCCCGTGTGCGCACGAGCCGTTTTTCTCCTATATGCCCCAGTATTCGCAGATGACGCGCCCACAGCTCGCCTTTTATCTATGGTGGCGCACTTGTCTTAGAGAGGGCAGGGCAATTGAAGCGGACTTCTCCTATTTACTCCTCTACGTATATGAGATCATCAATCTCGGTGATGCCATTGACCCCAAAACGGGGCAGGAAATGATGCTTCGCCTTTGGGTCTTATACCGAGAAAAGTATCCAAGGCTTGATGCCTTGGTGCGCGAGTGGCTGGTCGATTATTCGCTGCTTTACGAGCTGCCGCCGCCCACCTTGCCACGCGAAAGCTTACAGGATATGATCGGCACGTGCCGCCTGAAGGAATTTTACGTATCGGCAATGGATGGCGATCTTATGACTGACGCCGCGCTTGCCTTTGCCAGCAATTACGATTATAAGAAAAGCAAATTCTATCGCGATGCTGCCGTGCCGCATTATGACCGCGTGATGCGCGGTGCGGTGGGGAAAACGTTATCATATTTCAGGGAGGAGCGCGCGAAAAACGCCTCACGTATTGGGGCTTTTTCCACCATTACACGGGATGCCTTTTCGGGTGCCATTTGTGCGTATCCATTCAAAAAACGCATAGAGGTGGATTTTGCATCCTTTTCGCACACCTACGAGCTGCGTTATGTCGTAACTGACGTGCTAAAATACGCTGAAAACGCGCTTCGTGCTGCCCTTGGGATCAAATCGCGCCTAACGGTCTACGAGGTGTCATCGGCGCTCCGTGCGCGGCTTGATGCGTATTTGGCGCAGTCACTGCCAAAGGGGCGTGTGCAGCGCGGGGCGCGTGAGATCCCCGCATATGAAAAGAGATATGACGTGCCCGCTGCCCCCATTTCGCCGCACCGCGCGGCTAAGATCGAGGCTGACTCCTGGCAGACCACAAAGCGCTTGGTCGAGGCATTTGAGGGAAAGGAGGCAACTTCTGCAGCGCCCGACACACCCGCTTGTGCGCCTGCTTTGCCGCAGGACGGGGGAGAAGCGGCGTCACTTTCCGCAGCGCTTGGTGCACTGTTGCCGTTTGTTGCCCTTGCCGATCACGGTGACCGCGGGGCACAGCGTAAATTTGCCAAGGACCAAGGCTGTATGCTTGATGCGATCGCCGATCGCATCAATACCATCTCAACAGATCTGCTCGGCGATGTTATTTTAGAGGACGTTGATGGTGCGTATCGCATCATTGAGGACTACCGTTTATTATTACGTGAGGAAGGTATTTTGTTATGATAGAGCGATCTAACACCACCAATAAAAGTGAGGCGGTGACAGTGCCGCGCCGCGTGCTTACCTCGCTTCTTGCTTCGCTTGCGGCAGGCGTTGTGCCGCGCACGGGCGCGCCCTACGTTGCCATTGGCAGAGGAGAGGAGCTTGACGCGTTTTTAACGGATCTTGAAAATATCAGCGAGGGCGGGGCGTCTATGCGCTTCCTTATCGGCAGATACGGTAGTGGAAAAAGCTTCTTGATGCAGCTGGTGCGCGGCTATGCGTTGGAGCGTGATTTTCTTACCGCCGATGCCGATCTCACGCCTGAGCGCCGTCTTTACGGCACGGGCGGCACGGGCGTTGCCACGTATCGTGAGTTGATGAAAAATCTTGCCTCAAAGGCTTCGCCCGACGGTGGGGCGCTGCCCAAGATCATTGCCCGCTGGATCTCGCAGTGTCAGACAGAGATCGGGGAGCAAGAGGGGGCAGATGAGAGGCTTCTTTCGCGCATCTCACGGGATCTTAGCGATGTGGAATTTATGGTGGGTGGCTTTGATTTTGCCCGCGTTATCACGGCGTATTATCGCGCCTACCTTTCGGGAGATGACGAAAAAATGTCGGCTTGCCTTTGCTGGCTGCGCGGCGAGTTTTCCACCAAGACCGAGGCAAAAAGCAGGCTTGGCTTTCAGGTTTCCGTGATCATTGATGACGAGAACTGGTATGATTTTATCAAGCTTTTCGGTGTGCTTGCAAGAAGGATCGGCTACCGTGGGCTTGTGGTGTTCATTGACGAATGTGTCAATCTTTACAAGATCGTGCATCGCGTCAGCCGAGAGAATAATTACGAAAAGATCCTGTCTATGTTTAACGATGCCTTACAGGGCAAGGCAGAGGGACTTTTGCTTGTGTTGGGCGGCACGCCGCAGTTTTTAGAGGACCCGCGCCGCGGGCTTTTCAGCTACGAGGCGCTGCGCAGCAGGCTTTCCGATAGCCGCTTTTTCGATCCCGAATTCAAGAACCTCATAGGTCCCGTTATTCGCCTCAGGCGCCTCAGTGACGATGAGCTTTTCGCACTGATCGTGCGTGTGACCGCGCTCTACGCACAGTATTACGGAAAAGCACCGCGCATCACCGAGGATGAGCAGCTGCATTTTTTACGGCTTCTGCTTTCCCGTGCGGGTGCTGACAGTATGATGACACCGCGCGAGATCCTGCGCGACTATATGACGGTTCTGAATATCCTGATGCAAAATCCCGAAACGGATTTTGCCGCCTTGGCGACACGCTTCGGCAGTGAGGGTGCACAGGAGAAAAAAGAGACAAGCACCGAGGCAGACGGCAACTTGCTCCCAAGGATCACCATAAATCCAACGGATATCATATTGTAACGGGGTGGAGAAATGAACGAGAGTGAACGCATTTTTAACCGTTTCCCGCCTTTTATCCGTGAATATATCTTTTCCCATTCTTGGGAGAACCTGCGTGCTGTGCAGGTGGCGGCGGCAAAAACAATTTTCGAGAGCGATCACCATCTTTTGCTCACCTCAACCACGGCAAGCGGCAAGACCGAGGCGGCATTTTTTCCCATACTGTCCATGCTGTGTGAATGCCCCGCAAGCAGCGTGGCGGTGCTGTATATCGCACCCTTAAAAAGCCTCATTAACGATCAGTTTGGGCGAATGGAGGAGCTTTTAGAGGGAAGCGGCATTCCTGTCACCCGTTGGCACGGTGACGTATCCCAATCAAAGAAAAGGGCGTTGCTCGAGGCCCCACAGGGCGTTTTGCAGATCACGCCCGAGTCGCTTGAGAGTATACTCATCAATCGCACAAACGACGTTGTGCGCCTGTTTGGGGATCTTCGCTTTGTGGTCATTGACGAGGTGCATACCTTAACGGGTAGCGATCGCGGCAACCAGATCCGGTGTCAGCTCTCGCGCATTGCGCACTTGACGGGTAAAGAACCGCGCCGCGTGGGGCTGTCTGCCACGATCGGCGACCCCACCCTTGCGGCGGAGTGGCTGGTGGGGGACAGCACACGCCCCTGCGATATTCCCCCCGCGTCAAGCGAGGGGGTGCGCTGGCGACTTGGCATGGAGCATTTCTTTTTCCAAAATGAGGACAGCGCCCAGCAAAACGACCATAACCCCCAAAACGGTGTCAAAAATGGCGGCGTTGACGTGGGATATGAATATCTGTATGACTGCGTTAAAGATAAAAAATCGCTTGTCTTTTCCAATTCGCGCGAGGAAACGGAGTATTTAACGGCAACACTTCGGCAGATCGCCGTGCGCCGCCACGATCCCGACGTTTTTCTTATACATCACGGTAATTTGTCGGCGGCGCTTCGCGAGGATGCCGAGCAGAAAATGAAGCGTGAGGATATCCGTGCCGTTACATGTGCTACGGTCACGATGGAGCTGGGGGTTGATATCGGTAGGCTCGAGCGCGTTGTGCAAAGCGATGCGCCCCTGTCTGTGTCAAGCTTTTTGCAGCGCTTAGGGCGCTCGGGCAGGCGAGGTGCTCCCCCCGAAATGATGATGGTCTTTCGCGAGGAGGATCCGCTTCCCAATACCCCCCTGCCACAGCTTTTTCCGTGGGGGCTGCTTCGCGCCATCGCCATTGTTCAGCTTTATCTTGAGGAGCGCTTTATCGAGCCGCCGCAGCGTCGTGAAATGCCTCTTAGCCTTTTGTTCCATCAAACGCTCAGCATACTTGCCGTCTGCGGTGAGCGAACGCCGCAAGCACTCGCGGAGCAAGTACTAAGACTCCCCCCGTTTTTGCACGTGTCAAAGGAAGATTATCGCACCCTGCTCGTTCATATGGTAAACCACGATTTCTTGGAGCTGACCGAGGAAAAGGGGCTGATCGTGGGGCTTTCGGGAGAAAAGCTACTGAGAAGCTTTCAGTTTTATGCCGTTTTTAAGGATAGTGAGGACTTTACCGTGCGTGCCACGGGCGAGGGTGGGAGCGCCGAGGAGATCGGTACCATCACCACACCACCGCCCGTTGGAGATCGCTTTGCGCTTGCAGGGCGCGTGTGGGAGGTGGAGGAGCTGGATGTGCAGCGAAAGCTCTTGTACGTTCATCCCGTAGCGGGCAAAATGGAGATCTCTTGGCCGGGTGAGAGTGGCGAGATCCACACAAGGATCCTTACGCGTATGCACGAGGTGCTTTGCGAGGACGCTGTGTATCCTTATTTAAAGGAAAACGCCGCACACCGACTTGCCGTTGCACGTCACCTTGCGCGTAACACAGGGGTGACGGAGCACTCGCTCTTGCACCTTGGTGGCAGCACGTGGTGCCTTTTTCCATGGCTTGGTACACGCGCCTTTCGCACGCTTCGGCGCACCCTCACGGCGCACGCAAGGGAGCTTGGCGTATCGGGGATCGAATATGAGGGATGCTGGTATCTTAAGTTTCATTTAGAGGGGGACGGGATGCAATTTTTAAGAGCACTGCGTGATATTGCGGCGCGCGGCATCTCTGCCGAGGCGCTGGTGTCACCGTCGGAAATGCCTATTTTTGATAAATACGATGCATTTTTGCCGCAAGAGCTTTTGCGCCGCGCCTTTGCGCGGGACAGGCTCGCACCGATGGAAGCTGCAAACCGCATTTTGGAATTAAATTAACATAAAATTAAAGGGCGGCAATGACGAAATTTTGTCATTGCCGCCCTTTTGCTATGCAAACTATTTGCTTTGCGTATTGTCAGCTGCGTGCTTTTTTTGCGATTTTATGTACCTCGTCGCCAAGCAAGATCTGCTATCACCGCGCCCGCTGTTACGATCATCAAAGCCGCAACGGGATACTCCAGCATACTGCCGAAATACGTGGCATCAGCCCCTGTGAGGGGTGCGCCGTTACCAATAAGAGAGAGTATGCCGAGCAGACAAAGGAGAATGGGTGGCAGGCACACGAGCAAAATAGCATCTGCGGGGTGAATCCGCCTTTTTTTGTTTTTTTGGGAAAGTTTATATTCTTTTTTTCTCATATTCATTCACAAGCCTTTATTTTGAATAATTTCGTCGAAAAGCAGGGGCTGAGCCTGCGCTTTTTCCGATTTCTATATTTATTATATAATTTTAGATAATATATTGCAACCATCAAATTTTTCCACACATTTTAACGCACCTCCTTGCTCACATTTTGCATAAAAAATAAAATATTGGCAAAAACCATCCGTTATTTATGTAAAAAAAGTAATTTTTTCCAGAAAAGACTAAAAATTTATGATTTGTTTTGTTCAAGCCTGTAAAAATACGGGTGCCTTTGCACAAAAATCCCATTTTTCGCAGTTTATTTTGCAAAATAACGCACTTTTTCGTTTGCTATGATACAAGTGATACGGCATGATAACCCAAATTTCAAGGAGAAAAAAATGAATTGTCCTGTTTGCGGCATTAAGTACACCGCACCTATCACTCTGGCAACCGAGACCCTTACCGCGGCACGCAAGTCGCTGACGTACCGTTTGCTTCTTTTAACAAGTCCCAGTCGCGTTTTCGCCATCGAGATCGCGGAGCAGAACCAAGACAGCGCTACCGAGGTCGTTGGCGTGGATCTCACAAAAGCGCTTGCCATCTATTTAAAGCTTGTAAAAAACAGCGTCAGAGCCTGCCATCTTTCGGATATCGTACGCGACACTATGTGTGATATCTAAGCCTTCCTCACTTGATAAATTTTTATTTTTTACTTTACAAATTATTATTTTTATGGTATACTCTCAGCATAGGCTGTGCAGGCTTGTCCGGCTTTAACTAACCTTAAGAAAGGTGCGCGTAGCGCGAGCATACCAATGAAATGTCCCAATTGCGGTTTTCAAGACAGTAAGGTGATCGATTCCCGTCCCACGGTGGAGGGGAACAGCATTCGCCGCCGCCGTGAGTGCCTTGCTTGCCAAAAGCGATTTACCACGTTTGAGATCATTGAATCTATGCAGATCCTTGTGGTAAAAAAGGATGGCAGCAAGGAGCTGTTTGATCGTTCCAAAATGCTTTCCGGCATTATGAAGGCGTGCCAAAAGCGCCCCATAAACGGTGAGGAGATCGCCGCCGAGATAGAGGCGGAGCTGCAAAACGCGCTGGTGCAGGAGATCAGCTCCCGTCAGTTGGGTGAGATGATCATGGATAAGCTGAAGCGGCGTGATGACGTGGCATACGTGCGTTTTGCCTCGGTCTACCGTGAGTTTAAGGATCTTGACACGTTCCTCGCGGAGCTGCGCGAGTTAAAGGAGCGAAAATAAAATTTGCAAGGAAAGGAACCTTGACAAGCAAAAGGGACTGTCTCAAATTGATTTTTTGAGATAGATCCATATATAAAAGCAACAAAAAAATCAAGGTCATCACTTGAATGGCCTTGATTTTTTTGTTAGGGTTGCACATGACGTTCACAATTTGTTAATGCTATGAGACAGCCCGTTGTCATTTTGCCACTAAGTGTTTCCGATCTTTAATCTGTGCCCCGCGTAGCTGCCACCGCCGATCGCGCCCTCAATGCGCAAAAGACGATTGTATTTCGCCACACGCTCCGAACGTGCAGGTGCTCCTGCCTTGATAAAGGGCGCATTTGTCGCCACGGCAATATCAGCAATGGTCGTGTCCTCGGTTTCGCCGGAACGATGGGAGAGAATGTGTCGGTAGCCGGCAGCTTCTGCTGTGTGGATCACCTGTAGCGTTTCGCTCAGCGTCCCGATCTGATTTGGCTTGATCAAAATGGAGTTGCCTGCCCCTTCTTTTATGCCGTGGCAAAGGCGCTTTTCGTTGGTAACGAAAAGGTCGTCGCCCACCAGCATCACGCCTTTGCCAAGGCGCGCAGTCAGCCTTGCCACGCCCGCAAAATCGTTTTCTCCAAGCCCATCCTCAATAGAAATAATGGGGTAACGGTTACAAAAATCGCACCATTCGTCGATCAATTCATCAGCGCTTAATGTGCGCTCCCGCTTTTTCTGATGGTAGCTTCCATCCTCGGTCTGCCATTCACTCGCTGCAGCATCTAAGGCGATCTTTATTTTTTTGTCGTCAAAGCCCGCGGCAAAGATCGCTTCGCCCAGCAGCTGCAATGCTTCCTCATCGCTTGAAAGGTCAGGTGCGTAGCCGCCCTCGTCACCCACGGTGGTGGAAAGACCGCGTTTTCGCAGCAACGTACCCAGCTTGTGGTAAACCTCGCTGCCCCAGCGCAGTGCTTCTGCAAAGCTGGGCGCACCAATGGGCAGGATCATAAATTCCTGAATATCCACGTTGTTTGCCGCGTGTGCCCCGCCGTTTAAAATGTTCATCATAGGCACAGGCAAGGTTTTGGCATTCGTGCCGCCAAGGTAGCGGTAAAGTGGCATACGGTAATGGGTGGCGGCGGCTCTTGCCACGGCGAGAGAAACGGCAAGTGTAGCATTTGCCCCCAAACGGTGCTTGTTTTCGCTGCCATCAAGCGCGATCAGCACACGGTCGATCTCGCATTGCTCTCCTGCATTTGCACCGTGCAGTGCCGCGGAGATCTGTTTATTTACCGCTGAAACGGCACCGGTCACACCTTTACCGCCGTAACGAGTGCTGTCGCCGTCGCGTCTTTCGTGCGCCTCAAAGCTTCCTGTGGATGCGCCCGAGGGTACGCTGGCTACGCCTACGGCATCATCGGTCAGCACCACCGTTGCTTCCACTGTGGGGTTGCCGCGCGAATCAAGTATTTCCCGCGCCACCACTTTTTTTATCAGAGGTTTGCTCATTTCATGCTCCTTTGTCTTTTTTGTAGTTTGCCTCGCCAAAACGCGCTCCATACATAGCCGCAAGGGAATCGAACACATAAGGTTTTCGCCTGCAAATATTTGTC
>JAZOCO010000030.1:0-12373 GCA_045596505.1 Eubacteriales bacterium
TCGGAAAACATATCTATACCTCCGTGAGGGTGAATTTAGTGAAAATCAGATTTTCTCTTGCAATACCGTTTTTCCAAACGGTATTGGAACAAAAAACCTACAGCGTACCGCCTATTAGGACACAGCAAATTTAAATAAACAAAATTAGCCGTCAAATATGCCAAGGCACAAAGATGCCAAGGCGCAGCAGATTTTGATGCATAACGCTGTCGGGCAAGGCGACGGTGAGGAACCTACTCCGAGCCCTGCACGGGCGGTGTTAGGCGCCAAATATGCCAAGGCGCAGCAGATTTTGATGCATAAGGCTTCACCTCGCGGCGTCACGCGTAGTAACTACGCGAAGCCGCGAGGGAGAGCGTTAGGCGCCAAATATGCCAAGGCGCAGCAGATTCGGATGCATAACGCTGTCGGGCAGGGCGACAGTGTAGGAACCTACTCCGAGCCCTGCACGGGCGGTGTTAGGCGCCAAATATGCCAAGGCGCAGCAGATTTTGATGCATAAGGCTTCACCTCGCGGCGTCACGCGTAGTAACTACGCGGAGCCGCGAGGGGGAGCGTTAGGCGCAAAAGATGCAAGCCTTAGTTAGAGGCGGTGTCAAGGTCGCTATCATTCTTCCACAGCATCTGCTCACGAAGCTGCTTTCCAACGATCTCCATCTGGTGCTTGGCAAGCTGCTCACGCTTAGAATTGAAGAAGCAGCGACCGTTCTTGTTTTCAGCGATCCATTTGCCGGCAAAGGTGCCATCCTGAATGTCGGAAAGCACAGCCTTCATATTTGCCTTGGTCTGCTCGTAGGGCAGCACGCGAGGACCGGAAACGTACTCACCGAACTCTGCGGTATCGGAAATGGAGTAGTTCATTGCAGCCACGCCACCCTTGTTGATAAGGTCGATGATCAGCTTCATCTCGTGGATGCACTCAAAGTATGCGTTCTCGGGCTTGTAGCCGGCCTCGACCAGCGTTTCAAAGCCGCAACGCATAAGGTCTACAACGCCGCCGCAAAGCACAGCCTGCTCACCGAACAGGACGGTCTCGGTCTCCTCGTCCATGGTGGTCTCAAGAATGCCTGCGCGCGCGCCGCCGATGCCTGCAATGTAAGCAAGTGCGATATCATATGCCTTGCCGGTGGCGTTCTGCTCAACGGCAACAAGGCAGGGCACGCCCTTACCTGCAAGATACTGGCTACGCACGGTGTGACCGGGGCCCTTGGGAGCAGCCATGAAAACGTCTACGTTTGCAGGGGGCACGATCTGCTTGTAACGGATATTGAAGCCGTGTGCAAAGGCAAGCGCCTTGCCCTCGGTGAGGTAGGGAGCAATGTCCTTTTTGTACATATCGCCCTGAGCCTCGTCGTTGATGAGGATCATAATAATGTCAGCTCTCTTGGTCGCCTCAGCAACAGTGTAGACCTCAAAGCCGTCCTTTACGGCTACGGGCCAGGACTTACCGCCCTCTCGAAGACCAACGATAACGTTGCAGCCCGAATCACGCAGGTTGAGGGCATGTGCGTGTCCCTGAGAGCCGTAGCCCACGATCGCAACGGTCTTACCCATCAGTTTATTGAGGTCGCAATCCTTTTCATAATACATTTTTGCCATAATCAAATTCTCCTTTTTCCTTGGTTTCGTCTTTTATTGTTTCTTGCCCTCTCTCAAGAGCAATAACGCCGGTTCTCACAAGCTCAAGTATCTCGTACTCGCGCAAAAGCTTTTCCATCGCGTCTGTCTTAGATTCCGCACCGATCACGGAAAGCGTGATCGACCCCACCGCAACGTCGATGATATTGGCGCGGAAAATGTTGGCAATGCCAATGATCTCGTTTCTAACTGCACTGTCAGGTGTGCGCACCTTGTAAAGCACCAGCTCGCGGCGGATCGAGCTTTCGGCAGTAAGCAGCTTTACCGAATGCACGGGCACCAGCTTGCGAAGCTGGTTGGCAAGCAGCCTTGCCTGGTCGTCATCCGCCATCACCTCAATGGTGATGCGGGAGGTCTCCTGGTGCTCTGTTGCGCCCACTGCAAGGGACTCGATATTATAGCCCTTGCGGGAGAACAGGCGGGAGATCTGGGAAAGCACGCCCGACTCGTTATCCACTAAGATCGCAAGCGTTTGTCTTTTTGATTCAGTCGTCATCTCTCTTCCCCCTTTCAGCTCAACAGGAAATCTGTGATATGAGAGCCGCCGCCGACCATCGGGCGCACCTTCTCATCCATATCAATGGCACAATCGATGATATAGCCGTGTCCGCATTCCAGCGCCTCACCGATCGCCGCCTCAAGCTCCGCCACGTTCGTAACGTGTGCGCCGCCAAGACCGTATGCCTTTGCCAGCTCCACAAAATCGGGGCCACGGTTGGTCAGCGTGGTCTCGGAATATCTCTTATCGTAAATAAGCGTTTGCCACTGGCGCACCATGCCAAGCGTTTTGTTGTTGAAAACGAAGGTTATGATCGGCACGCCGTAATCTCCCACGGTGGCAAGCTCGTTGCAGTTCATGCGGAAGCTACCGTCGCCCGTAATGTGAATGACCGTCTTTTCGGGGTTGCCGACCTTTGCGCCGATCGCCGCACCAAGTCCAAAGCCCATCGTGCCAAAGCCGCCTGAGGTGAGGAGCTGCCCGGGATAATCAAAACGGAAATGCTGGATCGACCACATTTGGTGCTGACCAACGTCGGTTGCCACCACGGTATCCTGCGGCAGGAGCTTGGCAATGGAGGAAAGGATCTGCTTAGGCGTTAAGGTGTCCTCACAATCGTCATACTCCGTTTCCGTTTTAAAGGAGAATACGTACTTCTTCCAGTCGCTGTGATCCGCCGGCTCAACCATTTCGCAAAGCCTCTTCAGCACGCGCTTGGCATCGCCCACGATATGGTGATCCGTGCGCACGTTTTTGTTGATCTCCGCGCGGTCGATATCGATATGTACGATCTTTGCCTGCTTGGCAAAGGTCTTAGGAGCAAGTGCCACACGGTCCGAGAAGCGGCAACCGACAGAGATCAGCAGGTCGCACGCATCACACGCCATATTCGACGCCTGCGTGCCGTGCATACCGATCATACCCGTGGCAAGCGGATTTCTGCCGCAAATGCCGCCCGCACCCATCAGAGTGATGGCAACGGGTGCATCGATGCGCTCGGCAAACTGTAAAAATTCCTTATGGGCTCTGCCGCGCACCACGCCGCCGCCACAGATAAGCAAGGGCTTTTCCGATCTCTTGATCATATCGGCAAGCGTTTCAAGATCCTTCACGTCAACCTCGGGCGCTTTGAAATCCTGAGAGGAACGGCGCATCATCGCACCAAGCTTGCCCTCGGTATAATGCTTTTCAACAGGCAAGGACTCGAACTCCGTTTTTTCGCCCGTTGCATTTTTTAAAATATCGATGAAAACGGGACCGGGTCTGCCGCTTTTGGCAACGGCAAAGGCAGCGCGCACCGTGTCAGCCAGCTTTTCAACACTATCAACGATATAGTTGCATTTTGTAATGGGCATCGTAATACCCGTAATGTCAACCTCCTGGAAGGAATCCTTGCCAATGAGGTTGCGCGCCACGTTGCAGGAGACAAACACCACGGGGGAGCTATCCATATACGCGGTGGCAATACCGGTCGTCAGATTGGTCGCGCCGGGGCCTGACGTTGCAAAGCAAACGCCCACCTTGCCCGTGCTGCGTGCATATCCGTCAGCGGCGTGTGCGGCACCCTGCTCGTGTGCGGTCAACACGTGGTTGATCCTGTCGCCATAGCGGTACAGCGCATCGTACACGTTAAGGATCGTACCGCCCGGATACCCGAATACGGTATCCACCTCTTGCTCGAGCAAGCACTCCATCAGAATTTGTGCGCCCGTCATTTTCATATCCTCGCCCTCCTTTGGGAAAATAAAAGCCCTACGCTCTGAAAGTTCAGACCGTAAGGCTTGCATTTCAAATCATTGACACTTTCTCTCGCCGGTCGGTTCTACTTCTCTTATCTTGAAGTCCACCGGTTAAGAAGCTACCGCGGTTTTGCAAGGCATGGCGCAACTTTCAGCACTATTCAGTTCAGAGCCGTTCAAAAGGACGACTAGACCTAGAATAGCGCATAGAATGGCTACGCTGATTTTGGAAGCGATGAAAGCCATGTTGCACCTCGCGTTACAAATAAAATAATATGTTGCTATTATAGCACGGCGTATACACGATGTCAATACCCCGAAAATATTTTTCGTCACAAGCAACAAGAAAACCTTGCTTTTTCACAAGCCTTTGTGCAAATATTATAAAACCAAGTACAAAAAACAGCAAAGTCCCCCAGAAAATGCGCATAAAAATGCATTTTTTTGTAAGCTCGAGCTACGCGCGCACGCGCACGATACAATATAGGTAACGATCTGTTGTTGCCACGTGCCCACCTCTTTCACAGGGTGATGTTTTTTAAAAAATGAAAAATATCCAAAAAAATTTCGCAAAAGGTATTGACTTTAGTGTGGTAAAGTGCTAAAATATCTCCATATTAAGAAACAAGGAGATCGTGCTATGCTCAATATGAAAAGCGAATCGCTTGACCGCTTCTTTGAAGCGATCCTGCACCTCGAAACACTCGAGGAATGCTATCGCTTCTTCGAGGACGTTTGCACCATTAAGGAGATCCACGAGATCGCACAGCGCCTTGACGTTGCAAAATACTTGTCAAGCGGTAACAACTATCAAGTCATTTCTGCGCTGACGGGAGCGAGCACCGCCACCATCAGCCGCGTAAACAAATGCCTCAATTACGGCAGCGGCGGCTACCGCGAAATGCTGAAAAAGCTGGAAATGGAGAGTGAACAATCATGAGCACCGCGCAAAGCATCCTGATGGGTGACGAGCGTGCCGCGCTTGCGCTGCGCGCGCTTTACCGCGGCTACGGCTACACCCAATATAAAATGAACAAATTTGAGGAATACGACCTTTACGTGCAAAACAAGGATTTCCTTGTTTCAGATAATGTCATCACCTTTACCGACACCAGCGGCAAGCTTTTGGCACTGAAGCCGGACGTGACGCTTTCCATCGTAAAGAACAGCCACAGCGAGGGCGACACGAAACGGGTCTATTACCAGGAAAACGTCTATCGCGTATCGGGCAGAACTCATGCCTTTCGCGAGATCATGCAGGTGGGGCTTGAATGCATCGGGAGTGTGGATGCCTACTGCCTTTTTGAGGTGTTGACCCTTGCCGCCAAAAGTCTTCTCACTATTGGAAAGAGTGCCGTGCTTGACGTGTCGCACCTCGGCATCGTTTCCGCGGTGCTGGATTCGCTTGGCGTGACTGCCGACACCCGCAAGCTGCTGCTGCGCTGCATTGGAGAAAAAAATCTCCACGAGCTGAATGCCATTGCGGCGTCCGCGGGCGCAGATGACGAAAAAATCGCCCTGCTCGGAAACCTCGTCACTCTTCACGGCAAGCCAAGTGACGTCCTGCCAACGCTGCTTCGCGCGCTTGACAGTATTGCTCCCGCAAAAATGCTAAACGAATTTGCCTCACTCCTCACGGCGCTTGAGCGCTCCCCTGTGGGTGAGCTGGTGCGGGTGGATTTTTCTGTGGTAAGCGATATGGGCTACTATAACGGCATCGTCTTTAAGGGCTTTATTGCGGGCGCTGCCGAAGGGCTTTTATCGGGCGGTGAATACGGGGGTCTTATGCGCAAAATGGGCAGAAGCGAAAGCGCCATTGGTTTTGCTGTGTATCTTGATGCACTGGAGCGCCTTGGTGAGGACACCCCTGCCTATGACGTGGAGACCGTGGTGCTTTACGGCGAGGATGCCGATCCCGCAGCACTTGGTGCGGCACTTGAAGCCTTGATCGCCGAGGGCAAAAGCGTAACGGCGCGGCTCTGCTTGCCGGAAAAGCTCCGCTACCGCACGCTTCTTAAATTCGATGCAAGGGAGGGTAAGCTCTATGAAGCAAATGCTTAACGTTGCGCTCCCAAAGGGCAGACTTGGCGAGCGCGTGTACGATATGTTTGAAAAAGCGGGCTTCCCCTGCCCCGCCATACACGAGGACAACAGAAAACTGATATTTGAAAACGAGCAGCTGGGGCTCCGCTTTTTCTGGGCAAAGCCCTCTGACGTGCCGATCTACGTAGAACGCGGCGTTGCCGACATTGGCGTGGCGGGAAAGGATATCCTGCTTGAATATCTGCCGGACGTATACGAGCTGCTTGACCTTGCGATCGGCAAATGCCGCATGGCGGTTGCCGCACCCGCAGAATTTCGCGACGACGTGCGCAGGACCCTTCGCGTTGCCACCAAATTCTCAAGAATCGCAAAGAATTATTACGACGGTATGGGGCGTGATATCGATATCATCCACCTAAACGGCAGCATTGAGATCGCGCCCATCATTGGGCTTTCAGATGTGATCGTCGATATCGTGGAAACGGGCACGACCCTGCGGGAAAACGACCTTGAGGTGATCGCCACCGTCGTACCGATCAGTGCGCGACTTATCGCCAACAAATCAAGCTATAAATTCAAAAGCCAAACCATTGAACAGATCGTGCGCGGCATTGCCGCCCAAGTGGAGAATGTAAAATGATCAAAATTTTAAAGTATGGCGAGGTGCACAGCAGCGAGATCCTATCGCGCGCCGTGCCCCCGGTTAATGTTGCGGATATTGTAAGCGAGATCATAAAAACCGTCAAAAAAGACGGCGACCGTGCGCTTTTTGCTTACACCGAAAAATTTGACAAGGCAAAGCTTGAGGTGCTTGCCGTGACGCCTGCGGAGCGCGCCGAGGCGCTTGGTGAGGTGGACCCCGAATTTCTTGACGTGCTGCGGCGTGCCGCGGCAAACATTCGCCGCTTCCACGAGCGACAGGTCAGAAACAGCTTTATTTTAAACGACCAAGATGGCGTTGTGGTGGGTCAAAAGGTGATCCCCATCGACCGTGCGGGGCTTTACGTGCCCGGTGGCACGGCAGCATATCCCTCAACGGTGTTGATGGACGCGATCCCCGCAAAGATCGCAGGCTGCCGTGAGGTGGTGATGGTGACACCCCCCTTGGCAAACGGAAAGGTGAACCCCGTCATCCTTGCCGCCGCTGAGGTGGCAGGTGTTGACCGTATTTTTAAGGTCGGCGGCGCACAAGCCATTGCCGCGCTTGCCTTCGGCACGGAAAGCGTGCCGCGCGTGGATAAGATCGTGGGGCCGGGTAACGCCTTCGTTGCCGAGGCAAAAAAGCAGGTTTTTGGCACGGTATCCATTGATATGATCGCAGGTCCGAGTGAAATACTTGTTGTTGCCGACAAGACCGCAAATCCCGCACACGTGGCGGCAGATCTGCTTTCACAGGCAGAGCACGATAAGCTTGCCTCGGCGGTGCTGATCACCGAAAGCGAAGCACTGGCGCTTGCCGTTCAAGCAGAGCTTGAAGTGCAGATTCCTCAGCTTGCACGTGCCGAGATCGCGCGCGCCTCGATCGACACAAACGGCAAGATCATCGTAGTAGACGATCTTAAAGCCGCCATCGACGTGGCAAACGAGCTTGCCCCCGAGCACCTTGAGCTGGCGGTGGACAACCCCTTTGACTACCTCGACGGTATCCGTCACGCAGGCTCGATCTTTATGGGGAAATACTGCCCCGAGGCGCTGGGCGACTATTTTGCAGGCCCCAATCACACCCTGCCCACCGGTGGCACCGCGCGCTTTTCAAATCCCCTGTCTGTCGATGACTTCGTGAAAAAAACGCAATACACCTACTACACAAGAGATGCCTTTGCCCGCGTAGCCAAGGACGTTGCCTATTTTGCAAATAAAGAGGGGCTTGGCGCACACGCAAGGAGCGCCACCATTCGCCTTGAGGAAAAATAAGACCAGTAACGGTGCGGAGCCACTCCCACCGCAAGGAGTTCTATGAGCAGATTTTTTACCGATAAATATCGCACTCTCACCCCGTATACTCCCGGTGAGCAGCCGCGTGACAAAAAGTATATCAAGCTAAATACCAACGAATCCCCCTTTCCCCCCTCGCCCTTAGCCGTAAAGGCGGCAAGCGAGGCAGCGGCAGGCTTACAGCTCTACCCCGATCCTACCTACAAGGCGCTTCACAGTGCCATTGCCGACTATCACGGTCTTACCGCTGACGAGGTGCTGCTGACAAACGGCTCGGACGAGATCCTAAACTTTGCCTTTATGGCATTTTGTGATGAGAGCCACCCCGCTGTTTTCCCCAATATCACCTACGGCTTTTACAGTGTGTTTGCAAAGCTAAACGGCGTACCCTACACCGAGATCCCCTTAAAAGAGGATTTCTCCATCGAGCTTTCGGACTATAAAGCCGCAAACGGTACCGTTTTTATTGCCAATCCAAACGCCCCCACGGGTCTTATTCTCACACCCCACGAAATTGAGGAGCTGTTGCTGGCAAATCCCTCTCGTGTTGTGGTGATCGACGAGGCATACATTGATTTCGGTGGCGACACGGTGGTGCCGCTTGTGCGAAAATACGACAATCTCTTAGTCACGCGCACTTTCTCAAAATCCCGTTCCATGGCGGGCGCTCGTCTTGGCTACGGCGTTGGGTGCCCCGAGCTGATCCGCGATCTTAACACAGTTAAATATTCCACCAATCCCTACAACGTAAACAGTATGTCCGCGGCAGCGGGGCTTGGCGTGATGGCGGACGAGGATTACACGCAGCAAGGGTGCAAAAGGATCATTGAAGCGCGAGAATACGCCAAAACAGCTCTGAAGGAGCTTGGCTTCGAGATGACAGATTCCATGGGAAATTTCCTCTTTCTTCGCCACCCCGCGGTGCGTGGCAAGGAAATTTACACAAAGCTGCGCGAGCGCGGCATTTTGGTGCGCCACTTTGACAAGCCCCCCATTGCCGATTACAACCGCATCACCGTAGGCACCATTGAGGATATGAGGGCGCTGATCGATGCGCTTAACGATATTGTAAAGGAGTGATACTATGAACACCGTTACCAAGCACAGGAAAACCGCCGAAACCGATATTTCTCTTACCCTCTCGCGTGGCACGGGAAAGGCAAGCATCAGCACAGGGTGCGGCTTTCTTGATCACATGCTCACGCTTTTTGCCCGTCACAGCGGCCTTGACCTCACGCTCACCTGCAAGGGCGATCTCGCAATTGATGCGCACCACACCACAGAGGACGTGGGCATTTGCCTCGGGCTTGCCATCTCGGAGCTTGCGGGCGACAAAAAGGGCCTTGCACGCTACGGTAGCATGATCCTGCCGATGGACGAGGCGCTGATCCTCTCGGCGATCGACCTTTCGGGACGCGCCACGCTTTGCTATGACGTGGCGATCAGGGCAAAAAAGGTTGGCATATTTGATACCGAGCTGGTAGAGGAGTTTTGGCTGGCGTTTGTCAGAGAAGCACGCGTAACGCTTCACATAAGGCAGCTTGCAGGCAGTAATTCTCACCACGTGATCGAGGGTATTTTCAAATCCGTGGCACACAGCCTTGGGGCGGCACTCAAGAAATCTCCCGCCCTTGGCGACAGCGTGCTTTCTACGAAAGAGGTTCTTTGATGCTCGCGATCGTAGACTATGGTGTTGGAAATCTCTTTTCCCTTAAAAGCTCCCTTGCCGCCATTGGCGCCGCGGCAGTGGTAACCGACGATCCCGCCGTGATCCGCGCCGCAGACCGCGTGATCCTGCCGGGTGTGGGCGCCTTTGGCGATGCATCGGAAAAGCTGCGCCACTCGGGTCTTGCCGATACAGTGATCGAATACGCCAAAAGCGGCAAGCCCTTGATGGGCATTTGCCTTGGCATGCAGCTGCTGCTTGAAAAGAGCTATGAATACGGCGAGCACGAGGGTTTAGGGCTGATCCCCGGCGAGATCCGTCCTATCTCCGACGTGATCCCAAAGGAGCTTAAGATCCCCCATATCGGCTGGAACGCGCTTCATTTCGGCGCAAAAAAGCATCCCCTTTTCAAGTATCTTAGCGAGGGGGAGTGTGTGTATTTTGTCCATTCCTTTTATGGCACGGGGTGTGACGAGGCGGTGATCGCCACCGCCGAGTATGGCAAGGATCTCACGGCGGCGGTTGCCTCGGGGAACGTGATGGGCTGTCAGTTCCATCCCGAGAAAAGCGGCAAGGCAGGACTTCTTATCCTGCGTGCCTTTTGTGAAATGGAGGGTGCGGCATGCTGATATTTCCCGCGATCGATCTTTTTGACGGTAAGGCAGTACGCCTTTACAAGGGTGACTATGCCCAAATGACCGTATACAGTGACGACCCCGTTTCGGTGGCGCGTGATTTCGCGGCTGCGGGCGCTACGCACGTGCATCTCGTGGATCTTGAGGGCGCGCGGGACGGCAACACGCCCAATATCGATACCGTTTGCCGCATAAAGTCGGAATGTGGGCTCTTTTGCGAGATCGGCGGCGGCATACGCAGTATGGCGGTGATCGACCGTTATATGGCGTCAGGGCTTGACCGCGTGATCCTTGGCACGGCGGCAGTCAGCGACCCTGCGTTTTTAGAGGAGGCTGTACTGAGATACGGCGAGAGGATCGCCGTTGGCGTAGATATCAAGGACGGATATGTGGCAGTAAAGGGCTGGACGGAAAGCTCAGCGCTTGACGCTATGGAATTTTGCAAGCGCCTGCAGGCGCGTGGCGTGAAAACGCTGATCTGCACCGACATCTCCCGCGACGGCGCCATGCAGGGCGCAAATCACGCACTTTACCGTGAGCTTTCGCAACGCTTTGCTATGGATATCGTTGCCTCGGGCGGCGTTTCAGCCCTTGCTGACGTGAAGCGCCTTGCCGAATTGGACCTTTACGGCGCGATCATCGGCAAAGCGTATTATACGGGCGCAATTTCCCTCAGGGAAGCAATAGAGGTGGCAAAGAAATGATTACAAAGCGCATTATTCCCTGCCTTGACGTAAGAGACGGACGCGTGGTCAAGGGTGTGAATTTCAAGGGGTTATCCGACGTTTCCTCACCCGTCGAGCTTGCCCGCTATTACAGTGAAAACGGCGCGGATGAGCTGGTGTTTTACGATATCACCGCCTCCGCCGAGGGTCGTAGACTCTTTACCGAGATCCTGACCGAGGTGGCAAGCAAGATCTTTATTCCCCTCACCGTCGGGGGCGGCATCAACACCCTTGAGGACTTCGACCGCGTGCTCAAATGCGGCGCTGACAAGGTAAGCGTCAACTCGGGCGCGATCAAAAACCCCTCCCTCATTGCCGAGGCGGCAAAGCGCTACGGCAACCAATGCGTGGTCATCTCCGCAGACGTAAAGCGCGTGGACGGCGCGTTTCGCGTATTTGCCAAGGGCGGTCGCGAAAACACGGGGCTTGAAGCCATCTCCTGGATCAAGCACTGCGTTGAAATGGGCGCGGGTGAGGTGGTGCTCAATTCTATTGACACGGATGGAGTAAAGGGCGGCTTTGATCTGCCGATGCTTGGGGCAGTCTGTGAAGCGGTGAACGTTCCCGTTATCGCCTCGGGCGGGGCGGGCAAAATAGAGGACTTTATCACCCTTTTTAACACCCTACCGGGAGTGGATGCGGGGCTTGCCGCCTCCATCTTCCACTTTGGAGAGGTTGCCATTGGCGATCTTAAAAAACAAATGAAAAAAGCGGGCATTCCCGCAAGACTTATGTAAGGAGCACCTTTATGATCACACCGAATTTCAGTATCGACGAGCTTAAATTTGACGACAAGGGGCTGATCCCCGCCATTGTGGTAAATGCCGTAAACGGAAAGGTCTTAACGCTTGCGTATATGAGCCGTGAAAGTCTCACCATTTCCCTTGAAAAGGAGCTGACCTGCTTTTACAGTCGTTCCCGCGAAAAGCTTTGGATCAAGGGTGAGACCAGCGGCAATTTCCAGCACATCGTTTCCATCACCGCGGACTGCGACAAGGATGCGCTGGAGGTGAGGGTAGAGCCCGATGGCCCCGCCTGCCATCTTGGGACAGAGAGCTGCTTCACGGCACTCCTCGGTGAGAGCGAGACGCGTCATGACTTTTCACTTGACGGCTTAATGGCGCTGATCGCGGGCAGAAAGACCGACAAAAAGGAGGGCTCCTACACCACATATCTCTTTGAAAAGGGGCTTGACAAGATCCTCAAAAAGGTGGGGGAGGAGTGCACCGAGGTCATCATTGCCGCCAAGGCAGAAGACCGCGCCGAAACCATTTATGAGATCTCTGATCTTGTCTATCACGTGATGGTGCTGATGATCGAGCAGGGCATTGCCCTCTCGGATATCCACCGCGAGCTTGCCTCCCGCCACGTGATCGACCACAAGGTGAAGCAGGAGAAAATGACGAAATAAAACGAAAAACTGCCCCGTTTGGCGCAGGGCAGAAACGCAAAAATCTCGGGTGGGGTTGTCCGCCGGGGGTTTTTTTTTGTTG
>JAZOCO010000031.1:0-19210 GCA_045596505.1 Eubacteriales bacterium
TATAGACTATTTACAGTGCAAGTAAAGGTGGATAATTTATGAGTGATATTACAAAGGCTTTAGGTCAGCGAATTAGAAATTACAGAACTGCAGGTGGCTTAAGCCAAGAAAATCTTGCAGAGCTTTCGGGGTGCCATCCCACATACATCGGTCAAATTGAGCGCGGTGAAAAAAACGCTACGATTGAAAGCATAGAAAAGATTGCTACGGCGTTAAACGTTTCGCTATCAAGATTGTTTGAAAAGATTAGTGTAAATGAAAACGAGACGCGCAATATTCCGCTTGAATGCTACGAATTTCTTGCTGCAAAAACAGGAGAGGAGCAAGAGCACATTTATCGTATTTTGCTTGAAATGGAAAAGTACAAGAAAAATTAAATAAAAAGCCCCGTTACCAATCGGCAACGGGGCTTTTTCTCATGTATTTACAGCGCATGGCGCAAATTCGCACGAAAACTCTATAAATATATATGAGAGACTTGCAGGGGGTGCCTGCAAGATCGATCACCGCTTATTTTGCGTAATCCACGGCGCGGCTCTCGCGGATCAGGTTTACCTTGATCTGGCCGGGGTACTTGACCTCGTCCTGGATCTTCTTTGCCATTTCACGGGCAATGAACTTCATGCCCTCATCGGTCACGTCCTCAGGCTTTACCATCACGCGCAATTCTCTGCCCGCTTGAATGGCAAACGCCTTTTCAACTCCCTCAAAGCCCTTGGCGATCTCCTCAAGCTTTTCAAGACGCTTGATATAATTTTCAAGATCCTCACGGCGCGCGCCGGGTCTTGATGCCGAGATGGCATCAGCCGCCTGCACCAGAATAGCGATGACGGTCTGCGGCTCTACGTCGTTGTGGTGCGCCTCGATGGCGTGCACCACCTCGCGGCTTTCCTTATACTTGCGCGCGACATTGACACCAAGCTCTACGTGTGTGCCCTCCACGTCGTGGGGGAACGCCTTGCCGATATCGTGCAAAAGACCTGCGCGCTTCGCGGCAACTGCATCTACACCAAGCTCCTCTGCCATGATGCCTGCAAGGAATGCGACCTCAATAGAGTGCTTCAGCACGTTTTGCCCGTAGCTGGTACGGTAACGCAGGCGTCCAAGGAGCTTGACCAGCTCAGGGTGAAGGTTGGGAATGCCCACCTCGTAAGTAGCGCGCTCGCCCGCTTGCTTCACCACAGCATCCACCTCGCGGCGGCACTTCTCCACCGTTTCCTCAATGCGTGCGGGGTGAATACGACCGTCCGCGATCAGCTTTTCAAGTGTCAGTCTTGCGACCTCGCGGCGTACCGGGTCGAAGCCCGACAGAGTGATCGCCTCAGGGGTGTCGTCAATGATCAGCTCCACGCCCGTGAGCGTTTCCAGCTTCTGGATGTTACGCCCCTCTCTGCCAATAATGCGACCCTTCATTTCGTCATTCGGGATCTGCACCACCGAAATGGTTGCCTCCGCCACGTGATCCGTTGCACAGCGCTGAATGGCAAGAGAAAGAATGTTGCGTGCCTTGGTTTCTGCCTCGTCCTTAAACTGGGCATCTAACTCGTCAAGGCGCTGGGCAAGCTCGTGCTTTGCCTCGCCCTCCACACGCTCGATCAGCTCCTCCTTTGCCTCCTCGGCAGTCAGGCCCGCCAGCGTTTCCAACACACGCTTATGCTCGGCAAGCGTTGCCTCGATCTCTGCGCGCACGCTGTCGTTTTCCTGGAGCTTTTGATCCAGCCTTTCGCTCTTGCGTTCCAGTGCCTCAGACTTCTGGTCAAGATTTTCTTCCTTTTGCGTGAGGCGCCTCTCCATACGGGTGATCTCCGCACGGCGCTCCTTCAGCTCTGCCTCGCTCTCATTACGACGCTGCAGGATCTCTTCCTTTGCTTCCAGCAGCTTTTCCTTTTTGATAGATTCCGCTTGCTGTGTGCAATCGGAAAGGATGCGCTTGGCTTCCTGCTCAGCAGACCCGATCTTCTTTTCCGCTATCATGCGACGCAGCAAAAAGCCGATTCCAAAGCCAAGAACAAGGGCTGCCGCAATCAAACCGATTGCAAGTCCTGGGTTCATAATTACTACCTCCTTTTTCAGTTTTCAAATATCTTATATACAGCAGTTAAGCAACACTAATGTATATAACTTTATTATACACTTATATTATACAAAAGTCAAGAAGTGCGCCTTATTTTCTCGGATTTTATGAAAACGGCATTGACAAGCCACCAAATATCCGATATAATAATAACAGATCGGCATTGACCGAAATAAAAAACAAGGAGCACCGTATGAACAGCATAAGCATTCGTCTTTCCACCATCGCCGACGTGCGTGATTTTGTAAACATTGTTGCAAAAAGCGATATTGACGTTGATCTGCAATCGGGCAGATACATTGTAGACGGCAAGTCCATTATGGGCATCTTCAGCCTTGATCTGCTTGCCCCCATCACCCTCACCGCCCATTCTGATGACACCGCCGAGCTCTTTAAAGAACTCGATCGTTTCATCATCAAATAAGTAGCAAAAACCATCACCCCTCGGTCATCTGCAATAGCGGTACCGAGGGGTGATTTTTATTTGTTTATACGGGCGTCGGCTCCTCAGTAAGCTCCTTGTAGCCGTCAGTCACCTCGACCTTGTCGGTGGCGTCTGTTTCATCCTCGGCAGGCTCCTCCGGCTTTAAATGGGAAAGATCCATTTTAGGCTTGCGCGAAAGGCGCACCTCGCTGGTCTCAAGCATATCAAAAAGCACCTTGATGGGATAGATCTCGATCTCCTCCCCCGCCTCAAGCATTGCCTTTGCGGTTTCAAGCCTTTGATCCTGCTCGTCCTCGCCGTAGGTAAAGAGGATATCCGCGTTTCGCGTCGAAAGCGTATAGCGTCCGCCCTCGTTCACGATCATTTGTGCAAGATACAGCATCTCGTTAAAATGTGTGCGCTGGTAGCCAAGCCCCACTGTCACGGTATGACCCGAAAGCATCGGCGGCTTGCGCGTTTTTTTGGGAGAAAGGGTAGCAAGATATTTGAGGAAGAGCTCCGCATTTTCCGAGCCGCCCTCCATCATATTGTTAGCGTCGGGCTGTGCCTCAGCTTCGCCGCCCTTTTTGCGCTTTTTGCCGCCGCGGTGGCGCTTTTTCTTCGCCTTTGCCTCACCCTCCGGCTTTTTCCAGGCATACTCCATCAAAGCTCCCTCGGCACGGCCTGCACAGTCGGGGTACATTTCAAGCAGCTCGGGCAGATTTTTTCCATGGTATCTCGCGATCGCCTTGAGGATCAGCATAGTATTGTAGGCATCCTCGTCGCTGCGATGCAGGTTTTCAGGCTCGATCCCGCACCAGGATAGCAGAGAATCCTCTAAATTCTTGGCAGTATTGTTTTCGGGTTGACGCGCGTAGATCTGCTGCACGTCATAAAAGCGATAGGTAAAGGGGGTAAGCCCGTAACGCTTGCAGTCATCCTGCAAAAAATGCACGTCGTTTGTCACCGCATAGCCGATCACCACGGTTTCGGGATCCTCAAACATTTCCCGAAAACGCTCGTAAAACTCTGGGAACGGCGGGAAGCTTGCAAAGATCTCGCGCGGATATGCCATCATTTTTTTGGCAACGTACCAATCAAAGCGGTCGCGGGGATTGATGAGCACATCCTCCTTGTCGTGCAGGAGATTGAAGTTCTCATCAGTGACGCAATATCCAAGGCTGAATATCTTGGCACAGTTGTTGTAGCAATTTGCACATTCGATATCAAAAAACAGGTATTTCATCTATGGCTCACAATCGTTAAAAATCCGTTTTATTTGCATACTTTATTTTTTTCTTTAAATAAAATAATACTATTATATTATATAGTATCGTAAAATGTTTGTCAAGGCAAAATCGCGCGCTTTTACAAATAAAACGCGCCGCTTGCATTTTTCCCTCATACCTGTTATAATGAGTGTATTCCCGCGCGAGGAAATTGCTTTTTAGCCTTGCTCTTTCGCGGAATGACCGACAAAAAGAGGATATTGCCAAAATGTTAAAAAAGGTGCGCATTGCCATCAAGACCATACAAAAGGAAACAAGCGACTCCCTCTTCGAGGACACACGCGACGATATCATTACGGATGGCGCAAGTGAGGAGCAAGTGCTGGAATTTAGCGCCGAGGGCAGCTATTACGACGATGGGGTGTCGGTTCGCATCTCCTACCGTGAGGGAGAGGCGCTAGAGGACAGCCGCACCACCCTCTCGTTTGCAAAAAGCGATCCCACACACGTGACAATGACGCGCGAGGGGGCGGTGCGCTGCTCGATCTCCTTTGAGGCGGGGCACTTAGATCACAGCCCGTATCTGACACCGTATATGCCCTTTCAGCTTGCCACCAAGACCAAAAGGGTTTATAACGATATTGAAAAAAACGGCACACTGCGGCTTGAATACACCGCGCAGCTAAAGGGCGCCCAGGCACAGCATACGGTCTTTGTGCTTTGTGTCCACGAGGGCACAAAGCAATGAATTGCCCGATGGGCACGAATTGGCTTACGCCATGAATTGCGACGCGGCGCATGAATTGCCTTCGGCATTAAAAAACAGGGCAATTCAATTCATGAAATCGAAAGAGTTCAAATCATGAAGCCGCGAGGCTTCAATTCATGACGGCTTGCCGTCAATTCATTCTTTTATTTTACGCACAAATAAATACTAAAAGGGGCAGAGAACGTAAAATTCTCTGCCCCTTGTTCTTGTTTATGATCTTTTCCCCGTCTTTATCGCTCCGTGCTTCCCTTCGTAGGCCTCGATAAGATCACGAATAAGCACGAGTATCTGGCTGTTGGCGCTTCTTCCCTCATAATCTGCAATTACGTGTAATTTGTCAAGCATTTCCTCTTCAATTCTTATTGATAAACTTTTTGTAGCCATAAAAACCTCATTTTAAATTTATTTTATATTTACTTTACGCTTATTTTGTGTTAAAATGTTACATATAAACACATAATAATTTTAAAATATGTTTAAAATGGAGGTAAAATATGAAATTGGCTGTTATAGGCTCAAGAAAACTTGTGAATATCGTAATTGATCAGCATATACCCGCGGGAGTGAATGAAATAGTGTCGGGAGGTGCTATCGGTGTAGATTTTCTTGCTGCGGAATACGCAAAAAGAAAAGCGTTAAGGCTCACTGAATTTTTACCTCAATATAAACGTTATGGTCGTGCGGCACCAATTGTAAGAAACAAAGAAATAGTAGATTATGCGGATAAGATCCTCGTTTTTTGGGACGGAATCTCTAAAGGGGCATGCTCAGTTATAAAATATGCTAAAAAAGCGGGAAAGCCGTGCGAGGTGATACTTTGCAAATGAATTTTCCTTCCTAACGAGCTTGGGCAAAAGTGCTGGTCGTCTTGCTTATTCAAAAAAGGACAGAGAACGTAAAAATAGCGTGATGTCCTTAGCGGAGAATTTTCGCTTTGATAAAAATGCAAGCATCGCATTTGACCGGTCAAACGCAAATGGGCTAAGCCCAAACCCATATAACAAGCAGAAAGAGAGAACAAATCGGTCAGTAGCCGAAATGTCCTCTCTTTTTCTGTTGGTGATGTTTTTGCTATCGCAAAAGTGAAATTGCTACGCAGTGAAGTTTGGTACTACGCACAAGTGAAGTTAAGTTTGCCCACACTTCGCCGTCAGGCGAAACTTCACTCACGAAGTGAACTTCACTATCGAAGATAACTTCACTTGCCTGAAGGGCAAACTTAGTTAGCGTGATACTCCGTTAAGAGTATCACGCTATTCTCTGCCCTTTTGTTTTATCCTTATGGAGCGTCCCGAGGATTTTGTTTTTTTACGGGTCATTCTGAGGGTTTCAAGAAAGAAACCCGAAGAATCTCTGAAAACGCAAGCAGCGTTTTCGGCGGGATGTTCGTGCTGACCCTTTTACAGTCCTAATGTTACATTCAGCCAAACAAAAAGTCAGGTGCTAACACACCGCGGCGCGATTGTCTTTATCGCGCCGAGATCCTTCGACTCGGCTTTATTGCGCTCGTCAGGACGACCCTAAAAAGAATGAGGGGCGGACATAGGCTCAGGATGACCGGGAAAGGTGCGTTTTGGGCTCCCCCACGATAAGCGCTTCTAACTCTTTTGTTGTACTCACGATATTCTTCGCGCCGTTTTGGCGAAGGTGCGCCGCACTGCGGAAGCCCCACGATACCAATATTTCGTCCACACCTGCGTTTCGGGCGGTTTTGATATCCACCTCCGAGTCGCCGATATAAACGGCTTCCGCGGGAGTGACGCCCACGGCACGCATGATCTCAAAAACTCCCTCAGGCGCGGGCTTTTTGGGGATCCCCTCCCCCTCTCGCTCGCCTGCCACCACGTCAAGAAGCCCGTTAAAATATCTGTCGCACAGCGCCCTTGTGGCATGGTCTACCTTATTAGACAAGACCGCTGTTTTTACACCTCGCGTGCGAAGGGTCGCTAACAACTCCAATACACCCGCATACGGTGCGGTACGGTCGGCAGAATGCGCCGTATAATACGCGATAAAATCGGCGTGCACGCGCGCATTGTCGCTCTCTCCCGCCCCCTCGGGGGCAGCGCGTGCGATCAGCTTTTTGGTACCGTCGCCCACGAAAGAGCGCACCTCATCCACGCTTCTGGCGGGATAGCCACTTGCCGCAAGTGCCGCGTTGGTGGCTGCGGTAAGGTCGAGGATCGTGTCAAGCAACGTCCCGTCAAGATCGAATATCGCTAACCTATACCTTGTTTTCACCGTGACACCTCTTATATCTTTCCCTGTTCTATCATCTCGACGACCTCGGCAAGCAGGCCCTCCTTGCAATGGCACAGCACGTGATCTGCCACGTGCTTTACCTCGTCTGTCGCGTTTGCGGGGCAGATCGCCACATCCGCCGCACGCAGCATGCCAAGGTCGTTTTCAAAATCTCCGCAAGCAATCACTGTTCCCCCACGGTCGGGTAGCTGCTGACGAAGCCAATCAAGCCCCGTTCCCTTATCACAGTGCTCGCTTTGCAATTCCAAAAACCGCTTGCCCGAGGCAAACGCCACAATGCCGCTACCGCCCATTTTTTCCTCAAAAAGCGCACGCACGCGTGAGAGCACCTCATCCTCATCTCGGAAAACGATCTTATACCAGTCCTCGCGTGGCCAAGTGCCGGCAGGTGAGATCTCTACGGCATCAAGACCGTATGCCGCAATGTCGCTTTGCATATACCCTTCGGCTCGCTCACAGCGAAAGCCGTGAAAGGTAGAAACGCGGTAAGGGACGTGTGGAAAATACGTCTTTACAAAAAGGAGCAACGCCTCTGCCTGCTCGGGGGAAAGACACTCCTCGGCAAGGCGGATCTTCTTTTCAAAATCATAAAGATATACGCCGTTGCAAAGAATGGCGGGGGCGTTTAACAGCTCCGCCACGTGGGGCATAGAAACCAAAACGGACTGATGATTTCTGCCCGTGGCAATGGTAAAGCGGCCGCCACGCGCCACAAAGGACTTGATCGCAGCGGTGTTTTGGGGGAGCATCTCGCGCTGATATAGGAGCGTTTCGTCAAGATCGGTGACGATGGTATATTTTGAAAGATCCATTACGTGCTTTCCTTTTCTAAAATTTCGAGCAGCGCCTTAAATTCGGGCGGATAGGGCGCGCGAAAGGTCATACGCTCCCCCGTTTTGGGGTGGGTGAGCGACAGCTCCCCTGCAAACAGGCACTGCCCCTTGATGAGAGCACGATGCCTTGCCTCAAATTTCGTACCGTCACCGCCGTAAACAGGGTCACCGAGAAGCGGATGACCAAGTGATGCCATATGCACGCGGATCTGGTGCGTACGCCCCGTTTCAAGGCTACAACGAATATGTGTCAGCTGTCCAAAGCGCGCAAGCACCGTATAATGGGTAATTGCCTCTTTGCCCTCACCCGCGCGCCGCACGATCGCCATGCGCTTGCGGTGAACAGGATGCCGCCCCAAGGGGGCATTCACCGTACCGCTATCGTTCTTGAAATTGCCGATAGCGATCGCCTCGTAAATACGGCTGACGCTGTGCGTTTTTAGCTGCGTGCTGAGTGCCGCGTGCGCCGCGTCGTTTTTGGCGACCACCAAAAGCCCCGCGGTATCCTTGTCGATCCGATGGACGATCCCCGGGCGCTCCACACCGCCAATGCCCGAAAGCGTGCCCTTGCAGTGATAAAGCAGTGCGTTTACAAGCGTGCCGTCGGGATTTCCCGCGGCAGGATGCACCACCATACCCGAGGGCTTGTTTACCACGACGATATCCGCGTCCTCATAGACGATATCAAGCGGGATATCCTCCGGCTGTGCCTCAGCGGGAGTCGGCTCCGGCAAGAAAAGCGTGATCTCCTCGCCACCCTTCAGGCGATATTTTTTAGTCGCCTCGCCAAAGGAGAGCGTCACACGCCCCTCCTCAAGCAAGCGCTCGGCAGCTGCACGTGAAATATCAAAAGAAGCGGCAAGAAATGCATCAAGTCGCTGCCCCGCGCCGTCGCTTGTGACTGTGGTTTTCAAAAGCTCTGCCATATCAATCTCCGTGTCCCTTTTCTTCACCCGTTTTAGCGCCTTTTTGCTTTTTTAGCTCCCCCACCAGTTCAATGATGAGGTCAAGTGCAAAGATCACGGCGCCCACGGTCACGGCAGCATCCGCCACGTTAAAGACCCAGACCCAAAAATCAAAGGCGCAAAAATCAATAAAATCCACCACAAATCCAAGGCGCACGCGATCGATCATATTGCCAATGCCGCCGCCTATCACGAGCGCAAGCCCCACACGTGAGGGCGTGCGGGATACGTAACGAAACAGGTAAAACGCCATCAAGGCGATACCGATCACAGAACAGATCAAGAACACCCAGCGGTGATCGGCAAGGAGTCCGAACGCCATGCCGCGGTTTTCTACGTACGTAAATCTCAAAACACCCTCAATGAGCGTGACCTGCTCCTCGTAAAGATACGCAAGGACCAGTATTTTACTGATCTGGTCTAAAATGACCGTTGCCGCAATCACGGCGATCACCATGACCGTAAAAAGCATAAAGCAATCCTTTCAAAAAGTGCCGCAAACCGTCGAAACCGACATTTGCGGCACCCTTTATCTTTTATTTTCTAAGAACTCTCGCGCAACGGGGGCAAAGGCAGCCGTCCTCGTCGCGTGTACCCTTAGTGGTGTAATTCCAGCAGCGGTCACACTTTTCACCTGCGGCGGCAGTCACCGTAACGCCGATAGGAGCGCCCTCCTCAACCACCGTACCCTCGGGTGCAGCCTCGTTTTTAAGATCGACCTGAGATACGATAAAGATGGTGGGAAGCTCCTCGCGGAACTCATCAAGCAGTGCAAAGACCTCGCTGTCCGGTGCATATACCGTCACGGCGGCATCCAGCGACTTGCCGATGCGCTTTTCGGCGCGCGCCAGCTCCAGCGCCTTCATCACAGGCTCACGCAGCTCAAACAATTTATCCCACTTTGCACGCACCTCGGGGAAAGCGAGAGCCTCATCATATTGGGGCATATCGTTGAGGAACACGCTCGTTGCATTGTCCCCCTCGGCACGCGGCATCGCCTGCCAGATCTCCTCAGCGGTAAAGGAAAGCAGCGGTGCGATTATACGGGTCAGTGTGCTGATGATATAGTACATTGCCGTTTGTGCAGAGCGCCTCTCAAGAGAATCGGCAGCCTCGGCATACACGCGGTCCTTGGTGATATCGATGTAAAGCTTAGAAAGCTCCACTGTGCAGAAATTATTGACATCGTGGTAGATGGTGTGGAATTCATACGCGTCATACGCCTCACGTGCACGAGCTGCCAGCTCGTTCATACGCGACACGATCCACTTGTCGATCTCAAAAAGCGCGTTCATATCGATCATATCGCGCTTGGGATCAAAGTCGTAAAGATCCGCCAAAAGGAAGCGGGCGGTGTTACGAATCTTGCGATAAGCATCGGAAAGCTGCTTGAAAATAAGATCGGACGCGCGCACGTCGACGTGATAGTCGCTCGATGCGACCCACAAACGGAGCAGATCCGCACCGTATTTCTTGATCATATCGAGGGGATCAACGCCGTTACCAAGCGATTTGTGCATCGCCTTGCCCTCTCCGTCAACCACCCAGCCGTGCGTGAGGACCGTCTTGAAGGGTGCTTCGGGCTTGCCGCTGGCACCAACCGCGGTAAGAAGCGAGGACTGGAACCAACCGCGATACTGGTCAGCGCCCTCAAGATACACGTCGGCAGGCCACTCGCTGTCCTTTAGCACTGCAAAGTGCGTCGAGCCCGAGTCAAACCAACCGTCAAGGGTGTTTGTTTCCTTGGTAAAATGCTTGCCGCCGCAGTGCGGGCACACAAAGCCCTTGGGGAGCATATCCGATGCCTCGGTCTCAAACCACGCGTTAGATCCCTTCTCGCCAAAGAGCTTCGCTACCGCGTCAATACTCTCATCATTGCAAACAGGCCGCTTGCAGTCCTCGCAGTAAAATACGGGGATCGGCAAGCCCCAGTGACGCTGACGGGAAATACACCAGTCCGCGCGCTCGCGCACCATAGACTTGATGCGCTCACCACCCCACTCGGGCAGCCACTGTACGTTGTCGCACGCCTCGGCAGCCTCATTCTTAAATGCATCGACCGAGCAGAACCACTGAGGCGTTGCGCGGAAGATGATGGGTGCTTTGCAGCGCCAGCAGTGCGGATACTCGTGCTCGATCTCCTCACTGGCAAAAAGCGCCCCACTTTCCTTCATATCGGCAAGGATCGCGCCGTTACTCTCGTCATAGCGCATACCCGCAAATTTACCAGCTGCCTCGGTCTGATAGCCACGGTCGTCAACAGGCACAAACACGTCGATATTGTAGCGGCGGCAGGTCTGATAGTCGTCAGCGCCAAAGCCGGGTGCGGTATGCACACAGCCCGTGCCGCTATCCATGGTAACGTAATCTGCGTTTACAATGGTGGAAAGACGGTCAAGGAAGGGGTGCTGTGCCGTCATATATTCAAATTCCTTGCCCTGCATCTTCAGCACGACCTCGTAGTCCGCAATACCGCCGATCGCCATAGTCCTTTGAAGCAGCGCCTCGGCAACAATGTAAGAGGTGCCGTCAGCCGCTTTTGCTACCACGTAATCCTCCACGGGATTGAGGGCAATGGCAATATTGCCGGGCAGAGTCCAAGTGGTGGTCGTCCAGATCACAAAATAGGTGTTCGCAAGATCACAAGCACCCGCCAGCTTGCCCTTATCATCGGTCACACGGAATTTTACGTAAATAGAGGTGCAAGCATCGGTCTGATACTCGATCTCGGCTTCGGCAAGTGCCGTTTCGTCCTTCGGGCACCAGTAAACAGGCTTGAGGCCTTTATAAATATAGCCCTTCTTATACATTTCGCCAAACACGCGCACCTCGCGCGCCTCAAATGAGGGTGCCATGGTGAGATACGGATGCTCCCAGTCGCCCGTAATGCCAATGCGCCTAAACTGCTCCATTTGGACGTTTACGAAATTCTCGGCAAAATTATAGCAGGCACTGCGGAACTCAGGCACGGACATTCTCTTGCGGTCAAGCTTGTTTTTCTTGATGATCGCACTCTCAATGGGCATACCATGGTTATCCCAGCCCGGCACATAGGGCACACAAAAGCCCATCATGCTACGCGATTTGTTGATAAAATCCTTGAGGATCTTATTCAGGGCATGACCCATATGAATGTTACCGTTTGAGAAGGGGGGACCATCGTGCAGAACAAACGTGGGGCGACCCGCACGCACCTCCTGCATCGCGTCGTAGAGCTTGATATCCTGCCAATAATCCAGCATCAGCGGCTCGCGCCTCGGAAGCTCGGCACGCATTGCAAAGGAAGTGCTGGGGAGATTGAGTGATGCGCTATAATCTTTTGCCATAATTTTTGTACTCCTATATGTTCACTAAACTGAGATCAAACGTAACGATCCGCCAATAGGCGAAAACGTCCCTTTTTTGTTTTGTCCGAAAGGGAACGGACGATAAATTTTCCGTATCCGCGCACGACGATGACCGCGTCGGCATCCACGTTCCTGTCATATTTTTCGACCGGCTCGTAATCGATCTCCACCAGACCCGCACGAAAGAGCGCTTGCGCGCGCTCGCGCGAAAGATTGGTGAGTGCCGCCACCACAGCATCCGCACGGGGCGATGCCACAGTGTCGCTAACGGGCATAAATTCCCTGCCGCCGTCAAAGCCCTGTGGGAGCGTGATGACCTCTGGGGAAACCGCATCGTTTGCCACGCGCGAAAGCTCGGCCTTCAAAAAATCCGCTATGGTGCGATCGCAAAAAAGAACCGCCTCGTTTTTTGACATCACGCAAAGATCGCCAATAGCATCGCGCTCGACACCAAGATTTAATACCGCGCCAAGATAATCGCGGTGATAAAGCTCCCGATATCCGCTGCCCTTAACCAAAAGTGCCACCAGCGACGCTTCAAAGGTGTCGCTGAGCAGCTCGCCACGCACAACATCCTCCTGCTCCAACACATAATCCGGCAGAGCGTACACGCGCTTGCGCTCGGCACTCTCATATCCACCCGCAAGCAGCAGAGCGTCCCTTGTATAAGAAAACGTCTGCTGTACCAGCCGCTGCTCGCGCGGGGTTAAAAACGGCGTGTATGCCACCTCGCCCTTTTCGGCTCTTAGCAACAGATCGCGTATGCGTGCAAGCAGCTGTACCTCGCTTTTGTCATTCACAGCCATAGCCTTAAAAGACGATCAGCAGGCTGCTGATGATGTTTACCAAAATAAACGCCACAAAAAAGGGCACGTCGAGGGGAAAATTGCGGAACCATCCAAAGCGATCGAAAAGCGCACGGATGGGCATAATGATAGGCTCGGTCACCATTGTGGTAAAGGTGACAAAAGGGTTGCTGTCAGAAAGCGGGAGAAAGGATAGCACCGCACGCACAAGAAAGCACAGCTCCACTACAAAAAGCAGCGCCTGTACAGTACCTATTAGCAAAGACACGACCAAATTCATGCCATAACTCCCTTCGTTCTTTCATCAAGCGTTCATCAAAGAGCCTTATTTGTACTCCTCTTCCTGATCCTCGCCCGTTACCTCGCCACAACGGGGAGAAAGAACCAGGGTGGTCTTGGTCACGCGGCGGAACTCACCGTCAAGCACCTCCAATGCGCCAAGCAGGAAGTCAATGAGACGCATTGCCGCGGGGCGCTCCAGCTCCTCTATGTTCATCACAACGGTATAGCCGTCCATCAAATATCCTGCAATGGCAGGACCGTCGTCATAATTGTGGGGCTTTACGACCTTGAGCATATTGCCAGTGGCAGCACTTTGTGTGGGGCGTTTTGCGGGCGGCTCGACACGGTCCTCGATCATATCGTCCACCACGCCGTCCTCCTCATCCTCGTCACCGCGATAAAATCCGTTGTCGTAATCCTCGTAGCTTTCGTAATCAGTTCTCTTGTTTTTCGCAAATGGATTTTTCATAGCTTCCTCCGTTAAATGTATTCAAAATTTAAATTTCTTCCTTCAAAAACAGCCTTCTGCCAACGCGCACCATATCTGCCCCCTCGGCAATTGCCGCGCCAAAGCTCTCGGACATACCCATTGACAAAAGCGGTGTGCCGGTAAGCTCCAGCCGCTGCCAGATCTCCTCAGCCAGCGCCCCGGTTTTGGAAAAATACGCCCGATATGCGGCATCGCTCTCGCATTTGGGTGCCATGGTCATCAGTCCGACAAGCTCAAGCCCGGGCAGCGTCACGATCTCCTGACAAAGCGCCTGTGCCTCCTCGGGCAGCGCACCACTCTTTGCCGGCTCGCGTCCGATGTTTACTTCCGCGAACACGCGCACGGTAATGCCACGCTGCTGTGCGTGCCTGCTGATCTCACGTGCAAGCGCCACAGTGTCGACAGAATGTATCGCAAAGATCTTATCGATGATGTACTTGATCTTGTTTTTTTGCAGTGTTCCGATGAAGTGAATGCGCACATCACTGCCCTCATATACACTCATATGGGAAAGCAGCTGCTGCACGCGGTTTTCGCCCACGTCCGTCACACCTGCGGCAAGCAGCTCTTGAAGCTCCTCGTGGGTCGCGTATTTCACGGCTGCGATCAGCGTAGTCCTGCCCTCTCGTCCCACAATGGACTCGGCAGCACGGATCTTAGCATTCACAGCGGCAAGATTTTTTGTTACGTATCCACTCATAAAAGCATCCTTCCGTGGTAAATGCGGCGGGGCGTGATCAATATTTTATCCCCCTCGCGCAAGTACCCCTCCTGCTCCGTCAGTGCACTAAGGCAATAGCCATCGCCTTTATACACCACCTCTACCGTGCGGGCAACAGCCACGCCGTTTTCCTCCACCAACACAAGGCACCTACCGTTTTCCTCGCGCAACGCCATCATCGGTATCAAAATACCACTGACAGAGCCAAGCGTCAAAACGATCTCCTGGCTGCGCGCAAGATCTGCAGGCAACGGCGTGCCCTCGGCGGCACAAAAGATCAAAAGCACCTCGCCGCCCGTGTCGGGCGCGGTGATGCGCTCCAGCATCAGCGTAAGGCTCTCCCCCGTCCGTGAAACGGCTACGGGATAATTCTCACCCGTAGTAAAAGCCTGCGCCCTCTCAGCATCCAGCGGCACGGCAAGATACCAAGCACCGCCCATCACGATCTTTCCAATGGCAAGGGGAGTGTCCTGTGCCGAAGCAAGCAGTGCACGAAGACCGCCCGGCGTCAGCGCTTTCGCCGCCTCGGCGGACATCACGGCTTCATAGCCATCCACCTCGCGAAAAAAGACGCCCCCGTTTGGTGCCGACACGCGATCGGTCGCGTTTCGGTCGTTTTCGATCAGCCTGTCAAATTCCGCCTGCAAAGCTGCAATGCGCGCCGCACGCTCCCCCTCCTCCTCGGTTTGCGCCGCGTGGCGGTCAAGCGCCGCCGTGAGGGTATCGATCTCGCCCTCCGTGCCAAGCACCGTGGAATCGGAAAGCGACTGCATCAGCGATCTGTACGCGCCGTAATAATCGGGCACACTTGGAGAATCTATAGACTGTAAGCGCTCGATCTCGGCAATAAGCTCTGCCGCGCGCGCACGCGTGCCCGTGTTTCCACCGTCGGCATACACAAGGGCGATGGCATCTCCTGACAAAACCGCAGTACCGTCCGACACCTCGTACACCACAGGACCACCGTCAACGCTCTCAAGCAAGCACTCGTCACGGAACACATAGCCCGTAGCACTGATATTGCACGCAAGAGACCCCCTCTCCGCCGCTTCACGGCGCAGCACCGACTCCGTGCGCGCGATCTCGAAGGTGAGGATGCCAAAAAGCAACAAGGATAGCGTGAGGATCAAACCGATCTGCAAAATAACTGTAAGCCCCTGCTTTTTCCGTCGCATTAGCACCGCCACACCTCCCTCGCGCGTATTGCGCGTACGCCGCGCCTGTTGATGATATTATATTATAGCACATTATATCTTAGGTAAGAGACATTCTATTGCATTGTTTACAATTTCTTCAAACTTTCGCAATTTCCCATCACCATCTGCCATAATAGGCGTGACGTAGGGCCGTGCGGAAAACCACGTGATCTGCCGCTTAGCATAACGTCTGGTTGCCATTTTCAGCTGTTCCACAGCCTCGGGAAGCGTGCAATCGCCCGCGAGATAGGGCAACAGCTCCTTGTAGCCGATCGCCGCCGCCGCAGTATGGGAAAGCTCAAAAACACCCGCGGCTTTGAGGCGCGCCGTTTCCTCCACAAGCCCCGCCTCTATCATTTCAAGCACGCGCGCCTCGATGCGGCGATATAAGACCGTGCGATCCCGAAAGGTGAGGTACAAAACAGTGGCGTCGTATGTAAGCGGCTGCTCGCGAGAGCGCCTGTCCCATTCGGTTTTTGTGACCCCCGTTGCACGGTAAATTTCCAGTGCGCGGATCACGCGGCGCAGATTCGAGGGATGTATCAGACGTGCGCTTTCGGGATCCACTCTTTGCAACTCCTCGTGCAGATATAAATTCCCGTGTTGCTCGGCAAGCACCGTCAGCTCACGGCGAAGCTGGGGGTCAGATCCCGGGGATGCGGGTGCTCCGCGCAAAAAGGTGTCAAGATAGAGCCCCGTACCCCCACAAAAAATGGGAAGCCTTTTACGGGACAAAATATCGGCAACCGCTTCCTTTGCCGCTAAACAGTATTCCACAACAGAAAAATCGGTGCTGGGATCTGCCACGTCGATCAGGTGGTAGGGGACGCGCGCACGAACATCCTGCGTCGGCTTTGCAGTACCGATATCCATGCCGCGATAGACCTGCATGGAATCACAGGAAACGATCTCACCGTCAAGGCGTCGGGCAAGCTCCTCTGCCAGCGCGGATTTGCCGCTTGCCGTAGGTCCTACAACAGCCAGTATTTTGGGTTTTTCCAGCACCGTTATCCCCCCTTTTCAAAAAAGTGTGCGTTATTTACAGATTAAAAACACGTGACGTAATTTTGCACCGATAGGATCACGCCGTCAAGCGGACTACCGTCCGCAAAAACCAGCCACAGCACAAAAACGATCACGATCAATATCACGGCAAGCTTTGCCAGCTTTCCGAGCAAACGAATGGCAAGATAGATCGCAAGGACAGTGATCAAAAGTGCCACTGCTCCAATGGCAACGTCTACAAGCAGTTGTACATCAAACAAGGCTTATACCTCCTACCTCAGGTTTATGTAATTGCATGTTCGAGAACGAGTGATGTCGCCCTACACGAAAAATATTATTTTATAGCTTACAGCACAGTAGCCCGCAAAGCACAGAATGCTGGTCAGTAAAAATTTCGCAAGACAAGGTGCGACCACCGTTCATTTGAGAAGCAAGCAAGACAAGGCGCACCGCAGAAAGCAAGGCGCAGGCGTAGTTCCCTACGTCAAGCCGCTTTTGAGGAGCAACGCCGTATTGCACCGTTTATTGGATGTACATACAATCTACAATGCTGATACTATATAGGATTTACCGATTGGTAATGCAGCACAACCAAAGAAAATTTTAATATGGAAAGAGGCCATCTCGTGAGACAGCCTCTAACAAATAAAATGATCTTACTTTACTGCAACCGCCTTCTTCTCAAAAGCATTTCTTTCTGATTCCTTAAAAATCTTTGAGTTGCTAACAACTCTATACGAGATATGATTTACACCCATGTTTCTTTTTTGACCTATAGTAGCATCTTCCCAATTGCAATCTGTGCAAATATAGGCACCAAAATATGAATTATACGAAACAACCTTCCCACACTTAGGACAAATTCTCATCTTAACACCTCCATAAATTTAAAATAACTGTTAAACGTGATCCCCTGGAAAGGAATCTGCTCTACTTTGTGTTCTGCGAGAGTCTTTTTCGCCTCTTCTTGTGGATATGGTTCGTAATAAACAATCTTTTTTATACCAATTTGTGCGATTTTATTAGCACACAAATTACATGGATATGTAGTAGTAAACAATGTTGCTTTAGAATAATCAGCGGAAACACTTAATCTTGCCATATTTACTATAGCATTTTCTTCCGCATGCAAGGCACGACAATAATCAAGCATTTTAGAATTATTTTTCACTATCGAAGAAACTTTAGCAGCCATTGTCTCGTCGAGCAATTCGTCTTTTATCTTATCATCAATATCTTTTCTCAGGTATTTTCGATAACACATACCATATACGCTCGCACAAGAACGCTCCAATACAGGAACTTCGTTATATCCTGAGCTAAATACATTTCCGTATTCATCTATTATTAACGCCCCGACTTTGCGTTGTGAACAAGATGACCTCATACTATTAGCATATGCCATAGCCATCAAAGTTTCTTCTTCATTCGGCTCGTAAACCATTGTTTTTTCTATTAAACCTATATATTTTTCAACGATGGCTTTTAGCTTTTTAAATGTATCGGATCTCTGTGAGTGTATCTTTTCCTCGTTTAAGATGATAAAATCGGCCATTTGATAACAAAGAGTGATCTGCTGACCATTTTCTTGCTTTTCATCTTTGTCTCGATTATCATCCTTTTCAAATGATGGAAGAACACAATCGTATCTATCTTGTACTCTTTCCCATCTAGTATCTTTGCTTGCCCATATAGCAAACAAATAAAATTGAGGAAAGGTTTTCTTCAGCTTTTCAATCTCGTGCGTGTTCCGAATACTATCTATGACAAATTTAGTATTGTCAGAGGAATTAATTTTTTCTATTGCCTTTCGTGCCAGAAAATCAGCGCCCTTTTGTTCGCGCAATTCATTACCTTTGTCCTGCAAATCACTTCTTGTATACTCTGCACTGCCAATCTCTTCCTTCAATATATCTGACAATGAAATATATTCGTATTCATCAGAACATAAAATATTTTTCGCCACATAAGAGCAACCGCTGCCAAACGGACCGGTTAACCCCACGATGATTTTCTCCATTTAAAATAGTCCTCCCACAGATAACCACAATTGCCACATTCATTTTACCACAAATTGTAGCAAGTTTCAATGCTTTTTTTAAAAATAAAAATGTTTCATTCTTATGAACATCGCATTGCAAAAAGATCAAAGAAGCACTTTTTGCAATAGTTTGGTGAATGTGCATGATAATTTTAAATTTGCAAATGCCTTGAAATAAACATAAGAAATATAAGCTTATTGAGCTTTTTTGCATGTTTCGGTTTCTTTTATTCCATCAGTATTGTGTCCGCAATGCTTACGGCACGCACAATCGAATTTTGCAACAACGTTCTCGTTCATCCAAGAAACAAGCAAGACAAGGCGCACCGAGCGCGGGAGGCGAAGGCATAGTTACCTATGTCGAGCCTCCCAAGTCGAGGAGCAACGCAGTATTGGGCGATTTATACAATCAGCATCGCGTCTACGATGTCAACACTATATAAAATTTTACCAATTAGCGTTGTTGCACAAAGCAATCAGTAATCATGCCCTTTTGTGACCGTTTCCGTATTCCCTCTTCATTGCATCAACAGACACAACCCATTGCTTACCAAATTTGCAAACGTCAACACCATTGATAAGCTTACCATAGGCAATCGCTTTACGAAGCGTACTTTCGTTAAGCCCCCAAAGCTCGGTTGCGTCGCTGAATGCCATAAGTCCGTCAAAAGGTGTATCGACCTTCACACCGTTCTCCCAAAGCTCGTCGCAGGAAAGGTCAAGATCATCATTCCATACGATGCCGTAACCGCCGACGTCCACGGTC
>JAZOCO010000032.1:0-16020 GCA_045596505.1 Eubacteriales bacterium
CGCGTACTGTCGGTGACGGAAAATATCGACACCTCCAACGAGGACGATGAGCTGATCGTCGGCTTCAAGGGCATATTCAACGATATGTACTGCCGTGATATCAGCAAAAAGATCCGCGCGGGCTATAAGCAAAAGCAGAAAAATGGCATTGTTATTATCCCGCCAATGGGCTACTTCAAGGACAAAAATACGGGCAAGGTGGTGATCGTTGAGGAGCAAGCCGCCATTGTGCGCCGCATATTTGAGCTGTATCTGTCGGGCTACGGCCTGAAGGCTATTGCGGCGATCTTGAACAGCGAGGGCGTAAAATCGCAGGGCTATTATCAGCAAAAGATGCTGGGTAAAGGCATCGGTAACAAGCCCGAGATCGCGCACCGCTTCCTGTGGGAGAACACGGGCGTCAAGCGTGTTCTTCAAAACGAGTTCTACACGGGCACCCTTGTGTGCCACAAATCCTATACCAACAAAATCAATCACGTGCGCAGAGATCTGCCTCCCGAGGAGCACTACCGCCACGAAAATTTTGTGCCTGCCATCATATCCAAAGAGATATGGGAGCAGGCACAATTTTTATTATCCGAAAAGGTATCGCGCAAGGTAAGGGCATCCAAGGGGAAGCCCTGTCATCGCTACACGGGGCTACTCAAATGCCAAGATTGCGGCTCCAGCTTTACCTGTAAGGTGCGCAAATGGCACGGCAAGCCCGACCGTATCGAGTACATCTGTAACGGCTATCACCGCTATGGCAAGGAGCACTGCACTTCCCATCGAATCGGAGAGGCCGATCTTGACCGCCTTATTTATGACGAGCTGTTAAATATCAAATCCATGGCGGAGCGCAATTATGCCTGTATCGAATCGGATGTGAAACGGTGGCTCGCGCAGAAGAACACCGCCGAGCGAAAGATCGGAGAGCTGACGGCACGGCTGGAGCAGCGCAAAAACGACCAACAGATGATCCTGCTGGAGCGTATCCGTGATCGAGAACGTGCAAGCGTTTACGATGAAATGCTTGCCAAGTGCGAGGGGGAAATCAAGACGTTGATCGAGCAAATCGAAAACATCCGTCACTTTGATGTGACCATCCGCAAGCGGCGTGCGGAGATCAAAAGCGGAATTAATATGCTGGACGAGATCATTGCGGCAGGGGCGATCAGTGATGCCCACCTGCGGATGCTTGTGGATACGATCACCATTCACGAAAAGGATGCCAAGCTGAGCATCAGCATCAGGATGAAGGCCGATTTCAGACAGCACATCGATTTTTATAACGAGGAAGGCGAGCTGATCGACCGCGCTAATGAGGCCATCGCGATACCGTGGTGATGAATTGGCAGACGCAACGGCTTGCGTGGCAAAATACATAAGATTTTTTAACTGAAACTGTGCAGATAAGCGAAAAAATCGCAACCATATCTGATGCGTCTGCCAAGGCAAAAAACAAAGAAAAAAGCCTTGAAAACCAGTGTTTTCAAGGCCTTTCGCTTGGTGCGGGTAAGAGGACTTGAACCTCCACGAAGTTGCCCCCACTAGAACCTGAATCTAGCGCGTCTGCCAATTCCGCCATACCCGCATATTTTGCGGGTGTGGCGGAATGTACCGCCGAACCCGCGTTGCACCGTTTAAATTTTACACGGAGCAGTGCCTCCGAGGCGAGCGTAAACGCCATGCGCCATACCCGCTGTCGCGATAAAGCCCAGCGGCTTTATGCTGGTCTGAGTGACACGACTTGAACGTGCGGCCTCTACCACCCCAAGGTAGCGCGCTACCAACTGCGCCACACCCAGATTTCTGCGACCAGTATATTTTAGCACAAAGCAAAATGCTTGTCAATACCCTTTTTGAATTTTTTGCTTTGTTTTTTGATAATAAAATGATAATAAAATATTAAAAAAATATTGCATTTTGCAAAAAATTCCGTTATACTGTAATTAGGAGCTTAAAAGCTCATTGTAAAAGGAGGTGCAGTATGGCACACGTAGGAAAGACCTATCATGTATCACTCAACGACCAGGGAAAATGGCAGGTAAAGGCAGAAAAGGCAAGCAAGGCGCTTCGTGTATTTGACACGCAAAAGCAAGCCGTTGCTTACGCGGAGACCATTGCGGAAAATCAGGATGGCAATTTTGTGATCCACAAAAAGGACGGCAAGATCCGCAAACAGGATTATGCGAAGAAATGACGCGATATTATCTCATCTATCTTTTGCTGATGGGGCTTGTCACCCTTTCGCTTTACGGCATTGACAAGCGGCGTGCGCGACGCGGCGCTTGGCGCATATCCGAAAAGCTGCTGCTCGGCTGTTCTCTTGCAGGGGGCGCTTGGGGCGGACTTCTCTCGATGCACCTTTTCCGTCACAAAACAAAAAAGGGCTACTTTTTCGCCACCAACTTATTTGGTATCGCGCTTCACGTAGCCGTTTTTATCCTTCTTATTGCGAAAAGCTAAAGGGCTGTTTGTGCTACACTACAAACAGCCCTTTAGCTTTTCCTTTGTTATGCTTGTGCTTTTTTCAGTTCAAGATCAAGCCACGTCATGCCCAGTGTAAACGCATCGTGCAGGCTGGTCTTATCGCCCTGCTTGATGATCTTATTGGGGTCTTTGGCATCCACCACCTGGATCAGCACCTTACTTGGCACTTTTGCTTCTCCCTCGCCCGTATAACTCATAATATCAAGGCACAGCACGCAAGGATCATTGTTGAGGTCGCCGTAGATAATGGTATCGTTTTCACGCACCAGGGGCTTGCCTTGGTACATGAGATACTCTCCCTCAACCTTTTTTCTCGTTTCAGCCATTCTCCCATCTCCTTTGCAAATTTACTAAATGTTAGTATAGCACGGTGCGCCAAAAAAGTCAAGCAATTTCACAAATATCCTTCTCGCGTGTCCTTCTCGCATCAAAAGAGAAGTGGGCGCCTTGTTTGCAAATCGCGGGGGGACAGGGGCTTTTCAAAGCAGAGCGAATATAGCCCATCCGCCACGCGCGAGAGCTCGCGCTGGCGCGCGGCGGCGCTCCGAAGTGCCGCAATTTCGGATTGCTTGGTCACAACGGGTACGGTGCGTTGCCTTGCCGTTGCCGCAAGGAAGTCCCTGCCCTTCTCGTTCGCGGCAAGCAGTAAAAGATACGAGGGGTGCGCCACAAGATCCTCCCTTGTGACACCTGCCAAAAGATAGAGCAGCGCACGGCGAACGCGACCGTTTGTATAGCGCTTGGTTGCGGCAGTGGCACAAAGCGTGGCGTAGTCGTTTGCCTCAAAAGCGCATTTGATAAGTCGTGAAATAAGCCCACCGCCACATTCCGCCACATTTAAAAACAACTCATTTTTCGCACTGTTTCCGCGCAAAAGCGCCAGCATTGCCGTGCCAAGCCGCGCGATGTCCGCCGTGCCGTACCGCGCAACGCCCGCTTCAAAAATTTCCCTTGTCTCGGGCGGAATATGGGGGAGCACGTCACCGCCTGCCGCCATCTCACGCCGCAATGCCGTAGCCGACGGATGCTCGCCTTTTTTAAGTACCGTTTCGCGGTATTCTGCGCCCTTGCGACATACCGTAAAGGGCGCGATAAACGGCGCTTCCCTTTTTATGGCGCGCAGATATTCGACCGCGAGGATATCGTTTGAAGAAAGCTCCCCGCCCAATGCATCAAAATATGCGGCGGCATCACCTTGGCTTTTGTCCCCTGAGCGATACGCCCCTTCGGGCGCGCGTGCCGCGAAGCCTAAAAGCCTTTCAAGCTCTCCGCTTTCACTGCCAAAGGCAAGCGTATCCACGCCAAGCCCACCAAGGGCGCGCACGCCCGCGGTGGCAAAATACCGCGCAGAGGACGCCGCAAACGGAAACGGTAGCTCGAGCACAAGGTCCGCGCCCCCCGCGATCGCCATGGCGGCACGCGTGTGCGGCGGCAATATCGCCGCCTCGCCGCGCTGGGTAAAATTTCCACTCATCACGCAGATCACGGCATCTGCCCCCGTAAGGCTCTTTATGAGGTGTGCGTGCCCCGTATGGAATGGATTGTATTCGCAAATAATACCAACGTGCTTCATACGTTTCCCTTCTTTTTAGAAAAAATTGGGTTTTTTTACGCCCGATTGTTGAAAAAAGCGCTCGGGTGTGCTATACTGTAAGGTGCTATAATTATTATACTTGTTTTACGGAGGACTTTATATGAATGTACTGGTCGTAAACGCGGGGTCAAGCTCCCTCAAATACCAGCTTTTCGACACCAACACCGAGGCTGTTTTTGCTAAGGGTATTTGCGAGCGTATTGGTATCGACGGCTCTGCCATCGAGCACAAGCAGCTTGTAAAGGGCAAGACCGTGAGCGAAACGCGCCCGATGAAAAATCACGCTGAGGCAATGAGTATCGTAGTCGAAAAGCTGCTTGATGCCGAATACGGCTGCATCAGTTCGATGGACGAGATCGAGGCGGTGGGTCACCGCGTAGTGCACGGCGGCGCATATTTCTCGGAGTCTGTGCTTCTCACAGACGAGGTGCTTGAAAAGCTGCGCCTTTGCCACGACTTCGCCCCCCTGCACACCCCCGCACACATCCAGGGCATTGAGGGGTGCCTTGCGGTTATGCCCGACAAGCCCCAGGTGCTGGTATTTGACACGGCATTCCACCAGACCATGAAGCCCGAAGCCTATATGTACGCCCTGCCCTATGAGCTCTATCGCGACTTTGGCGTGCGCCGTTACGGTGCGCACGGCACCTCTCACCGCTTTGTGGCGGGGGAGATGATGAAGATCCTTGGCAAGACCGCGGGCACAAAGATCGTGACCTGCCACATTGGCAACGGCTCTTCCGTTTCCGCCGTAAGGGACGGCAAGGTGATGGACACCTCTATGGGCTTTACCCCCTTAGCGGGGGTGGAAATGGGCACGCGCTGTGGCGACATTGACCCTGCAATCGTTCCCTTTATGATGGAAAAGCTGAACCTCACCCCTGCCGAGGCAAGCGACCTGATGAACAAAAAATCGGGCTTCCTTGGCGTGACAAGCGGCTACTCCTCTGATTCCCGCGACCTGCAAAAGGCAATTGCAGAGGGCCCCACAAATCCCCACTACGAGCAATCGGTTCTTGCTGTTAATATCCTCAAGCACCAACTGAAAAAGCTGATCGGCGCATATGCGGCAGAGATGAACGGGCTTGACGCCATCGTATTTACGGCAGGCATCGGCGAAAATAACACCGCCCTGCGCGAGGCAGTTTGCACGGGACTTGATTATTTTGGCATCGAGATCGACAAGGAGCTGAACGCCAAGGTGCTGAGGCAGTCCAATAACGTAAGGATCTCCACCGACAACTCTAAGGTTGCCGTGTACGTGATCCCCACCAACGAGGAGCTGCTGATCGCACGCGACACCGAGGCACTGGTCAGCAAAAAGGGTTGATTTCCTAAAATAGTATAACACAGCGCTTGCAATTTGACAAGTCGCAAAAGGAGATATCATGAACAAAACACTGAAAAAATTGCAGGGCTTCGAGGGCGTGAAGGGCCCTGTGGTCACCGTTGTGATGGACGGCGTGGGTCTTGCTGCCGAAACGGCAGGAAACGCGGTTTTTGCCGCCTACACCCCAACGCTTGATCGGCTGATGCGTGAATACCCGACGGTTCGCCTCAAGGCACACGGCACTGCCGTGGGTCTTCCCTCCGATGACGATATGGGCAACTCCGAGGTGGGTCACAACGCCCTTGGCGCGGGCCAGGTCTTTGCCCAGGGCGCAAAGCTGGTTTCCAACTCCATTGAAAGCGGAAAAATGTTTGCTTCCCCCACCTGGCAGGAGCTTGTGGGGAACGTAAAGGAAACGGGCGGCGTGCTTCACTTTTTGGGGCTTTTCTCTGACGGCAACGTGCACTCACACATTGACCACTTAAAGGCTATGGTAAAGGAAGCAAAGGCAGAGGGCGTTAAAACCGTGCGCATCCACACCCTTATCGACGGGCGCGACGTGGGCGAGACCTCCGCGCTTGAATATATCGAGCCGTTTGAGGCGTTTCTTTCCGACCTTAACGGCGACGGGTTTGATGCCGCGATCGCCAGCGGCGGCGGCCGTATGACCATTACCATGGACCGCTACGAGGCAAACTGGGCGATGGTGGAGCTTGGCTGGAAGACCCACGTGCTGGGCGAGGGTCGCCAATTTGCAAGCGCCGCCGAGGCGGTAAAGACCTACCGTGCCGAAACCAAGGTGATCGACCAGGATCTGCCGCCCTTCGTCATTGCCAAGGACGGCAAGCCCGTTGGGACGGTAAATGACGGCGACAGCGTGATCTTTTATAACTTCCGCGGTGACCGTTCGATCGAAATTTCCAAGGCGTTTGACGGCGGCGAGGAATTTGACAAGTTTGACCGCCAGCGCGTGCCGAAGGTCGTGTATGCGGGTATGCTTGAGTACGACGGCGACCTGCACATTCCGAAAAAATATCTGGTATCTCCCCCCGAGATCACCAACACGATGAGCGAATATCTGGCAAATACGGGCGTTGCCCAGCTTGCCATTTCCGAAACGCAAAAGTACGGTCACGTAACCTATTTCTGGAATGGCAACAAGTCGGGCAAGTTCTCCGAGGAACTGGAAACCTATATTGAGATCCCTTCCGACGTTGTGCCCTTCGAGCAGCGCCCCTGGATGAAGTGTGCCGAGATCACCGATAAGCTGATCGAGTGCCTTGAAAGCGGCAAATACAGATATTTGCGCGTGAATTTCCCGAACGGCGATATGGTGGGGCACACAGGCTCGCTTGCCGCCACCCGTTGCTCGATGGAAGCGCTTGACCTGCAGCTTGCAAGAATTCTGCCTGTAATCGACCGCCTTGGGGGCGTGGCGCTGATCACCGCCGACCACGGCAACGCCGATGAAATGTACGAGACCGACAAGCAAGGGCAACCCAAGGCAGGCAAGGACGGCAGCTATAAGGCAAAGACCAGCCATACCCTCAATCCCGTGCCCTGCATCATTTACGACAATACCGACGCCAAGACACAGTACACCGTAAAGGCAGACAAAGGACAGTTTGGGCTTTCAAACGTCGCCGCCACGATGGTGAACCTGATGGGCTATGAAGCCCCCGCTATGTGGGATGAGTCCGTTATTTGCACAGAATAATAAATAACGTAAAGGCGCTGCCTCAAATTTGCATTTGAGGTAGCGCCCTTTTTTATTTTATCTTCTCTTTTCCTCAATTTCAAGCAGTAGGTCGGCAAGGAACGCATCTATGGTCATCGCGCCCTTATCGCCCTCTTTGCGGGAGCGAACGGCAACAGTCTTGGCGTTCATCTCGTTATCGCCAATGACCAGCATATAGGGCACCTTTTCCAGCTGCGTGTTACGAATTTTCTTACCGATGGTTTCGTTGCGGTCGTCTACCTCCACGCGAACGCCCTTCGCGGCAAGCTGCTTTTTCACCTCATAGGCGTAGTCGATATGCTCGTCACCGATGGGCAGGATACGAACCTGCTCGGGTGCCATCCAGGTGGGGAGAGCCCCCGCATAGCGCTCAATGAGGTAAGCAAGCGTGCGCTCGTAGCAGCCAAGGGAGGTACGGTGGATAATATAAGGCGTTTTCATCTGCCCGTCACTATCCACGTACTCCATACCGAATTTCTCGGCAAGCAGCATATCGATCTGAATGGTAACGATGGTATCCTCCTTGCCAAACACGTTTTTGTACTGGATATCGAGCTTGGGACCGTAGAACGCCGCCTCATCAATACCGATCTCGTACTTCACGCCAAGGTTATCGAGGATCGTGCCCATCACGGACTGCGCGTGCTCCCACTGCTCTGCCGTTCCCTCGTACTTCGCGCCCGCGCGGGCAGGATCCCACTGCGAGAAGCGGAAGCTGCAGTTTTCAAGCATACCGACGGTGTCAAGGACATATTTAGCCAGCTCAAGGCAGCCGCGGAATTCCTCCTCCAGCTGCTCGGGGCGAAGCACCAAATGCCCCTCGGAGATGGTGAACTGGCGCACGCGAATAAGACCGTGCATCTCGCCACTTTCCTCATTGCGGAAGAGCGTGGACGTTTCGCCAAGGCGCATCGGCAGCTCGCGGTAGGAGCGCCTTTTGTTAAGAAATACCTGATACTGGAACGGGCACGTCATGGGGCGGAGCGCAAAGCACTCCTTGGTATAGTCGTCGGGATCGCCCAGCACGAACATACCGTCAAGGTAATGATCCCAGTGGCCCGAGATCTTATAAAGCTCGCGCTTTGCCATCAGGGGTGTTTTGGTGAGAAGGTAGCCGCGCTTTTGCTCCTCGTCCTCGATCCAGCGCTGCAGCGTTTGGATCACGCGCGCACCCTTGGGGAGCAGAACAGGCAACCCCTGACCGATCTCCTCAACGGTGGTGAAATATTCAAGTTCACGACCGATCTTGTTATGGTCACGCTTGCGTGCCTCCTCCAGTGCCTCAAGATGCGCCTTTAACTCATCCTTTGAGGGGAACGCCACGCCGTAAACGCGCTGGAGCATCTTGTTGCTCTGGTCACCCTTCCAGTAAGCGCCCGTGCATTGCGTGAGCTTCACTGCCTTGACAGCGGCGGTGGAAAAGAGGTGAGGACCCGCGCAAAGATCGGTAAACTCACCCTGGCGATAAAAGCTGATCACGGCATCGTCGGGCAGTTCGTTAATGAGTTGCACCTTATAGGGCTCGCCCTTTTCCTCCATCAGCTTCAGTGCCTCCTCGCGGGGCAGCTCAAAGCGCTCGATGAGGTGATTTTCCTTCACGATCTTCTTCATTTCGTTTTCAAGCGCCGAAAGCACCTCGGGCGTGAAGGGGGTGTCGCTGTCAAAATCGTAATAAAAGCCGCTTTCCACGGCAGGGCCGATGGTGAGCTTTGCCTGTGGATAAAGGCGCTTTACCGCTTGCGCTAAGATATGCGCCGCGGTGTGGTTGAAAACGTGCTTGCCCGCAGCATCGGCAAAGGTAAGGAGCTTTACCGCCGCATCACCCGCGATCTTCTCGGTCATAGCGACCGTCTTGCCGCCAATTTCTGCCGCGATATGCGCGCGCGTGACCAGTTCTGCCGCCTTTGCCGCATCAAAAACCGAAAGCGGCGCTTCAAATTCTACTGTTTTTTCGGGAAAGCTTACTTTAAACATATCATTTACTCCTCTTTGGAAATTCAAATTAAAACGCACCCCGACAAGGCAAAAAGCCTTATCGGGGTGCGACAAAATCACACGGTTCCACCCGAGATTTTACTCAAAAAATATAAATAATGGCACTTGGGCGGTACCAAAGCACGTTACGTGAAGAGCGTTTCAGCTTGTCGCTCTCTCTCTGTGCACGCAAGAGTGCCGGCGTGTTCCAAGCACGGTAGCCGCAAGGCTATGAGTTACCGTTTATTGCGATTATACTCGCTGCGGGGATTGATGAAATTGCGCCAATCAAAGTCGCCGCGGTCAAGCGCGGTGATCAGCGCCTCCGCCGTTGCAATATTGGTGGCAACCGGGATATTATATCTGTCACAAGCAAGCAAAAGCTCGGCTGCTTCCTTATCGTCATAGATCGCCTCGGGGCGGGTGTCGCGGAAATACAGCAAAATGTCGATCTCGTTATAGGCGATGCGCGTGGCGATCTGCTGCTCGCCGCCCTGCTCGCCCGTGAGAAGCCGCTCAATGCTAAGTCCCGTCGCCTCCGATATATACTTTGCCGTAATACTTGTAGCGCAAAGATTGTGCTTGCTTAAAACACCGCAATACGCGATGCAGAACTGCGTCATCAATTCTTTTTTCATGTCAGCCGCTATAATGGCTATCTCCATGCTTCGCACCTTCCTTCCGCCAGTCGCCTTGCCGCGCGACAAGCCATGTTTATTTGCTTTTATTATAACATATGGAGTATCGCACTGTCAATGACATTCGGGCAAAAAATACAAAAAAGCGCACTAACATTTGTTATGCCAATGCGCTTTTCTTAAAATTATTCCTCGGTTACAGGTTCCTGTGCCATTCCCTCGGGCATTGCTGCCTCAGCAGCGGCAACCTCCTCAAGGAGTGCACGAATGGAAAGGCTGACCTTCTGCTTCTCGCTGTCGATCTCAATGATCTTAGCGTCAACGCTCTGGCCGATCTCAAGCACGTCAGCGGGCTTGCCGATACGGGTCATTGCGATCTGAGAAATGTGGATGAGACCGTCTACGCCATCAACGATCTCGGCAAATGCACCGAAGGGCATCATGCTAACGATCTTAACAGGCACAACGTCGCCTACCTGATATTTACCCGTGAAAATGAACCAGGGGTTGGTTTCCTCGGTCTTGTAGCCAAGGGAGATGCGCTTCTTCTCACGGTCAAAGGACTTGACGAACACGGTAACCGTTTCACCAACGGAAACCACCTCGGCGGGGCTCTTGATATGCTTCCAGGAAAGCTCGCTGGTGTGCACCATGCCATCTACACCGCCAAGATCCACAAATGCACCGTAAGAGGTCATGCTCTTAACAACGCCCGTGTAGGTCTTACCCTCCTCGATGCCTGCCCAGAACTCCTCCTCCATCGCACGGCGCTCCTCACGAAGCACGACGCGAATAGAACCGATCGCCTTGTGACCCTGATCCTTGGTCTCGATGATCTTAAACTTTACGGTAGTACCCTTAAGGGGTGCAAGATCGCCATCCTTAGGTACACCCGTTTGCGAAGCGGGAATAAATACGCGATTGCCAAGGACAAAGGTGATCACGCCACCCTTTACCACGTCGGCAACAGCTGCCTCAAGGATCTCGCCCGCATCCTTTGCGGCAACGATCTTCTCCCAGTTCTTACCCGAATCGACACGTCTTTTGTCAAGCTCGGCAATACCGTCCTTGTCGCTCACACGAACGACCTTTGCCTCCACGGTATCACCCACCTTGAATGCCTCAGTCAGCTTTACGCTGGGATCATCGCTTACGCGCTCGGCATTGATATAGCCGGTTACGCCTGCGCCGAGATCCAGCTGCAGCTCAGTGTCCGAAACGTGGGACACGGTACCGGTAACGATTGCTCCTGTATGTAAATTTTTGACTTCAGTCTCTTCGAGTAATTTTGCAAAGTTTTCTGCTTCAGTCATTGTTCTATATACCTCCTCAATGATCTCTTGCGGGGTCGATGCGCCCGCCACTATCCCCACTTTGCGATGGGTAAGTGAAAACGTCCTCACCAAAGACATTTGCGACGATTCGGTGATGCGAAGCGTTTCGGGACATAGCGCCCGGCAAATATCAAACAGCTTTGCCGTGTTTGAGCTCTCCTTGCCCCCGATAACGATCATACCGTCCGACTCTTTGGCAAGTGCCGCCGCCTCCGTCTGCCGTGAATCCGTAACATTACATATTGTATCAAAAATTAACGCATTTGTGAAGACCTTTTTTAAAAGTTTTTGACATTTTTTCCATTCTGTTAAATTCTGGGTCGTTTGTGCCACCATTACAGGCACTTTTGACGAAAATTTGGGTGCCAGCCACTCCGAAAGCGCGCGCTCGAATGCCACATGGTCGGGGAAAACGTATTTTTCTCCGTCAAAGCAGCTGGTAAAGCCCTCGACCTCAGGATGCGTGGCATTTCCCACGCAAAGAAGGATATGTCTATCACAGCCACCGTTCGCGGCACACTCCCCCGCGATCCGATGGATCTTAGTAACGAACGGGCAGGTGCAGTCCTCAAAGGAAAAGCCGCTATGCTGCGCCGAAAGCGCCTCTAAGTGCCGACGGGTATCCTGCCGTATACCGTGTGCGCGGATAAAGACCGTTACGGGTGTTTCCTCGGTAGCCACAGCAGCAAGAGCATCAAGCTCCTCCGGTGTTACCACATCAACGCCGTTTGCGGCAAGCATACGGTTATACTCCTCGTTGTGTATCAGATGCCCCAAGGTGTAGATACGCTCACCCGCACGCGCCGTGGCGATGCGGCGACAAAGGCGGTCCGTAGCAGCACGCACACCGGGGCAAAAGCCCGCGCTTTTTGCAACCGTTATGTCCATCATTTCACCGTGTCGCCAAGGCGGCAGATCTCAGCATAGATCTCCTCGGAAATGCGGGTATATTCACCCGCTTTTTCCTTGTCATAACCGAAGTGTTCAAAGAGGATCGGCTCGCCGATCACCACCGTTACACGGCGGAAAAACCGCCACGTATAGTTCTTCATTTTGATATGGACGGGCAAAATTTGCGCGCCTGCGTGCGCGGCGATCATTGCCGCACCGTTCTTCACCTTGCACGCGCGTGGGTCCTTACCCTGACAACGTGTGCCCTGCGGAAAAAGTCCTACGCTTCTGCCCTCCTCAAGCAGCTTGATGGTGCGCTTGATCGCACCAACGTCCCCCTTGCCGCGTGCAACGGGATATGCACCCAGCCAACGCACAAGACGGCCGAGGACGGGTACGCGAAACAGCTCTGCCTTTGCCATAAAATGCGGCTGCTGACGGCGCAGCGCGATGCAAAGAAATACCGCGTCAAGCACTGTTTGATGGTTGCCGCAAACAAGATACGAACCTTCAGTGCTTTTCGGCTCATTTTTTCGACCTACCACGCGTACGCGAAAGAGGAGCTTCGCGGGGATCACCAGAAGTGTGCGAATGACGGTGTAAAACGCACTTTTCATACCGTTACCCCGCTCTTTTCCTTGATGATGGCAAGCACTGCGTCAACACTCTCATTAATATCCATATCCGAATTGTCAAGCAAAACGGCATCGGGTGCCTTCACCGCAGGGGCTACGGCACGGGTGCTGTCGTTATGGTCACGCTCGATCATTTCACGCAGTACGTCCTCATAGCGCGCCTTTATCCCTTTTGCCAGCAGCTCCTTTGTGCGGCGATCGGCGCGCGCCTCGTTTGAGGCGGTCAGAAAGATCTTCACGTCAGCGTGCGGCAAAATGACCGTGCCGATATCACGCCCATCCATAATGACACTGTTTTTCGCGGCAATGTCCCGCTGCGTATCCAGCAAAAATTCTCGCACCGCGGGCACAGCGGAAACGGCAGAGGCGTACATAGAGATCTCGGGCTCGCGGATGCGGTCGCCAAGATCCTCGCCGTTTAAATACACGTGCTGTGCGCCGTTTACATAGCGCACCTCGATATGGATATGAGGTAGACAAGACACGATGCCCTCGTTATCGGTGCGGGCAAAGCCGTGCTCTCTTACATAATACCCCACTGTGCGATAAAGCGCACCGGTATCCACGTAAACGATGCCAAGTCTTGCGGAAACTGCTTTTGCAATGCTGCTTTTTCCCGCACCGCTCGGACCGTCGATAGCAATTCTGATCATATGACTTCTCCTTTTTTCAAGCTCATTCTATGGCACACGCCGCACTCTCGCCCGCCAGGACTGCGGTGGAAAACGCGATCTGCAAATTAAATCCGCCCGTATAGGCGTCAAGATCAAGGACCTCGCCCGCAAAATAAAGCCCCTTCGCGCGCCTCGATGCCATAGTGCGGGGTGACACCTCTGCAAGTGAAACGCCGCCCTTTGTAACGATCGCCTCAGCAACGGGGCGAAAGCCGCGGATCCTTATGGGAAGCTTTTTTAAGAGCAGCAGCAGCGTGTGGCGCTCCTCTCTTGTGATCGCATTGACCTTTTTGTGCGCGTCGATCCCCGACAGGCGCACCAGTGGCTCGATCAGCTTTTGGGGCAACAGATCCCCGAGGGCATTCAAAAAATCGCGATTTTGGTATTTTTTAAAATCTGAGAGCAGCCGTACATCAAGCGTCTTTTCATCAAGTGCGGGCTTGAGATCGATCCATATCTCATACCGTCCCTTACCCATATCGGCAAGGTGCGCGGATGCACTGAGTACAAGCGGACCGGAAATGCCATAATGCGTAAAGAGCATCTCGCCAAAATCCTCAAAAACCGCCTTCCCCCTCTCGGTATCCCACGCGGTAAGCCGCACATTTCGCAGCGAAAGCCCCTGCACTGCGGCACAAAAGCTCCCCTCCTCCACCAGCGGCACCAACGAGGGCGTTGGCGGCACGACCGTGTGCCCCGCGTGTGCGGCGAAGCGATATCCATCGCCCGTTGAGCCCGTCAACGGATACGATGCACCACCCGTCGCTACGATCACGGCATCAAAGGCGTGGGGTGTGCCCTTTATGCAAACGCCCGTTACCCGTCCGTTTTCAAAAAGCAAATCTTCAACGCACGCGTGTGTGATCTGAGCACCTGTCCTTTTACATTCACGGACAAGCGCGTCCACCACGTCGGTCGCCTGATCTGATACGGGGAAAACGCGATTGCCGCGCTCTACCTTCAGCGGCACGCCCAGCTCTTCAAAAAACGTCTCTGTATCCTCCGCAGAAAAGCGATCCCAAGCGGAGTAAAGGAAGCGAGCGTTTCCCGTAATACTCGCAAAAAAAACGTCACGTGTACAGTGATTGGTAAGATTGCACCTACCCTTGCCCGTGATACGAAGCTTTCTGCCGGGGCGGTCGTTTTTCTCAAAAACCGTGACCGCAGCACCAAGGCGCGCGGCGTGGATCGCCGCCATCATTCCCGCAGCACCCCCGCCTACGACGGCCACCTTCAAAGCACCCTTATCCATCATCCGTTATTCTTATCGTATACGTCGTATTCGTCCCAGATGGTTTCCAGACGGTGAAGGCGCGCACTGACCTCGTCGGGTCGTTCCATAGAAACAGCCGCAACCATCGCATTGATGATGCTAAGAGGGGCAACCAGCGAATCCACAAAGGAAGCCATATCGCTGCGGGCGATCAGGAGTTGATCGCAGTCAGCGGCAAGGGGCGAGGTCACACTGTCCGTCAGTGCCACCACGTCAGCGCCTGCGCGATGCGCAAACTCAACGGCGCGCACGGTGCGCTTGGAGTAACGCGGGAAGCTTATGGCGATCAGCACGTCCTCGCTGCCGATCCCGAGCAGCTGCTCAAAGATCTCCGTGCCCGTGGTCCCCTCCACGGGGCGGACGTTGTCAAACATCATTCGAAAGTTAAAGGTGAGAAAATCCGCCAGGGCAGCCGAGGAGCGCACCCCGAGGATATAGATATTACGTGCCGACACGATCTTTGCCACTGCCAAGGAAAACGCCTCACGGTTGATCCCCTCCAGCGTCTGACGGATCTTATCCGCATCCGCCCCCAACACGTGATCGAGAATATGGTCTTTATCGTAAAGATCGTCCGCCACTGCCATACGCTGTGCGGCGGTGAGATTGGTCCTTACCAGCTCCTGCATGGCGCGCTGCATTTCGGGGTAGCCCATAAACCCAAGCTCATTAGCAAAGCGCACAACGGTCGATTCCGAAACCTCCACCAGCGCACCAAGGCGAGAGGCAGTCATATATGCGGCGCGATCGTAATGCTCTAAAATATATTGTGCGATCAGGCGTTGTCCTTTAGAGAATTCGGACATACGCGCAGTCATTTGCTGCAACAGATTTTGTTTCATAACGCCACCTCCAAGGTGCCCCTGCGGAACACTATATCAATATATTATTTTATATCAAAACACCCAAAAAGTCAAGAGCGGCTAAAAAAATGGCGAGGCGACTTGACAAGAAAAAAAAGGTGTGCTATACTACAAGTAGCCGCAAGGAAATCAAACACATAAGCCCTGCGGCGGTAAATTTCCGCGTCTTTTACCGTGTCAAGGCTTGAAAAGTCACACTTATCTGTGCCTTGCCACGTCAAAATCCATCAAAAATTTATTTGCCGCAGGGTGGAAACCAGTTTTTTCATCCCGCAAATATTTTGGCTAGACAAAGCGAAAAGCCGAAGCAATATGCGGATATTACAAGGCTTTTTGCTGACGGATAGACAAATATTTGCAGATGAAAACCTTGTGTGTTCGATTCCCTTGCGGCTAAAGACGATGACCGAAAGAGTAAGCAGGCGAGTGCTGCAAAGAGAGCCGTTGGTTGGTGCAAAACGGAGAGTGCTGCTTGCCCAAGTACATTCGCGAGTTGCACACTGAAAGATATAAATCTAGTAGGCTGTGACGCTCTCGCCCGTTACGCGAGGACAAAACGACACCCGTTTTGCGTGAGATGCCGCCGTTTGGCGGTAATAGAGGT
>JAZOCO010000033.1:0-35960 GCA_045596505.1 Eubacteriales bacterium
GACTTCTATCACCTTTACAAGACCTATAACTGCAATATGCAATTTGGCGGCGACGACCAGTGGTCGAATATGCTGGGCGGCACGGAGCTGATCCGCAAAAAGCTTGGCAAGGACGCGTATGCTATGACCATTACTCTGCTCCTTAATTCCGAGGGCAAAAAGATGGGCAAGACCGCAAGCGGCGCGGTATGGCTGGATCCAGAAAAGACCACGCCCTACGAATTTTATCAGTACTGGCGCAACGTGGGCGACGCCGACGTTTTGAAATGCATCCGTATGCTGACCTTCCTGCCACTTGAGGAGATCGACAAGATGGACACGTGGCAGGGTGAGCAGCTGAACCGCGCAAAGGAGATCCTTGCCTTTGAGCTGACCAAGCTCGTGCACGGCGAGGAGGAGGCGGTGAAAGCCGAGGCGAGCGCAAAGGCGCTGTTTGGCGCAGGGTCTGCTGCCGACGCCCCCACCACCGAGCTTTCCGACGAGGATCTTGTGGACGGTGCCATTGACATTCTCACGCTCTTGGTAAAATCCTCGCTTTGCGTGTCGAGATCCGAGGCGCGCCGCAACGTGCAGCAGGGTGGCATAACAGTCGAGGGCGAAAAGGTAACGGATATTGCCAAAACCTACACCAAGACAGAGCTTGCCGAGGGATTACTGGTCAAGCGGGGCAAGAAAAGCTACCGCCGCGTAGTGGCAAAATAATATACAATAAAAAGACAGGCAACACCGTTGCCTGTCTTTTTATGATGTGAGAGAGTATATACCTATGCGATATTCATTAGCACTCAGAGTTCTGGCAACGAGATAGGAGAGCTTGCCATCCTCGACCCCCAAAAAGCCGTAAACGCTCTCGCCCGCGGCAAGATCTGTCACAAGGTATACACGATAATCACCGGTATTATCGAGGGCAATGCGGCAGATCGAATTGCCCGAATGATAGTAAAGATGATCACCGATAGCGGCAAGCCCTGCGTAACAATCGGTATAATAGTATCCGTTTTGCGCCAACCAGTATCCGCCTGTGATCTCGCGAATCGGTTGCATTGCAGTCACACTTTCGCCCGCATAGATCACACCGCGCGCGCCACTCGCTGTATTTTCAGCCTTACCCGTGCAATAATAAACACCGTTATGCTTGATAATGGGTGTGTTTGCGCGACGGAAAACAGCCGCATCGTACGTCGTGTCGCTCGCCCCCACTGCCGCTGTCCAGCTTCTGTGGCGATCCTTTTCCTCCCGTGCGGCATCGATGGCGGTCAGCCCCGCGTCGCTTTGCAAGAAGTACGTGTAGGAAACAAGCGTAGGGAGGCTTTTTGCGTCGTCCCACGTGAGGTCCACGTGATACCACGCATCGCCGAGCTTAACCAAATTCCACGCGTGCTTCATGGCATCACTTGTGACAGGCAACGATTCCACGCCAAGGCGCTCTGCCGCCGCGATAAGGGCAAGCATATACGCCTGACACACGCCTTTTTTTTGGGTGAAAAAGTTATAGGCATCGCGGATCACAAGCGCATCGTCATAGCTATAATTTTTAATGAAATAGTCGTGTAAGTAAAGGACCTTGTCGAAGTCCGTGCCATCCTGCGGCGCACCCGACACGATCTCGGAAAGTGCCGCCTCGTACCTCACGCGCATCGTGGCGATCTCGTCCTTGGTAGCGGTATAGGTCGGCTTAACGCTTTGTACGCTGCCGTCCGACATCGAAGAGATGCTATAAGCCGAATGAAGATAAAAGAACTGAGGAGAGGAATATATGATCGATGCCATCGCCGCCTTTACCGCGTCCTTTGTGGGGGCGGGCGAAACGGCTGTGAGATCGATCTCCTCTTGAAGCTCCTCAAGTCCCACACGAAGTGCCAATAAAAGTGATTCGTCGATCGCATCTGTGGGATTAAAATCCGAATAGTCACTGCCGGGGTCGCTGTGTGCGGGGGGCGCGCCATTGGCATTGCCACCCGGATCAGTTCCTTGCCCGGTGAGGGTAGTGAGAAGGTCAAGACGTGCCATAGCATCGCTAAGATATGCCGTAACGGTATCTATTTTTTCATATCGCCACAGGCAAAACGTTGCAAGCAGCACCACAAGTAAAAGTGCCGAAATGCACCGCAGCATTCCCTTCACGCATGTCACTCCCTTCTTAAGATCTTCTTAGTTGTTTAACGCTCCGCCTCAGACCCCATCATCCTTTGAAGCTCTGGGACGGAAAAAGCTTCCTTTACCGCGTCCCCTCACATCTGTCACCCAGTGCGTCATACATATGACCCATCGCGTCATCCACCTCGTCGGCTGAAAAAAGCTCTATATCAGACGCATCCGTGGCGGCTTCCACAACGTGCTCACCCTCCGTATCCGGGGCGAACAAGCGTGTGAGCAACACACAGATCGAGGCGGAGCTACCCGCAGCAGCGATCAGTGCACATACAGCCCCCGTCACGCTCCTTTTTCGAATGGAAAGCACCACAAGAGCAAAGGAAAGGATGAGCGCGGAGAAAAAGCCCGCGATCCCCAGCATTTCCCTGTTTTCACGTTTCATGTTTGCAAGCCCCCTTTATTCGCCGGCATTCATTTTGAGATATGCATTGATAAAGCCGTCAATATCACCGTCCATTACCGCGCCGATATTGCCGTTTTCAAAGCCGGTTCTGGTATCCTTTGCAAGCGTATATGGCATAAACACGTAGGAACGGATCTGCGAGCCCCACTCAATGTTTACCTTATTTCCCTGTATCTCCTCAATGGTATCAAGACGCTCACGCAGCTTGATCTCCATCAGCTTTGCCTTCAGCATCTTCATAGCTGTTTCCTTGTTTTGCAGCTGGCTGCGTTCGGTCTGGCAGCCGACAACGATGCCCGTCTTTTTATGAAGAATACGAATGGCGGAGTCTGTTTTGTTGATATGCTGACCGCCCGCACCGCTGGAACGGTGTGCCGTGACCTCAATATCCTCCTCGCGGATCTCAACGGCATCCACGTCCTCAAATTCAGGCATGACCTCGATGGAAGCAAAGGAGGTTTGCCGTCTACCTGCGGCATCAAAGGGAGAAACACGCACCAAGCGGTGCACACCGTTCTCACTTTTCAGATACCCGTAGGCATTGTTGCCCTCCACCATGATCGTAGCGCTCTTGATCCCCGCCATATCGCCGTCAAGCCAATCGACCAGCTTATATTTAAAGCCCTTGCGCTCTGCCCAACGCGTGATCATGCGGTACAGCATTTGTGCCCAGTCCTGTGCCTCGGTGCCACCCGCACCCGGATGGAAGGATACGATGGCATTGCTGCGGTCGTATTCACCGCAAAGAAGCACCTCCATACGCTGCGTTTCCTCAGCCGTTTGAATGGCAGCAAGCTCGCCCTCTACCTCCTCAACACAGCTTTCATCCTCCGCTTCGATCGCCATTTCGGAAAGGACGATAGCATCCTCAAGGCGGGCACAGAGTGCCTCGTAATCCGCAACCGTATCCTTGCTGCGCTTTAATTCCTGCAGCACCTTTGAGGAGTTGGGATCGGACCAAAAGCCGGGATCTGCTGTTTTTTGCTCCAGCTCTGCCACGCGCGCGGAAAGATCCTCCACGCGGAGCGCTCCACCGAGATCCACTAATTTTTCACGCATATCGATCAGCGCGTGTCTCGCGTTTTCCAGTGCAATGATCAAAAGTACCTCCCGCCGCACCTGCGGCATTCCTTTGCGTAATTGTTATTATACCTGTCGTTTATTATACCATATTATGCCCCCGTTTGCAAGGGGGACATGCAAATTTAAAGAGGCTGCGCCAACGGCGCAGCCTCTTTATGTATTTAAGCGTTAAAGCAAATGGTTCTGACGCGACGCACACCCTCAAGCGCGACGATGTCCTGCTCCGCCTCTGCAGTCACCGCATCGTTGACCTCAAGAATGGTGTAGGCGTTCTCGCCTCTTGACTTGTTGGTCATATTCTCGATATTGATACCGTCCTTTGCCATCACCGAAGAAATGTTGGCAAGCACCGCAGGCACGTTTGCGTGCAGAACGCATACGCGGTATTTGGTGGTAACGGGCATTGCCACTGCGGGGTAATTCACGCTGTTGCGGATATTACCGTAACGAATATACTCGTCAAGCTCCTCAGCTGCCATCACGGCGCAGTTGTCCTCGGACTCCTCGGTCGAAGCGCCAAGGTGAGGAATCGTCACAACGCCGGGGATCTGAACCGTTTCATCATTCGGGAAGTCAGTCACATAAGCAGAGATCTTACCGCACTCCATTGCAGCGGCAAGATCGGCAGAGCTTACAAGCTCGCCGCGAGCCAGATTGATGATCTTGACGCCGTCCTTCATCTGTGCGATGGTAGCGGCATTGATCATGCCCGTGGTGGTCTCAGTCGCGGGCACATGAAGCGTAATGTAATCCGCCTTGGCATAGACCTCCTCATAGGTTGCTGCCTTTTCGATATGGCTGTCAAGATTCCAAGCACCTGCAACCGAGAGATAAGGATCACAGCCAATCACTTTCATACCAAGCGCAACTGCCGCGTTTGCCACAAGACCGCCGATCGCACCAAGGCCGATAACGCCAAGCGTCTTCCCCATGATCTCAGTGCCGGCAAAGCCGGATTTCCCTGCCTCGACCTGCTTTGCGACGTCAGCCGTGCCTGCGAGCGACTTTGCCCAATTTACGCCCTCAACGATCTTACGCGAAGCAAGCAGGAGCGCACAAATGGCAAGCTCCTTTACGCCGTTGGCATTGGCGCCGGGCGTGTTGAACACCACGATGCCCTCGTCGGCGCAGCGCTCAACGGGAATATTGTTCACGCCCGCACCTGCGCGAGCGATGGCAAGCAGCTCCTTATTAAACACCATGTCGTGCATCTTGGCAGAGCGCACCATAATGCCCTCGGGAGCATCGACCTCGGTGCCGATGTTGTAAACGGCGGCGTCCAGGCAATCGGTGCCGACCTTTGCGATCTTATTGAGTAAGAGAATGTTTTTCATTTTTATTTAATATCCTTTCAGGCTTTGGGATTGGCGGCGGCGAATTCCTTCATAAACGCCACCAGCTTTTCAACGCCCTCCGTGGGCATTGCGTTATAGATCGAGGCACGCATACCGCCAACCGAACGATGACCCTTGAGATTCTTAAGTCCCTTAGCCGCAGCCTCTTTTGCAAACTTTTTATCCAGCTCCGCATCGCCCGTCACAAAGGTCACGTTCATCATCGAACGGCTGCCTTTCTTCACGGGTGCCACGTAATACTCCTGGCTGTCGAGATAATCGTACAGCACAGCTGCCTTTTGCTCGTTGTACTTCTTCATCTCACAAAGACCGCCGATGGAAAGCAACCATTCATACACAAGCTTTGCCATGTAAATGGTATAGCAGGGGGGCGTGTTGTACATAGAGCCGTTCTCTGCCATGGTCTTCCACTCGAGCATGGTGGGCATTTTGGGATCGGCATATTCGAGAAGATCCTCGCGCACGAGCACGATGGTAAGACCTGCGGGTGCCATATTCTTTTGTGCGCCTGCATAGATCACGCCGAAGCGGCTGACGTCAACGGGCTCGGAGAGGATGCAAGAGGACATATCGGCAACCAGCGGAATATCACCTGTGTCGGGAATATCGGCGTATTTCGTACCGTAAATGGTGTTGTTGTACCAGATATGCACGTATGAGGCACCGGGGCGGAACATATCGCGCGTGAGGGCGGGAATGTGGTCAAAATTATCCGCCTTGGTGGTGGCGGCACAAACCACGTCATACCCCATCTTCTGTGCTTCCGAAAACGCCTTGCCTGAGAACTGACCGGAAACCACATAGTCAGCCTTACCCGTGCGACCGATGAGGTTAAGGGGCACTGCCGCAAACTGCGTGGACGCACCGCCCTGCAGGAACAGCACCTTATAATTTTCGGGAATGTTCATCAAGCGGCGAAGCATAGCCTCCGCATCGGCAATGATCGCTTCATACTCGGGGGAACGGTGCGACATTTCCATCACGGACATGCCGGAATCACCGTACACGATCAGCTCTGCTGCTGCCTTTTCAAGAACGGGCAGCGGAAGCATGGAAGGACCTGCAGAAAAGTTATAAACTCTGTTCATATCAAACCTCCGATCAGCCAAAGCATTTGGGCTGTATAATTATTAATTAAAATACATTATAAACCTTGCAAATGGTGTTGTCAAGGGTTCTGACAAATTTTTGTCAAAACAGCAAATAAAGGTGATAAATCCACGGAGTGTTATGGATAATTTTCGCCTCTGTTGCAAACAATATCCTTGTCAGCACACAAAAATGCAAAACAAGGAGATTTTATATAGATGAAAGCAACAGGGATAGTTAGGAGAATTGACGACCTCGGCAGAGTCGTTATTCCAAAGGAAATAAGAAGAACCATGCGCATTCGCGAGGGTGACCCGCTTGAAATTTATACTGACCGCGAGGGAGAGGTCATTTTCAAAAAATATTCTCCCATTGGCGAGCTTGCTTCCTTTGCAGGCGAATATGCAGAAACGCTGCACAAGACCTGCTCACTTTCTGTGGTGATCTGCGATCGAGATGCAGTGATCGCAACGGCTGGTGTGCCGCGCAAGGAATATGGCGAAAAGCCCCTTTCCGAGGCGCTTGAAAAGGTGATCGAGGGGCGCACGCTGTACGTCTGGCGCGAGGGCATGGAGCGCATCAACGCCATCAAGGATGGCGGCAGTCACACGGTGAGCTGTGCTATGCCCATTCTTGCCGAGGGCGATATCGTTGGATGTGTCGTATCCCTTAGCGGAGGCGACAAGAGCGAGCGCACCGTTCCTGTTTCCGACGTGGAAAGCAAGCTGATCCAAACGGCGGCGGGCTTCCTTGGCAGGCAACTTGAAAGTTAAAAAAAGCGATCTTGCCCCAAGCAGGGTAAGATCGCTCTTTTTTATAACATATTCTTATTCCACCGTAACCGATTTGGCAAGATTACGGGGCTTATCTACGTCAAGACCCTTGAGTGCCGAAACGTGATAGGCAAGCAGCTGCATGACCGCAACAGCCGCAAACGGTGCGAGCAATTCCGAAGTTTGAGGCAAAACGATGCAGCGCTCAGCCGGAAGATCCGCACTGATAGCCACCTCCTTTGCCACAACCGCCAGCACCTTTGCGCCGCGAGAAGCGACCTCGCGAATGCCCGAAAGCATCTTTTCGGCAAGGGCGGGGACGGTACAAAGGGCAACCACGGGTGTGCCGTCTACCACCAAGGATATCGTGCCGTGCTTCAGCTCTCCCGCTGCATATGCTTCACTGTGAATATAAGAGATCTCCTTTAATTTGAGGGAAGCCTCCGTGCAAATATCACAGTCAATACCGCGCCCGATATAAAAGATATGCTCCGCGTTTACCAGCTCCTTAGCACAGTCGCGAATGGTCTCGTCCATTTGGAGCACTTTTTTGATCGCCTCAGGCACTTCGGTTTGCAAGCTTTGGCAAATATCACGCACCGTGTCTGCACTTAATTTGTCGTGTAAGAGAGCAAGGCGCAAAGCAAGCAAGTAAAGGATCGCACATTGCACACTGTATGCCTTGGTGCTTGCCACCGCGATCTCAGGTCCTGCCATCGTGTAAAGCACGCTGTCCGCCTCACGTGCCACCGTTGAGCCGATCACGTTGACGATGGCAAGCGTGTAGACGCCCTTTGACTTGGCGTGACGGAGCGCCGCTAGCGTATCTGCGGTCTCACCCGATTGAGAAAGCAAAATAACAAGATCGTCCTTATGCAAAATAGGGTCACGGTAGCGGAATTCGCTGGCGATCTCCACGCGAACCGGAATACGTGCAAGACGCTCGATCATATTTTTGCCCACAAGTCCTGCGTGCATTGCCGTACCGCAAGCAACGATATGGATAGCACGGAAGCGAGATAAAAACGCCGTGTCCATTTCCTTGATGCCAAAATAAGGCAGACCGTCCTTCAAAAGTGGGCGCACGGTATGCAAAATACCTTCGGGCTCCTCGAAGATCTCCTTAAGCATAAAGTGAGGATATCCTCCCTTTTTTGCCTCTTCCACATTCCATTCTACGGTTTCAAGCTTCTCGGCGATCTCCTGTCCCTGTTCATTCAAAAACAATACCCGTCCCGCATCTAATACCGCCAAAACGCCCTCCTCGGGTCGATAATAGCTTTTGGTATGTGCCAAAACGGCGGTAACGTCGGATGCGATCAGTCCACTTGTTTTGGTGGTTGCCACGATCAAGGGATTGTCACGGCGAATCGCATAAATACGCTCGGGATAATCGGAAAAGCAGATCCCAAAGGCATACGCACCGCGTATCATCCTTATGGCAGAAAAGATCGCCGTGACAGGATCTCCGCTAATGCCGTAATAATAATCTATCAGCTTGGCTGCGGTCTCCGTGTCAGTTTCGGACAGGAACGTGTAGCCCTTTTCGCGCAAAAACGCGCCGATCTCATCATAATTTTCAATAATACCGTTGTGTACCAATGCTACGCGATCCGTGCCGTGGGGGTGCGAATTTGCGTCCGAGGGTGCGCCGTGCGTTGCCCATCTGGTATGCCCAATACCGCAGTGCGCATCGGAAAGGTCACTCTGCGCCTCCAGCTTTTCCGCAAGGGCACTGATTCGACCCTTCGCTTTTACGGTGCGGAGCCCATCCTTGTGTACGGCAATACCTGCCGAATCGTATCCACGATATTCAAGAGAAGAAAGCCCCTCAAGCAAAACGGGAATGACCTCGCGCTCACCTGTGTATCCAATAATACCACACATAATTATCTCTCCTTTACTCGACCATATGGCCGTTGCTTGCAATCTCTTGTATAATAAGGTCTGCATATTCCGCGCACCGCGTTGCGTCTGCACATTCGACCATAATGCGGATCACAGGCTCTGTGCCGCTTTGGCGCAGAAGCACTCTTCCCGCAGTCCCGATCATATCTTCAACACGTGACAGCGCAGCAAGGACGCGTTTGTCGGCAAGCACCGCCGCCTTATCCTTCACTGCAACGCTTTTCATATACTGCGGATAAAGCATCAAAGGCTCGACAAGCTGCGAGAGCGTTCGCTTTGCATCGCACACCTCTTCCGTTAGCATAAGTGCTGTGAGAAGCCCATCTCCTGTGGTGGCGTATTTTTTAAGAATGATGTGTCCCGACTGCTCGCCACCGAGCGCATAGTCGTTTTGCTGCATACGCTCATATACAAATCTATCTCCCACATCGGTTTCCTCACAACGTATCCCTATCTTTTTGAGAGAGGGAGCAAGACCGCTGTTTGACATAACGGTGCTGACGACGCAATTATCGCTCAGCAGCCCACGCAGCTTAAGACGATTTGCAAGAATATAGAGTATCCCGTCGCCGTCCACTACATTTCCCTTTTCATCTACGGCAATGCACCTGTCGCCATCACCGTCAAATGCAAAGCCGAGATCAAGATGTTGCTCCCTTACAAGACTTACCAGCCCCTCAATATGTGTAGAGCCGCACCCGTCGTTTACGTTAGTGCCATCCGGATCGGCACCCACGATATACGTGTGTGCACCAAGCGCCCCGAACACCGCACGCGCGATGCTCCAGGATGCACCGTTTGCACAGTCAAGACCGATCTTCAAATTTTTATAGGAATTGGATGCTAGCGATATCAAATACCCGATGTAACGGTTTCTGCCCGAAACATAGTCGTGAATGGCACCGATCCGCTCTCTTTGTGCAAGCGGCAGATCCGCGCCGGTTATACCAAGCGCCGCAACATCACCATCAAGATACGCCTCAACCAGAGAAACGATATCATCGGCAAGCTTTTCTCCGTATCGGTTCACGATCTTAATGCCGTTGTCATAATAGGGGTTATGCGAGGCAGTGATCATAACACCGCAATCAAAGGAATCCTGCCGCGTGACGTAAGAGACACCGGGCGTTGTGATCACGTGCAGCATATAGGCATCTGCACCGGAAGCGGTAATGCCTGCTACGATAGAATATTCCAGCATATAGCTCGAACGGCGCGTATCCTTGCCGATCACGATACGCGGTTTATATCCGTTTTTCTCACACCCCGACAGCCGAGAGCTGTAATACCAGCCAAGAAATCTTCCGATCCGATATGCCTGCATAGAGGTAAGCGTTACGTTCGCCTCACCGCGGAAGCCATCTGTGCCGAAATATTTATGCGTTGTACCCAAAGTCGGTACTGCACGGGGCAGACTCATCTGCTCGCGTAAAAGCGCGTCTGCGGAAATATCAAATAGGTCTGCGATGCGCACAAGCTTATCGACCTGCGGCAATGCCTGATCCATCTCCCACTTGGACACCGATTGCCTTGAAACGCCAAGCTGCTCTGCCAGCTGCTCCTGCGACATACCGTTTTCCGTACGCAGCTTTGTAATTTTTTTACCGATTGTCATACTGTTCTCCCACTAAAACCAAAATTTGAACCTATACGCGAATAATAGAGTGAAAACCTCACAGCACAAACTACACAATTATATTATATTAAGATCATATCTCGTTTGCAATCAACTTTTCTTGGAAGTTTTTGCAACCAGAAGTTGCATTTCGCCATTTTCCCCGTTTTTTTTACATTTTTTTGTCATTTTCAGAACAAAAATGCGTCCTTTATGACAAAAAAGCTGTACACCCTGCTTTGGTGTACAGCTTTTTTATTCCGCGTTCTCGTTTGTCGTATGCTGCTCTATGTGATTTTCAAGTGCCGCAAAGAGACAAACGGCAAGGAAGGCATATGGCACGGGGCAAAATTCGCCGGGGTTTACCATCGACATCAAAAAGAGCCCGAGATAGCACAGTGCTAAATACACTATGTGAGAGTGGCGCGCGCGCCACGCAAGGCGTGCCCTTGTATATAACTGATAGCCCCAAGCAAGAATACCGCAGATGCCAAGCCCCCCCACCACCTGTGAGAAGAAAATATGATACCAATTGATGGTTCCCTGCTTGCCGCTGTAAAGATCTGCATTGCCGCGATACCCAATGCCGCTGCCAAACAGCGGATTTTCAAGGAAATCCGAAAAGCCACGCGCAAACAATCCAATGCGAGCCTCATCGTCGTGAACGAAGCCGCCCCGCATCGCATTATAAAGGATGATTCCCATCAAATATCCGACTGCCATAACAGCATAAATAAACAGGGTTCGACTCCACATTCTTTTTACGTAGTCGGTTTCGCTTCTCCATGTCAAAAGCATGCAAGCGATCAGCTCCACGCCCACCAGCAGCTGCCCGCCGCGGGAGCCTGTCATCACTGCTGCCGCAAACAAGACTGCAGCAAATCCATAATGATAGAAACGCCGATCCTTTGTGGCAAGCGTTGCGGGCAATGCGATCATCAGCATAGTGGCAATGTTGTTGCTCCACTGCGGCGCGGAAGAAAGATAAAAGCTCTTATTTTGCACCATAATGGGTATCGTGTAATAAAAGACTACTGCGGCGGCGACCAGCCCCCACCGGAGAAGGTCTCCCAAAAAGAGCTCGCGATCACACGCATCCCTTAGCTCGTTTTTCATGATCCAATAAGAAAGAATGAGCCCGGGGCCAAGGCCCGCCATAAACACCAAGGACGCAGGGCGAAAATAATCCTCAGGGGATATCATTCCAATACCACCGAGAAGAGTCGCCACGCTCACCAGTACAAGAGGCAGGAGCGAAGCGCCGCGCGCGAAAGGCGGCTTTTTCCTTACAAGGTATACGGCAAGCGACACCACCACAATGGGAAGCAGCCAGATATATCCGATGAAAACGGAAAAGGAATCATAGCAAAAAACAAGAAGCAACGACAAAAGAAGGAATGGCAAGGTAAGATACCGTGTGGATCTTAGCACCAAAAGCCCCGCACACAGTAAAAGCACCAGCGCAACGACAAAGGGGGCGAGGTTTGCGGTTTCGCCCCCGGAGAGGACCGCCACAAGAAACACCGAAATTGACAGCAGATCACGGTAAAGCTCCGCCCCGTATTTCTTAACAACAGTCCTCATAAAAGTTCCTTTCACGGCAAGATATCAGCGATCGTCCTTGGGACGGTAGGTATATTTGCCGTATTTGCTGTAAGAGCTGTAATGAGAATAGTATCCGAACGTGCCGCGTGCATTCACGTCATTGAGGACAAAGCCTGCCACGTTTGCGCGCATACCCTGAACGTCGTTCACCACCTGCTTTACAGCATCGATCTTGGAATACCCTGCACGTATAACGATGATATACGCTGACACATGCTTGGTAATAACACCCGCATCTGCGGTTTCAAGAAGTGGTGGCAGATCGATAAGCACATAGTCGTAAAGAGATTTTGCCTCATTGAGTAATGCCTCCATCCTCTCGGAAGCAAGCAGCTCTGAGGGATTGGGCGGAATGTGCCCGCACGTCATCAGGTCAAGGCCCTCCCTCACGCCCTTTACTACACCGTTTTCAAAGGGCTTCTCCTCAATTCCCGCGAGTGCTTCGGAAAGCCCGTGCCCTTCGCCGGATATGGCAAAGATCTTATGCTGCGTCGGGCAGCGCATGTCCGCGTCGATCAGCAACACCTTTTTGCCAAGCTGAGCAAAGCTGATGGCGACGTTTGCAATAACCAAGCTCTTACCCGCACCCGCAAAGCCGGAGGTCACAGCAAAGACGGGGCATTCACCGACCTTAAGCGGTACATACGTAAGGTTTGTACGCAAGGTCCTGAATGACTCCGCAATGGAAAAAGGAGTTTCCTTGCCCAGCAATTTTTCACCGTAATCACGGTCTATACGCTTTGCGCCCTGCTTGTTATCGAATTGAGCACCGGAAAGCTTTTTAGCATCCCGCTTCCTGCTGCTCCAGGAGGGGATCTGCCCCAAAACAGGCAGATTGCAGGTGCTTTTTAGCATCTCCTCATCATAGACGGTCTTATCAAGAAATGCTTTGAGGAAGCAGATCACATAAACGATCACCACGGCGAGCACGCCACCGATGGCGGTGTTCATCACCGTATTGGGCGAATCGGGAGACTCGGCAAGATGTCCGTACTCGATCAGCTTGATATTCGCGTACGTTTTGGTGCTTTCGTTAAGCAAAAGCGTGGGGGCATTCTCCTCGATCACCTGCAAAATATCATATGCCTCCTGACGATCCACAGAGGAAACGCGCACGGTAAAGACAGGCAACGAGCTGTCAGAGGAGGTGGAGACCCTCTCTACCAACTCCTTTAAGGTCATATCTTTATCAAATTTTTGATTATACGCCGTGAGGATCTCATTGAGGAAAACGTTTCCCTTCACCTCATTTGCGTAGTTCGCGGCATACTGCACGGCACCCGTCTGATATCCGCTATTCATCACGCCTGCTTGCGCGGACGTGTTTTCCACCGCAAACTGCGCCGCGGAGGAATAGATGGGTGAGATCAAAAGCTTGGTGAAGCCAAATGCAGCGCCTGCGCCCACCACTGCGGCGATCAGCAGCCAAAGAATGCTGTGGCGCAATACAGTCAGCAGCAGACCAAGGGAAATTTCATATGTTTTTTCTTGTTCGTTCATTGTATGCTCCTTATCATCGCTTATTGTCTTTGACGGTACGCTCGTCCGCACGGTACGTGGGCACAAGCTGTTTAATAAGAGTCAGGAGTGTGGCATTATCATTTACCTGTGCCACCTCTCGCATTTTGTCAAGGGTCTTGGAAAGCTCCTCGCTGTCAAAATCGATCGGCTGCCCGATATAGATCTTTTGGTTGGGCGTTTTTTGCATCCCCTCTTCATTCATCAGCAGCTCCTCATAGAGCTTTTCGCCGGGGCGAAGACCCGTAAAGGCAATGTTGATCTCCTCATAAGGCTTATAGCCCGAAAGACGGATAAGATTTTCTGCAAGCGTGAGGATCTTCACAGGCTCACCCATATCAAGGACGAATATTTCGCCGCCCGTGGCATAAGCGCCCGCCTGCAGCACCAAGGAAACAGCCTCGGGTATAGTCATAAAATATCGGATAATATCCTTGTGTGTAACGGTAACGGGTCCGCCCTCAGCGATCTGACGCTTAAACAAGGGGATCACGCTGCCGTTGCTGCCAAGCACGTTGCCGAAGCGCACAGCCACGTAATCGGTTTTAGAACCGCTTCGCGCAAAGCTTTGCACGATCATTTCACAAATACGCTTGCTGGCGCCCATCACGTTTGTGGGGTTTACAGCCTTATCAGTGGAGATCATCACAAAGCGCTCTGCACCGAAATCGCTTGCCGCCTTTGCTACGTTATACGTACCAAATACATTGTTTTTAATTGCTTCCGCAGGGCTGTGCTCCATAAGGGGCACGTGCTTGTGTGCCGCGGCGTGGAACACGATGTCGGGAGAAACCGCACAGAACACATCACTTACACGCTTTTCGTCACGCACGCTTCCGATCAGGACCTTTAGGTTAAGATACGGATAATTGCGACGCAGCTCCATTTCTATTTCGTACGCATTGTTCTCGTAAATATCAAAGATGGTAAGCATCGCAGGATTGTGTGCCGCGATCTGTCGGCACAGCTCGCTGCCGATAGAGCCGCCGCCACCCGTTACCAGTATACTTTTGTTTTCAATATAACCGAAAACCTCCCGCGTGTTTACGGCAATAGGATCTCTGCCGAGCAGGTCCTCAATGTTGATATCGCGTATCCGATTGGTGATGGCAGTGCCATTTAGCATTTGATACACACCCGGCAGAATCCGCACGCGCAGACCCGTGCGTGCACAGATCTCGCAGATCTCACTGACGCGTTGCTTTGGCACCGCGGGCATCGCCACGAAAATTTGGGATACGCCGTATTTAACCGCCATCTCCTCGATAGCCTCTGTTTTTCCCACCACACGAACACCGCACACGCGCGTGCCTTGCTTGGCAGGATCGTCGTCGATCACGCAAAGTGGCATATATGAGATCTTATCCGAGGTCTTCATTTCCCGAATGATGGTAAAGCCGGCGTCTCCGCCACCCACGATCATTACGGGGATCTTCTCCTTTTGACCCCTAAACCGATACCGCCACGCACGGGAAAAGCGAGACCAGTAGCGCGAAATGCACACTACGTTAAACAAAACAAGATATGCGACCACCAGCACACGCGCGGATAACCGATGCGCAAAATAGTTAAAGAGCAGCGCACAGACCAATGAGGACAGCATCGCGAAGAAAATGCACAGCATTTCCTCAAATCCAATGTTTTTCCGCTGCATGCGGTAAAGACCGCAAAGAGCAAACAGCAGCAGCGTGAGCGCCACCGTGCCGATAATACCCGGCACATCGTTCCAAAAATCACTTACACGGCCAAACATTGCAATATGCGCAAGGAAGAGAGCAAGCAGGATCGTACACAGGTCTAAAAGAACCAAAGTGGCGATCTTTTTAACCTTTTGATGGTTTACACGTTTCATACGTCACCTCTCAAAATCAAAATGGGATTCTACGGGGGAATTTCAAGGGAAGTATAGTCTTAGTCGGAAGGGTCGGGCAGCACACGCTTTTTCTCCTTGCGTCGCTCCTCCTTTTCCCTCTCGCTCCTCTCACGCTTTTCCGCCTTTTGCGCCTCGTCGCGTTCACGCTTTTCGGTGCGCTCTCGCTCGCGACGCTCGCGCTCCGCCTCGTCAGGATCGGTATACCGCGCCTCCAGCATTTCCTGCGCCACGGTCTTTAAATACGCCGAGAGGGATACGATATCAAGCAACGCAACGAAGAAATCGTGATCGTCCCGAATATCAAGATCATCCGCTGCAAGCAGTGCCTTTACCGCCTCACCCACGCGGTGGCGGTTATGCTCCTTTACGGTAAGAAAGCGCCCATAGCCATCGGTGAGTTCCTTTCCCGTGAAGGCACAATCGTTGCGCACGCCCATCAGCACGCGCTTAATCTCCCCGATGGAAAGCGTGTTTTTGAGCGCGTAGACAAGCAGCATTTCTATAATATGCTCGTGCGTGTATTTTTTGCCTATAATGGGGCTGATAAGACCGTCCTTTGAGTAATTGTTGATCATGGTCTTGGTAAGAGCACGCTCACGGTAGCGCGGGGACGCACTACTGTTTTTATCGGCAACAAGGCTTAAGATCTGATCGAGATACAAATCAATGGCAGGAATGTCCGCATTGGCAAGATCGCAATCCTTCACAGCTGCCGCGATCAGTGTCTCCAGCTCCTTTTGCGTCATACTTTACTCCCTCCTCGCTGCAAACGACAACCATACATGATATTATTATAACGCTTTAAGACCGCAAAGTCAATAGCTAACCTGTTTTTTTGCATTTTTGCGAGCCGTTTTGATTTTTTACGACACTCTGATCAAGCTTGGCTTTGCCGGGTATAGCCGAAGGGGTGAGTACCAAATGCATTTTTGCATTTGACTCACCCCCTTTAAGAGAACATATACCTATTTTTTTGCACCGTCATCCCACAAAACGATCTCGCCCGCGGCGCACGTTTTACGAAGATCGATGAGACGCTGATTGGATGAACCGCGGAAGCGCAAACGAATATCCTTTTTCGCCGCAATAAATCTGCCGTCCACCAGCACGTCTATAAGGGAAAGAAGCTCATCTGTGACCTCGCACCGTGCGCGGGATGCGCCCGCAAGCTCCTCGAGCACGTATCCCGAATAGCACCACACGGTTTTAGTGGGGTATTGTGCTTTGATTTTACGCAAAAGAGGCAGCAACGCACGCTGGTTTTGCACCTCCATCGGCTCACCGCCGAGAAGTGACAGACCGCTGATATATTGTGGAGCCATAAGATCTATGATTTCCTGCTCCGTTTGGGGGGTAAACGGCTCACCGTACGCAAAATCCCACGTGTCCCTGTTAAAGCAACCGGGGCAATGGTGCGTACAGCCCGAAACGAACAGCGACACGCGCACCCCGGGGCCGTTTGCAATATCCCGCTTTTTAATTGCACCGTAATGCATAGATATCAAAGGTGAAGCACACGCTCGCGGATCTCCTGCGTGCGTCCTTGGTTCCAATACTGCGAGCCAATATATCCGCATGTGCGGCGCGCCACGTTCATTTTGTTCTGATCACGATTGTGGCAATGCGGGCATTCCCAAACCAGCTTGCCGTCATCCTCCACGATCATGATCTCTCCGTCGTAGCCACATACCTGACAATAATCGCTCTTGGTGTTAAGCTCGGCGTACATAATGTTATCGTAAATAAACTTCATAACCTCAAGCACCGCATCAAGGTTATCCTGCATATTGGGCACCTCAACGTAGCTGATCGCGCCGCCCGGAGAAAGCTCTTGGAACTTCGATTCAAAGGCAAGCTTCTCGAAGGCATCGATCTCCTCGGTCACGTGGACATGATAGGAATTGGTGATATAGCTCTTGTCCGTAACGCCCGGGATCTTGCCAAAGCGCTTTTGCAGGCACTTGGCAAACTTATAGGTGGTGGACTCAAGGGGTGTGCCGTAAAGCGAATAGTGGATATTCTCCGCTTCCTTCCATTTCTTACAAGCGTCATTGAGGCGTTGCATCACGGCAAGACCGAATTTTTCACCCTCGGGATCGGTGAGCTTCTTACCCGTTACGGCATATACGCACTCCCAAAGACCCGCATACCCGAGCGAAATGGTGGAATAGCCGCCGTGAAGGAGCTTGGTGATCGGCTCACCCTTTTCAAGGCGGGCAAGTGCGCCGTACTGCCACAAAATGGGAGCAGCATCGGAAAGCGTGCCCTCAAGGCGCTCGTGACGGCATTGAAGCGCACGGTGGCAAAGCTCAAGGCGCTCGTCAAGCACGCGCCAGAAGCGCTCGATATCCCTGCCCTCTGCGGTCGCGGTGCAAGCAGCATCGACCAGGTTGATGGTCACAACACCCTGATTGAAGCGTCCGTAATACTTCGCCTTTCCGTTTTCATCGACCCACGGGGTGAGGAAGCTGCGGCAGCCCATGCAGGTATAGCACTGTCCGTCGCCGTTATCATCGACCTTCAGTCGCTTCATGACCTTTTCGGAAATATAGTCGGGAACCATACGCTTTGCGGTGCATTTTGCGGCAAGGCGAGTGAGATCCCAGTAAGGGGAATCCTCGCGGATATTATCCTCCTCAAGAACGTAAATAAGCTTGGGGAATGCAGGAGTTACGTACACACCCGCCTCGTTTTTCACACCGCGGCAGCGCTGGTTAAGCACCTCTCGGATAATGAGGGCAAGATCGTGCTTGAGTTGCGGGTCCTTTGCCTCACCGAGATACATAAACACGGTAACGAACGGAGCTTGTCCGTTGGTGGTAAGGAGCGTGACGACCTGGTACTGAATGGTCTGTACGCCGCGGCTGATCTCCTTGAGCAGGCGCTCCTCCACGATCTCCGAAATTTTTTTCTCACCGGGATCAATGCCAAGGCTTTCAAGCTCCAGGAGCACCTCGCCCCTGATCTTTTCACGCGACACCTGCACGAAGGGTGCAAGGTGCGTCAGAGAAATGCTCTGTCCACCATACTGATTGGATGCCACCTGTGCAATGATCTGCGTGGCAATATTGCACGCAGTGGAGAAGCTATGCGGCTTCTCGATCAGCGTGCCGCTGATGACCGTGCCATTTTGGAGCATATCCTCAAGATTTACAAGATCACAGTTGTGCATATGCTGGGCAAAATAATCGGCATCGTGGAAATGGATGATGCCCTCCTCGTGTGCACGCACGATATCCTCAGGCAGGAGGATACGGCGCGTGAGGTCCTTTGACACCTCGCCCGCCATGTAGTCCCTTTGTACCGAATTAACGGTGGGGTTCTTGTTGGAATTCTCCTGCTTTACTTCCTCATTATTACACTCGATAAGCGACAGGATATTTTCGTCAGTGGTATTGGCGCGGCGCGCAAGATTTCGCGTAAAGCGATAGCGAATGTAGCGCTTTGCGGTTTCGGGCGCGTTTTGCTGAATGATCAGCGTTTCCACCAGCTCCTGGATCTCCTCCACCGAGAGCGCACGTCCCACGTCCTCACAATAATCCTCGATCACAAAGGCAATGTAGTCGATCTGGCGCTTGGTCAGCTCGGGTCTGCCCTCGCCACTCTCATTTGCCTTTTCAATAGCGCGTATGATCTTGTCGCGGTCAAAGGTAACCTCAGAGCCATTTCTTTTAATGATTTTCATACTTCCCTCTCCCTTCGGGCGCCCCGCGCGCCCCTATATTTAGACGTCTTGACACAACAAAAACACAATATATTGTGTCAGCCAGAAAATAGTATACCACGACTCGGGCAAAAACGCAAGAGCTTTTAAGATAAAATAATACACAAAAATAGCCCCTCTTTTTTGGTGTGTTTGTCATCTTTTTCGGGAGCGCCCAAGCAAGCGTAAATTATGTTGGTTTTTTCTTAAATTTTGACCCCGCTCAGTCGCGCGCTCACCTCGCCCCCAGCATTACTGCAAATGCATTTAAAACAAAAAGCGGCGCGATCCTCTCGTGCCGCCTGTTATAAAATTAAGTATACGTATCAAAAATCAAGTAAGATCAAGCGCTTAGTTTTCCTCACACAGCATCAAGATCCCCGCGATCATACTTACGAACAAAAGCGTGCAGATCTTGAAGCCCGTGCCGACTCGCTCTCCCCTTTTTCGCTTGTTGCTATACGATATCGTCATAGGCAAGCACCACGCAAGCCCAATGCAAAAGGTAAAGATAGCCATATACACAGTGCTGATGATCATAAAGACCTTTGCCGCCGTTGTCAATGCCGATGGCGTTGGCTTGGTTTCGACCACAGCATCGTTTTTCACAGGGCAGCCGCACTTGACGCAGATGACTGCATCATCAAACATTTCCGAACCGCATTTTACACAGTATTTCATAAAACAACCTCCAAACGAATTTAAGAGCTTACGCGTTCATCAGTGTGATGGCACCAATCAGCAGCAAAACACCCACCACCAGCTTAAAAACGCCCGCAAGCAACCGCTCGCCTCGATGCTTTTCCACCAACGTCATCACGAACGACACGATGCCAAACGCAAACGCGGGCAAGGAGAAGACAAAAGCAAGAACGACAAAACCAGATTCGAGATAAAGCCAAGCGTGTGAGGTTAGTTTACCGGTATAGGTCGATATACTGACATCCACGCCTACGTAACTGAAGAAAATTGCCTCTAACATCCAAAGCAGCGCCATAACCGCCAACAAGGAGAACACAAAATTAAATACAATGAGCAAAGTTGAAGGCTTTTTTTCAAGGGGCAAGACCTCCTTTTTTTCCATCCTTGCCGCCTCAAGCATACGCCCGCATTTGGTGCAGATCACGGCTTCGTCAAACAGTTCTGCACCGCATTTTTCACAATATTTCATCGCAATTCCTCCTAAAGTACTCTTTTGTGAGTTATTTTTTAACTCATCAAGGCAATAATATCATATATAAAACTCAAAGTCAACACTTTTAGTTAAAAATGCTATAATAACTCTATAAACACAAAAAGGGGGACGCCGTTATGTCGCTCGGGCAAAAAATCAGAAACGCAAGAGAAGATCTCGAGCTCTCTCAATATGATATGGCAAAAGCTATCCCTATGAACCAATCCAACTACTCCAAGATCGAGCGTGACATACAAGAGCCCAGTATCGAGCAGCTGCGCCGCATCTGCGAGATCCTGCACCTTGATCCGCGCTATCTTCTCTCGCTTGAGGACTTTGAATTTATATCTGCAAACGATATGAGGCTTCTGTCCGACATCAAAAAATTCATCCGCGATCACCACAAATGAAAGACCGTTAAAAACGGTCTTTTTTTTACGAAAATTCCGCTTCACCCCTTGCATTACGGCGCAAAATAGGATAAAATATAGAACGATTACTACAATTAAGGAAAAAGCTATGGACGAAAGAACAAAAAAGGAGATAGAGCGCAGACGCACGTTTGCCATTATTTCACACCCCGACGCGGGTAAGACCACCCTCACGGAAAAGCTGCTCCTTTACGGCGGCGCGATCCAGTCAGCGGGGTCCGTAAAGGGTAAGCAAAGTGACCGCCATGCGGTCTCGGACTGGATGGAGCTTGAAAAGCAGCGTGGCATATCCGTAACCTCGTCGGTTTTGCAATTTGAATACGACGGCTATTGCATCAATATCCTCGACACCCCGGGGCACCAGGACTTTTCAGAAGATACCTACCGTACGCTGATGGCGGCAGACAGCGCCGTGATGGTGATCGACGCGGCAAAGGGCATCGAGCCGCAAACGCGCAAGCTCTTTCACGTTTGCGCAAAGCGCGGTATACCGATCTTTACCTTTATTAATAAGCTCGATCACGAGGCACGCGATCCCTTTGATCTTCTCGACGAGCTGGAGCGCGAATTTGGCATCGGCACGTATCCGATGAACTGGCCCATCAGCTGCGGCGTGACCTTTAAGGGCGTTTATGACCGCCGCGAGCGCGCCATTCACGCCTATGACGATGCGCACCGCGGCAGAAGCCGCCTTGCCTCTATCGCTTGCGATATTTCTGACACGGCAAGGCTTGACGAGCTGATCGGGCAGAATCTGCGCGAGGAGCTGGTGGAGCAGGTGGAGCTGCTCGACGGTGCTTCCTTTGATTTTGACCTTGATGCCATTGCAAGAGGAAAGCTCTCCCCCGTGTTTTTCGGCTCGGCTCTTAACAACTTTGGTGTGGAGGATTTTCTGCGTTACTTCCTGCAGCTCACTCCCACACCTCTCCCGCGCACAGCGTCAGGCGAAGCGGTCGACCCATTTGACGACAGTTTTTCCGCCTTTGTCTTTAAGATCCAAGCAAATATGAACAAGGCGCACCGTGACCGCATCGCGTTCCTGCGCATCTGCTCAGGCAAGTTTGAGCGCGGGCGGGAATATTATCACACACAAGCAGGAAAGCCCATCAAGCTCTCCCAGCCCCAGCAGATGATGGCACAGGCGCGTGAGGGCGTGGAGGAGGCCTTTGCGGGCGATATCATCGGTGTGTTCGATCCCGGTGTGTTTTCCATCGGTGACACGGTCTGTACGAGGGAGCACAAGATCGCCTTTGCGGGCATTCCCACCTTCGCGCCCGAGCATTTTGCCATGATCGAGCAGATCGACTCTATGAAGCGCAAGCAATTTCAAAAGGGTATGAACCAAATCGCGCAGGAGGGTGCCATTCGCATCTTCTTTGAGCCCGACGCAGGCTACGAGCGCGTGTTTGTGGGTGTGATCGGCACACTGCAATACGACGTGCTGCAATTCCGCATGAAATCGGAATACGGCGTCGAGTATATCAAGCGCGATCTGCCCTTCCAGTATATTCAGCGTATTGCCTCATTCGATGGTGATCTTGCAAGACTAAATCTTGCCTCAGACACACGGCGCGTGATCGACGTGCGCGGCAAAAGCTATCTCCTGTTTACAGGACAATGGAGCATCAAATGGGCACTGGAAAACAATCCTTCCTTAGTGCTTGAGGATTTTGATCGCGAATAATCCAGATCTAATTTAAAATATTCCAATTTTGATCCGGATTTTTTCTAGAATAGAAGAGTTTTGTTCCTTTTTTTGACAACACGGCAGCAAGGCAAACTGCCGTGTTGCCCTTTTTTGACCCAAAAAAGCGGCAATTGACATTTACTGTTTTATATGCTATACTAAGTTACAGATAGCGCACAGCAACTTCATCTTAGTTCCCGTGCTTCTTAAAAACTCTAAACTCTTGTAAGGAGATCAAAAATGCCACACTGTGAACAATGCGGCGCACCTTTGCCCGAAGAGAACTCTCCCTGCACTTGCAGTGAGGCGGAAAAGGCACTTGCCGCGCAAGGCGAAGAAACAGCCGCCCCTGTCGCCGAGCACGGCGAGGATAGCCGCCGCCATTTATTGCCCGCGGCGATCCCGCTGATACTCCTGGTCGGCGTTGCCGTATTTCTTGTGATCTTATTTTCAACGGGTAGCCGCCGCATCACTCCCGTAAGCTATCCCTTGTTCCGTGAGGATCTGGTGCCTGTCGCGCAGGATATCCGGAATGCAGACGGTACGACCTCTGTAAAATGGGGATACGCCAACAAGCAGGGACAGCTGGTGATCGAAGCAAAATTTGAAATGGCACGCGAATTTTCCAAAACCGGGCTTGCGCCCGTGAAGCAAAACGCGTTGTGGGGCTACATCGACAAGGCGGGTGATTTTATCATTGCCGTACAGTTTGAGGATGCAGAGCCCTTTGCCGAAAACGGATTTGCCTGCATTAAGTCAAATGGCTCATGGGGCTACATCAACAAAAGCGGAAGCATCCTTATCAATCCGCAGTTTGACAGCGCCTATCCCTTTGCCGAAAACGGGCTCGCTCTGGTTTCCATCGGCGGCAAATACGGTTACATTAACGAGGCGGGCGTATACGTGATCGAGCCGCGCTTTGATGCCGCACGCTCCTTTGACGAAAACGGCTACGCCGCCGTGCTTGCCCTTGAGAACTGGGGTATGATCGACAAGCACGGCGAATGGGTGATCAATCCCCAATTCGACGCCATCGAATCCTTTGCCGAAAACGACCTTGCCTTAGTCTGCAAGGAGGACAAATACGGCTTTATTGATCGCGAGGGTGTTTACGTGATAAACCCCATCTACGAATACGCCGAATCGTTTTCCGAGGGGCTTGCCCTCGTGCGTCAGGACGGTAAATACGGCTACATTGATAAAAAAGGCGGCGTCGCCATTGCCCCCACCTACAAGATGGCACTTTCCTTTGCCGAGAACGGGCTTGCCGCAGTGTGCATTGCCGAAAACGCAGGGCTTTGGGGCTATATCAACAAAAGCGGCACGGTGGTGATCGCCGCACAGTACACCGAAGCAAACAGCTTTTCAAACGGTGTTGCAGCTGTGAAAAAGGATGAAAAATGGTCCTATATTGACAAAAGCGGTGCGGTCTTGCTGACGTTTGCCGAGGATCACCTCTTTGCAGGAGATTTCACCACGGACGGCTACGCAATTGTTATTCGGGTAAATGCGGAAAACGGAAAGCCCATGTATTTTATCATCAACAAATCGGGGAAGCTGAGTGAGGACGGCTATTTGTTCGTTTTGCCCTACTCTATGGCGCACTCCCCCGAGCCGGCACGGTAAAAATTGCCGACACGATCACGCGTATTTTCAAGGCGCATCTATTGACTTTTTTCAAAAAAACGGATACAATATTATTATGTGAGGTGACTGATATGAGCGAAAACAAAAAAGACCCGGAAATGAACGAGATTGAGATCTATACCCTGCAGGACGAAGAAGGCAATGAGCTGGAATTTGAGCTTGTTGCGACCTGCGAAAAAAACGGCACCACCTATTACGCAATGGTTGCCGTTGAGGACGCACAGGGCGAGAATGACGTTTGTGAATACACCATTCTCAAGGCAGTGATCGAGAACGGTGAGGAAACGCTTGTCACCATTGACGACGATGACGAGTTTGACGATGTTGCCGACTACTTCGACGATATGCTTGCCTCGGAGATCGACCACGACATCTAAAAAACAGCCTGCTTAGTGCGTGATGATCGGTTGGTGGAGCCGACACGTATGAAATGGAGCCCGAACGCGTTTCGCTATGGTTTGCAGACCTCCCTTTTTCCGCTTCAATTGACTTGTCTTGACGGAACAAAGGACGTTGGGAGCAGTAAAGTAGCGAACAGGGCACCGCCTTGTGAAAACAGGGTTCTGATAGATCGGTTACACGGCTCGGCGGGTTTAACACACTGCGCGAAAAAGTTGCCGCGGTGGCTTTGCGCGAACTGTGCAGAGCCACCGCTTTTCTTTTCAAATACGAAATAATTTAAACAGAGAGGATCAAGCTATGGGAATTATTAAGGCTACCCTTTCCGCCATCGGTGGCGGACTTGCCGACACGTGGCAAGAGGTTGTTGAAGCTGACGCGATGAATGACACCACCGTTTTTTGCAAGGGTGTAAAGGTGCGCAAAAACGACAAACGAAACAGCAACAAAAGAGGCACGGAGGACACCATATCAAACGGCTCGATCATTCACGTGTATGACAATCAATTTATGCTCCTGACCGAAGGCGGCAGAGTGGTGGATTTTACCGCTGAGCCCGGCTATTACAAGGTAGATAATTCGGCTATGCCCTCACTTTTTGCGGGTCAACTCGGTGGCGCGTTGAAGGAGACCTTCAGCCGCATCAAATACGGCGGCGTGCCCTCCTCAAAGCAGATTGCCTACTTTATCAATTTGCAGGAGATCAAGGGCATCAAGTTTGGCACGCGCACGCCTGTTAACTATTTTGACAACTTTTATAATTCTGAGCTGTTTTTGCGCGCCTTCGGTACATATTCGGTGAAGATCACCGACCCCCTTAAGTTTTATGCCGAGGCTGTGCCGCGCAGTGCCGCACGCGTTGATATCAACGACATCAACGAGCAATATCTCTCGGAATTCCTCGAAGCCCTCACTGCTGCCATCAACCGTATGTCCGCAGACGGTATTCGCATTTCCCACGTTGCATCAAAATCTCGCGAGCTTTCCGATTACATGGCAAGCGAGCTGGACGCCGAATGGCGCGAGCTGCGCGGCTTTGAGGTCCTGTCCGTTGGCATTGCCAGCGTTTCCTATGACGAGGAATCCAAGAAGCTGATCAACATGCGCAACCAGGGCGCAATGCTGGGCGATGCCGCCGTGCGCGAGGGCTATGTGCAGGGCGCTATGGCACGCGGCTTTGAGGCGGCAGGCAGTAACCCCGGTGGCGGCGCCACTACCTTTATGGGTATGGGAATGGGTATGAATGCCGCAGGCGGCTTTGGCGCGTTTTCCGAGACCAACCGCGCCGCAATGGAGCGCGATGCGGCAAGGAAAGCAGAAAAAAAGGCGAGCTGGACGTGTAGCTGTGGCGCTACAAACGAGGGCAAGTTCTGCTCCGAGTGCGGCAAGAAGCAGCCGAGCACAGCACTTGGCTGGATCTGCCCCAAGTGCGGCAACAGTGCCAGCGGCAGGTTCTGCTCCGAATGCGGCGAAAAAGCCCCCGTTTTGGGCGATAAATGGTTCTGCTCCCTGTGCGGCACGGAAAACGAGGGCAAGTTCTGCCAAAACTGCGGCAAGAAAAAGGACTGACAGATGACAGGAACCACCCTTACATATCATTGCCCATCTTGCGGCGCGGGGCTTTCCTTCGACCCCGACAAGGGCAAGTTTTGCTGTGAATACTGCCTTTCGGAATTCACCGACGCCGAGCTTTCGGCATGGGAAAGTGCGCGAAAAGCCGAGGAAGCCGCCGCCAAGGCAGCGGAAGCAGCGGCTGAGGCAGGCGAGGTGCCTGACGAGGAATTTTGCTCGCAAATGGGCGCTTATTCCTGTGCCGCGTGCGGCGCGGAGATCATGGCTGACGACAACACGGCGGCAGACATTTGCCCTTACTGTCACAATCCCATACTGATGACGGGACGCCTTGCAGGACAAATGAAGCCCCAAAAGGTCATCCCCTTTCGGTTTGACAAAGAAAATGCGCAAAAAAGGCTGGTCGCGTTTGCTAAGAAAAAGCGCTTCTTGCCACGCGATTTTCTCTCCCCCACGCAGCTTGACAGGATCTGTGGCATATACTATCCCTTCTGGGTAACAGACGCCGACGTTGCCGCCAATATGACTGCTCGCGCCACGCGCGTACACACCTGGCGACAGGGAGATTACCGTTACACGAAAACCTCAAAGTTTCATATCAGCCGTATGGGTGAAATTCATTTTGAGGATATCGTGACCCCTGCCATCACCGAGGAGGACAGAGAAATGCTTGACGGCATTCTCCCCTATCCCTCGGACTCCTTGGAAAAATTTTCTATGCCCTACCTTTCGGGCTTTGTGGCAAAAAAGCGCAACATTGAAAAGGAAGCCGTGCGCGAGGCAGTGAAAGCCCGTATGATGGGGTATGCAAAAACATTGCTTTCCGATACCATTTCGGGGTATACCACCGTTACGCCAAGCGAGCCGAATCTCCTCACACGTGTCCTGCACTGGGATTATACGCTGATGCCCATTTGGCTGCTGACCTACCATCATAAGGGAAGATCCTACACCTTTGCAATGAACGGCTATACAGGCAAGGTGTGGGGCAGATTCCCCGTCAGCGGCAAAAAGCTGGCGATCCTTGGCACTGTGGTTGGCATAACTGTCGGAGTTGTTGCTGCATTACTAAAGCTCTTTGTGTTTAGATAAGGGAGGCAACGGTATGAAAAAAGCGTTTTTTATATGCGTGCTATTTCTCCTGCTCGGTGTTGTATTTCTTCTGTCCGCGTGCGCGACACAGGAACCTGACCCTGCTACGGTTACCGTGATCGACAAGCTTGACATTCTCACCCCCGAGGAGGAAAAAAGCCTGTCGCCCACCTCGTTTGACACACACGGTATTAACTTTTATCTGATCACCATGCAGACCGCCTATGTCGACGATCGCCTGAGCGACCACGAGATCTACGTCACCTGTGGCATGCAAAGCCCCGTTTATGATGCCCCGGACGCCGTTGTTCTCGTGGTGCGCATGACGGGCACCGATCACGCATTTTATTATGAAATGTACACCTATTCCGACGCGTACGACATTTTTTCTAATTCGGACGTAAATCGGATACTGGATGCAGACGAAGTTTATGATAATCTGAAGGCAGGCAAGATCAGGGAAGGCGCCACGGCATTTTTCAGCCTTTGCGCACGCGAGATCGACGAGCACTATGAGGCTCTGGCGGCAAAGGAAAGACGAAGACCCCTTATGGTCGCTCTGATCTCAGTTGGCGCCGGTGTACTTGCCGCAGGCATCAGCATCCTTGCAGTGGTGCTCTCCTACCGCAAAAAGCTGCACGGTGAAACTTACCCCCTTGATCGCTATGCGCGCCTCAAGCTCACGCACCGCGAGGATCGTTTCGTTGGCAGCTATGTCACACGCGTGCGTGTGCACTCAAACACAAGCGGCGGCTCACGGGGCGGCGGTGGCGGCGGTGGTGGCGGCTTCCGCGGCGGCAGATGACCTCGTTATAAATATAAAAACGCCCCCGTTGGCAGGTTTCCCTGCCAACGGGGGCTGATTTTTGTTACATTATCTCTGTACGCGTCCCGAACCGTCGCCGCCTGCGAGCTTTTCAACCTCGCTAACGCTCACGCGATTGTAGTCGCCCTCTACGCTATGCTTCAGCGCCGATGCAGCCACTGCAAATTCGATGGCATCCTTGGAGGATTTGCCCGAAAGCAGGCTGTAAACAAGACCGCCGCCGAAGGAGTCGCCGCCGCCTACGCGGTCAACGATATGCAGGTGGTAGCTCTTGGAGAAATAGTAATCCTCGCCGTCATAGAGCATAGCTGCCCAATCGTTATCGCTTGCGGAAATGGAGGAGCGAAGGGTGATCGCCACCTTCTCGAAGCCAAACTTGTCAGCCAGCTGCTTTGCCACCGACTTGTAGCCGTCATGGTTCAGCTTGCCGCCGTAAATATCGGTGTTCTCTGCCTCGATACCAAACACGTCCTTTGCGTCCTCTTCGTTCGAGATGCAAACGTCAACGTATTGGCAAAGCTCTGTCATAGCAGTCCTTGCTTCGTCGCGCGTCCAAAGCTTGCCGCGATAGTTGAGGTCGCAGGGGATCTTTACGCCGCGTGCCTTTGCCGCCTTGCAAGCCTCCTTGCAGATCTCGACAAGGTTTTGACCAAGGGCGGGCGTGATGCCTGTGAAGTGGAACCAGTCAGCGCCCTCAAAGATGCTGTCCCAATCAAAGTCGGAAGCCTTTGCCCCTTGAATGGCAGAGTGCGCACGGTCGTAAATGCACACAGAACCGCGCTGAGAAGCGCCCTTCTCAAGGAAATATATGCCCACGCGATCACCGCCGCGCACGATCTTTGTGGTATCTACGCCAAAGTAGCGAAGCGAATTAACAGCCGCCTCACCGATGGCGTGCTTCGGGAGCTTGGTCACGTATACGCTGTCAAGACCGTAATTCGCAAGAGAAACAGCTACGTTTGCCTCGCCACCGCCGAAGGTAGCCTGCATCTGATCGTTTTGAAAAAAGCGATAATACCCATTGGGTGCAAGACGGAGCATCAGCTCACCGAAGGTTACAACACGTTTCATTATTTTATGCCTCCATTTTTTCAAGAGATTCTTTTACGAAAAAGCTACCACCAATGGCAGCGATCTTGTCAAACGCCAAAAATTCGTCGATATTGCTACGATCCACGCCGCCTGTGGGAATGAATTTCACCTGCGGGAAGGGTGCGGAAAGTGCCTTCAGCGCCTTAAGACCGCCGTATACGTTTGCGGGGAAGAACTTGACGGTGGTGATGCCAAGGTCAAGTGCCTGCATGATCTCCGTGGGGGTAACGCAGCCGGGATAATACGGCACACCCGCCTCGCGGCAGACCTGTGCCACAGCCACGGAAAGACCGGGCGATACGATAAACGTTGCACCGGCTGCGAGCGCCTGGTTGCATTGCTCTGCGTTGATCACGGTGCCCGCGCCGATCTCCATATCGGGATAGTGCTTCACAGCATAGGCAATTGCCTCAGCCGCACAAGCGGTGCGGAACGTGATCTCGGCACAGTTGATGCCGTTTTTCTTGAGCGCCGTCAGGATCTTATCGGTTTCACCGAGCTCCTTGATGACGACGACAGGAATAAATTTTTCCATATTCGACCTCCATATGAAAGTATAAAAATTTGATTTTGTAAATTACAACGCGGCGTGCACTTTGAGCAAGCCTTTTTGCGTCAAATCACCACACAAAGCGGATCAGGCAAAGAGATCTTATCCGCAAGAGCACCGATCCTGCCACCGTGAAGCGCAAAAACCGTGACCGTGCCGCTTATTTGGTTGGCACATACCAGATGCGTGCCGCAAATTGCGAGATCCCTCGGACCGTCTCCCCCACACGGAACCGTTTGCACAAGAGAAAGTGCACCGTCGGCATTCAGCGCAAAAACGCACAAAACGTTTTCCCCGCGCACCGAAGCATAAAGGAAATTTCCATCCTGCGACAAGCGGATCGCCGCAGCGGTGGCATCCTTACACCCACACGGGATCATCACACTGTCAAGATAGGTCGCCACGCCGTTTGCATAATGAAAACGGCTAATGGACGGCACCAGCTCGTTAACGGCGTAAATGATACACCCGTTCGCGGTGCTTTTCGTCACAAAATGGCGAATGCCGTATCCGCTTGGCACGCGTGCCTCGGACACTGCCATAAGCTCCCTATCGTAAATTTTGAGCGTATCGATACCAAGATCGCAAACGCCAAGATTACCATCCGGCAGGACGCCGACGAAATGCGTATGCGGTGAATTTTGCCGCGTAGCGTGCACACCTTTTCCGATATGCTGCACCACGCTTTTGCCGTTTTTCACCACGTTGCCGCTGATATAGTTAACAACGTACGTGTCACCCTGAAGCACCGCAAGATGACAGGGAACGTCACCAAGAGAGGGGACAAGAGGGGATGCTACACCAAAATTGCCGTTTTCATCAAGCGGCAAGGAAAAATACGCACCCGACATTTTACCGCCAGCCTCGTCCTCATAGCGCACGACTGTATGAAGTGCAGTTGCACCACGCACCGTATACATCGGCTTTTCGCAGGAAAAATATGCGCGCCTGTTCAATCTTCCATCGGTGCTTAACAGATAGCTGTATATGCCGCCGCCCCCGCCTGACGGGGCACACGCGACCAGATATAAAAGATCCATGATAGCCTCGCAAAAAAATTCTTGCCATTATACGATTATTATAGCATAATAGCAAGAACTTTTCAAGTGCATTTTATATTTTTATTTATTTCTTATTTATTTTTTCACACAAAGGAACTGAATGCACGATCAAAGCGCGGTTTGCGTGTCGTTGGGGTCGCCGTTGCGTGCAAGATCGTATTCGTGCGACCAATCAAGATCGCGATATTCCTCACCGCGCGGGTCGGTGTTGATCCAGTTGACCAGCATATCCAGCATCTCCTCAGTCCAGGTGGCACGGTCGATCTGTGCAGTGGTGAATTTCCCCTGCCCGATCATCTCAAAGCCAAAATCGTCCTTGACGTGAGTCTTTACAGCGCCGTCGACGACCTCTGCCACAAGATGTGCGGGGATAAACAGCACGCCGCCGCCTGCACCGTAAACGATATCACCCGGCAAAACGGTTGCCTTGCCGATACGGGTGATGCCGTTGAAATCCTTCATAATGACCTCGCGAATGGGAGTGGGGTCAATGCCGCGATAGTAGACCTGAACGCCCTCAACCGCCTTCATTTGCTCCGTGTCGCGGATACCGCCCCAAATCACACCGCCGCCCGTTTTGGTGCGTGTGCGAATGGCGGTGGTAAGGTTGCCGCCAAGGAACGTGCCCTTATAAATTTTATCGTAGAGATCGACCACTACAACGTCCCCCTCCACAAGGCTATCGACTACCCACTGGTTATAGTTGCCCTTTCTCCCCTCATCGGCACCGATGCCGAACATCACGTCGTGCAGATCGGGGCGGGTGGGGACGTATGTAGCGGTTACTGCGCGACCGATCAGCTTTCTGCCATCGTCGTGGAGCGTTTTAAGATCCCCTTCAAACTGATTTTCATAGCCCAGCACGAAAATGGGCTTCCAAAGCTCCTCAAGGGTCATCTCGCGCATCTTTTCAAGATACTTGTCCGGCACGCGGGGTCTGCCGTCGGGAAAGCGCTCGCCCTTCCAAAGGGGTGTCATCTCGATGATATCTTCTCTTGAGTTAAATTTCATAGCCTCATACCTCCGTCAACATCTTTGATATACACCCATTATAACTCCGCTGTTAACGGATTTCCTCAACAATTTTGGAAATTTTGCAAACTTTTTTGTGTTTTTGCGTTGACAACCCTTTGACCGTGTTGTATCATAATCATATCTTGATCAAGGGAGGCGCTTATGGCAGACATCGGTATTTTAAAGGATAAAAGCGGCGTTGACTTACTGCGCGCATACACCTCCGAGCCGGGACCGCGCACAGAGGCTTTTCACATACACCATCACACGGAATACGAGCTGGGGCTGGTCGTGAGCGGAAAAGGGCGCTACGTGGCGGGAAAAAGCCGAGAATATGCGATAAGCCCGGGGGATCTCTTGTTTTGCAAAAACAGCGAGCCGCACTGCATTCCCGATATCGCCGAGCCGGGCATGTATTTGAAAAGCATCCGCATATCGCCCATCTATTTCCGACATCTCGGACACGGAAGCGCGGAAGAGTTCGGCACGGCCTTTTCGCAAAAAAGCTTCCCCTCTCACCGTTTGAACGATTTTTTGCCTGCGGATGAAATAAAAACCGTCACAGCCGCCCTTGAAGAAATACACACCGAATTTCAAAAAGGCGCACCCGAGTATGCTTTTATGGTGCAAAGCCACCTCGACCGCATCCTCATTACCCTCTCGCGCGCAGCCATTGAGGTGCCCGAGCGACGCGGAACGCAACCGGGGGGGTGCGATGCGCATCTTCAATGCCGCTGCATACATTGACAATCATTACGCAGAGCCGCTGACGCTGGCAGCCTTAGCTCGTGGCGCCAATCTTGAAAAGACCTACTTTTCGGCGCTTTTCAAGCGCGTGATCGGTCTGTCGCCCTGCGAATACATTACCCTCAAGCGCATTGAGCGTGCCGTGTGCCTTCTTGAAGCCACACACGACAGCGTCCTTAATATCGCCATCTCCTGCGGCTTCAATAACACCGCCAATTTCAACAAACTCTTTAAAAAGCACACGGGGACAGTCCCCAAAAACATCCGAAGGCACTGAATTACCGCGGATCTCTTGCTTTTTTACCTTCTTTATGGTAAAATATGCAATGACTGTTTAATGCAATCGTTTATTTTTGTGGGGATATAAATATGTCAAAAAAGTTTCTTAAAACACTGTTGGTTTTTTCAGCGCTTTTTTGTGTGCTCCTTTTTGCGGCATGCCAAAAAAAGTCACCCCCGGCAGAGTTTCCCGATCTGACGGTAGTTAAGGAGCCGACCCTTTCGTTCACGTTGCTTGAAGATGACACGTATAGTGTATCCAAGGGCACGCTTGGCGGCGCGATCGAGATCGAGGTGCCCGCCGTTTATAATGGTAAGCCTGTAACTGCGATTGCCGCAAGCGGGTTTTCGGGAGCAGTTCTTTCAAAGATCACCCTACCCGACACCATCAAAACCATCGGTCAAAACGCCTTTTCGGGTTGCATGAACTTAGATGACATCACGCTACCGTCAAGCGTGCGAGTGATTGAAGCGGGTGCCTTCAAGGAGTGTATTTCCCTGATCTCCTTTACCGTTCCCGAAGGGGTCACCTCGCTCGGAAGCCAAGTGTTTTATAACTGCAGAAATTTAGAGAGCATTTCTCTGCCCTGTACGTTACAAACGGTTGGGACCGGCGCCTTTGACGTGATCGGCGAGGATACCAGGACCGATCCGCACAAGCTCTCATACTACGAGCTTGACGGTGATCTATATCTTGGAAATGCCGAAAACAAACGCCTGCTTCTTGTTAAGATGGGCAACTCTCTTAACACCTCTTATACCGTTCACAGCGACACGCACATAATATACAACTACGCCTTTGAATACAGCGACCTCACGTCCCTCACCCTGCACGATAAGGTGACTCAAATTGGCGCGTATGCCCTTCGCAGCTGTAAAAGTCTGACAAGCATTCATATCCCCGACAGCGTTGTCGCGGTGAGCGAGGGTGCTTTTTACTACTGCACAGCGCTGGAAAGCATCACGGGCATGAACGGCATATTGAGCATTGGAAGCGATGCGTTTTACAATTGCAGAAAATTAGCAACGCTCCATCTTGGCACCACCCTGCAAGAGATCGGCTCATATGCTCTTTATAACACGCCTCGCCTGCAGCTGACCGTAAGGGATGATCTTTGCTATATCGGCAATGCGGAAAATCCGTATTTGGTCTTGGTGCGCCCCAACGTCAAAACACTTGACACCTATCAAATTAGCGAAAACACCAAGATCATTTATCAATCGGCATTTTCCGGTTGCACAAATCTTCTCACTCTCACCGTACCAAATGGCGTACACACAATAGGCGCCTATGCCTTCCGCAACTGCACGAAGCTAAAAGACCTTAGCCTGCCAACAAGCCTTACGACCCTTGACGAGTACGTATTTTACGGCTGCAAAGCATTCACCGAGCTTACCATTCCAAAGAGCGTTACTAAGATCGGCGATGCGATCCTTTCGGGCTGCACATCACTTGCGACGCTTTCGCTGCCCTTTGTCGGACAGTACGGTAACGGCAAAGGAGTTCTTGTATTTGGTTACGTTTTCGGTGCGAGCGATTACGCCTCGCAGCGAAGCAGGATCCCCAAAACTCTCAAATCCGTTATCATTACGGGCGGAAAGACGATCGGCCACGCTGCCTTTGCAAACTGCACGACAATACAAAACCTCACCCTGCCCAACACGCTGAAGGTGATGGAAACCAGCACATTTTACTGTGCCGATTCTATCAAAAACATTTACATTGACGATCTTGTCAACTGGTGCGATATTCAATTTGCAACAAGTGAATCAAACCCCTTGTCTCTCGGTTGCAGCCTATACGTAAACGGCAAGAAGCTTGAAAATCTCGTTATCCCCGATGCCGTCACAAGCATTCGTCCCTACGCATTCTTTGGCTACACCGGCATAACGTCGCTTACCGTGGGCGATGCTACCACTGAGATCGGAACCGAGGCTTTTAAAAACTGCTCGGGACTTGCGACAGTTACGCTTGGCAGTGGCGTCAAAGCCATTGGAACGGCAGCCTTTGAGGACTGCAAGGCATTGACCGATATCAAGCTTTCCGAGGGTCTTGAGGTGATAGGAGATTCTGCCCTGCGCCGTTGCGTGCTGTTAGAAAAAATTACTCTTTCCGCCTCACTCAAGCGTATCGGTAAAGGTGCCTTTAAGGACTGCGACGCACTGAAAGGCGTTACGTTTAAGGAAAAAAGTGACTGGTTTACCGCAGACAACCCTCATCTCGCATACGGCGAAAGCATACACGTCTGGTTTAAGAAAAAGAATGCTGCCAATCTTTCGACCGATATGACTGATCTTTACTGGTTCCGCTACGAACAGTAAAGGCAGTCAAAGGGAGTTGGATGCACTCCTTGACCTTTTTGCAACCTACGGGTGACATATTTGCCATTTCTTGTTGACAACCATGCCGCTTTGTGGTATAATATGGTTTCCGACGGGCGGGATATTATGTATCCCCACACCACAAAACAAGATAGGAGAACATCACCATGAACATCATCGTATGCAAAAATTATGACGAAATGTCGCTACGTGCCGCACAAATGGTTGCCGCACAGGTCAAGGAAAAGCCGGAATCCGTCCTCGGACTTGCCACTGGCTCTACGCCCGAGGGGCTTTACGCGCACCTGGTCAATATGCACAAAAAAGGCGAGCTCAGCTTCGGGCGCGTTATCACTGTGAACCTTGACGAATACTATCCCATCACCCCCGAAAATGACCAAAGCTACCGCTATTTTATGAATTACCATCTTTTTGACCGCGTTGACATCAACAAGGCAAACACTAACGTGCCCGACGGCACCGTTTCAGATCCCGTGGCAGAGGGCAAGCGCTACGAGCAGCTTGTCAGCGACCTCGGCGGTATTGATCTTCAGGTGCTTGGCATCGGCAGAAACGGCCACATCGGCTTCAACGAGCCGAACGAGCAGCTAGTGCTTGACACCCACGTGACCGATCTTACCCAAAGCACCATTGAGGCAAATGCACGCTTCTTCGCAAGCGCAAGCGACGTGCCGCGTCAAGCACTCACAATGGGCATCGGCACTATCTTCAAAGCAAAAAAGATCGTCGTGATGGCATCAGGCGCATCAAAAAAGGATGCCGTTAAGGCAATGCTTGAGAGGATCGTAAACACCAAGTTCCCTGCAACCCTGCTGAACCTCCACCCCGATGTGACCCTCATCTGCACGACGGACGTGCTGGATTGACCGTAGCCGCAAGGGAATCGAACACATAAGGTTTTCGCCTGCAAATATTTGTCCATCCATCAGCCAAAAGCCTTGTAATATCCGCATATTGCTTCGGCTTT
>JAZOCO010000034.1:0-6197 GCA_045596505.1 Eubacteriales bacterium
ACTTTATGGCACAAATGCGCGCCGCAGGCAAAAAGCGAAGCGACGAGCTGCTGCGACAAGGCGACCGCGACCTGGAAGACCTGGTCGATCTGATCGGGTAAAAAATAGGACCTATCAAAAAAGGAGCATTGCAATGATCATTACAAAAACCCCCTTCCGCATGTCCTTCTTTGGCGGCGGAACGGATATGGAGAACTATTTTAAAGAGCACGGCGGCGCTGTGATCTCCACCACCTTTGACAAATACTGTTACGTAACCGTGCGCCACCTGCCGCGCTTTTTTGACTATTCTACCGAGCTTTCCTACTCCACCATCGAGCGTGTTACCGACGTCGACGAGATCCGTCACCCTGCCGTGCGCAATGCTATGAAAATGCTTGATATGCAAGAGATCCGCCTGACCTACGAGGCAGATCTGCCTGCGCGCTCGGGGCTTGGCACAAGCTCCTCATTCGCCGTTGGTATGCTAAGTGCGTTTTATGCCTTGAAGGGCAAGTATGCCGACAAGAAAAAGCTGGCAGACGATGCGATTTACCTTGAAAGAGTGCTTTGCGACGAGGCAGGCGGTTGGCAGGATCAGATCGCGGTGGCGTTTGGCGGCTTCAACCGTATCCAGTTTGGCGCCCACGGCTACGAGGTGCGTCCCATCATCCTCTCGCCCGATCGCAAGAGGCAGCTAAACGATAATCTTTTAATGTTCTTTACGGGCTTCACCCGCTTTTCGTCCGAGATCCAGAAAAGCAACGATCTCACCGCCGGGGAAAAGATCGCGCAGCTAAAGGAACTGTATGGGCTGGTGGACGTTGCCGAAAATATCCTGATCGATAAAAGCCGAGATCTTAGCGATTTTGGACGCCTGCTTGACCACACCTGGAAATTAAAAAAGCAAACAAGCCGCACCATCTCTACCGATGCCATTGACGAGCTGTATCAAAAGGGCATCGCGGCAGGCGCGCTTGGCGGGAAGCTGCTTGGCGCGGGCGGCGGCGGATTTTTCGTGTTTTACGTCGAGCCCGAGCACCGCGAGGCGGTCATAAAAGCACTGGGTGATCTCCTTTATATTCCCTTCAAGTTTGAGGATAGTGGCACGCAGATCATCCATTACACCCCCGAAACGTATGAACCCCTAAAATAAGTGAGGAAACGGCATATGAAAACCGTAATTATGGCAGGTGGCAAGGGCACGAGAATATCCTCTTATATCTGTGACGTTCCAAAGCCGATGATCAAGCTGATGGGCTTGCCCGTGCTGGAGCGAGAGATCATTTGCCTGCGCGACCAGGGCTTTACCGACCTGATCATTACCGTGGGGCACCTTGCCCCCGTGATCATCGACCATTTCGGTGACGGCAGCCGCCTTGGCGTGCATATTGAATATTTTAACGAGGTCACACCTCTTGGCAATGCGGGGGCGCTGTTTCAAATAAGGGATCAGCTAAAGGAGGACTTTCTGCTTTTAAACGCAGACGCCATCTTTGATGTGGATTTCAACAAATTCGTGGACTTCCACAAAAGCCACGGCGGTCTTGCGACACTCTTTACACACCCCAACAGCCACCCTTATGACAGTGGCTTGATCGTTGCCGATGATGGGCACCGTGTACTGAAATGGCTGACCAAGGAGGACGAGCGGCCGCAGTTTTACCGCAACAGAGTAAATGCGGGCCTGCACGTGATCTCCCCCAAGCTGCTTGAAAACGCACCCGACACCCCCAAGATCGATCTTGACCGCCAGCTCCTAAAGCCCCTTGCGGGGACGGGAAAAATGTTTTGCTATGACAGCCCCGAGTACGTAAAGGATATGGGCACGCCCGAGCGATATGAGGCTGTCTGCCGCGATTTTGCGCGCGGCGTGGTATCCGCCAAAAACCTCAAAAACAAGCAAAAAGCAATTTTTCTTGATCGGGACGGCACCATCAACAAGTACGTTGGCTTTTTGCGAAGCATTGACGATTTTGAGCTTCTCCCCGACGCCGCCGAAGCAATACGCCTCATTAACGAGTCGGGATATCTTGCCGTGGTGGTGACCAATCAGCCTGTTATTGCAAGAGGAGAGGTTACCCCCCTTGAGCTTGACGAGATCCACAAAAAGATGGAAACGCTGCTGGGCGCCGAGGGCGCTTATCTTGACGCTATTTATTTTTGTCCCCATCATCCGCACAGCGGCTTTGCAGGAGAGATCAAGGCACTGAAGATCGATTGCGATTGCCGCAAGCCAAAGCCCGGAATGCTTCAAAGGGCTGCTTTAGATCTCAATATCGATCTTGCAAGCTCCTTTATGATCGGAGATGGGGAAAATGACGTGCTTGCAGGCAAAAATGCAGGCTGCCGTTCGATACAAGTGGGGGATACCCTTTCCCTTCTTGCTGCAGTAAAACAAATTTTGGAGGAAGCATAAATGAAGCAAAGCGTTGCCTACCAATTAGACCTGCTCACGGAGCGCTGCCCTGCGCTGGCGGTATGCCGAAACGATATCAAAGAGGCATTTGAAGCCATCAAGGAATGCTACAAGGCGGGCGGCAAGCTGCTCCTTGCCGGCAACGGCGGAAGCGCCGCCGATGCCGAGCATATCGTGGGCGAGCTGATGAAATCCTTTGTCCTTGAAAGAGGCATTGGCGATGAATTTTCCCGTGCCTTAAGGGCGGTTGACGCCGAGATGGGCGCGGTGCTTGCAAAAAAATTACAGGGCGCACTCCCCGCCATTGCCCTTGACGGGCACCCCAGCCTTTCCACGGCATATCAAAACGACTGCGAGCCCTTGCTTTGCTTTGCCCAACAGGTAAACGGGTACGGTAAGGACGGCGACGTTTTTCTTGGCATCAGTACCAGTGGCAACAGCCAAAACGTGCTGTACGCTGCCGTAGTGGCAAAGGCAAAGGGAATGAAGGTCTTGGGGCTGACAGGGCAAGACGACAGCAGACTTTCCGCCCTGTGTGACGTTTGCATCAAGGTGCCGCAAACGAAAACGCATCTGGTGCAGGAATACCACCTGCCCGTTTATCACACGCTTTGCCTGATGCTGGAGCAGGAGTTCTTTAACTGATCACATTGGATGTAAAAAGGGTATCGCGTTTAGCGATACCCTTTTTATGTCCTTCAAGCGTCCTCCTTTTTAAGAAGCGGATTTCCGTAATTGGCAAGGAACACCAAAATAAAGCTAAGCAGCAGCGAATACTGGAAAACTGTGATCAGGAATATGAAAAACATCAAAACCGAAAACAGTGAAACGCCTATCTCCCCGCGTCTGATACCCATTATCACAGCCGCGAGCATGGGCAAGAGATGCACAAGCCCCAGCCAAAGTCCACCATCGGATAAGATCCATAAAAGTCCGCTGCTAAACCCTACGTTATAGGTGCGCCAATGGGACATATATTGCTGAATGGCGGGTAAATTGTTAAAGCCGTTTCCAAGGATCGGGTGGTCGCAAACCGCAAGAATTCCCGCCCGCATATCATCAAAGCGAACAGATCCCGAAACAGTCTCCACCTTCAAGAGAACGATCGCCCCAATAATGGAAAAGCAAGCAGTGGCAACCACAAGCATGGTAGCCTTCAGTGCCTCGTTTGAGAGCCAGCCTTTTCCTTCAAGCCAAGTAAAAAGCCGTATTAGGGCTGCAAGTATCACCACCAAATATCCCGTGGTGGACATGGTACTAAAGATCGCCAGCATCAGCAAAACGAACGCCTTGCCATCGCATTTCTTTTTTAATAAAGCCTCTATCAAAAGTGCCAAGGAAAAATGCAGTGACGCCATGGGCGCTTCGGTAAATATAGAAGTATTTCTCGCCACAAATACGTCCCCAACCGCCCTGAACTGCGTTTCAAAATAAATGCCGAAATAACTGCTGATGGGTGCATCCAAAAAGGCGGTGTCATTCCACGAGGTCATCACCACACCCGTAGGGGGAATGATCTGCTGAACCGAGCAAAGGATCCACATCAAAAGCGAATAGGCTGCTACCCACGTTACAAGCTGACCGTATTTGAGGAGCACCGCGGGGATCTCCCCGTCACAGCACGTTAAATAGTAAAGCATCAGCACCAAAAGGCAGGCGAGGAAATGCCAGAAGACCGAGTGGTTGGTGCTATGCCTCAAAAACAGCACCGACAGATATAAAAACACGAGCGACGTAGCACCCGCCGTCATAAGCATTCTTTTTTTGGAGAAAACACCGCCCGAAAGGATCATGCAGCATACCGTGCACCCAAAAAGCGCGATCAATAATATTTGGTTGATACTACCTCGAAACGGCTCGATGGTCATCCACACGGTATTGCATTGTATCAGTAAAATTGCGGCAATCACGTATTCAAAAAGACCCAGCAGCCACTTGGCATGCGCAGAATCGGTTTTTGAACGTATATTGTCAACAAGCTGTATGGACCTCATGCGTGCAACTCCTTTTTATGAATCGGCAGTCGGTTGACGACGCCTGGCGATCTTATTTTGCGCCATCTCTTTTGATCACCTTTACAAGCGTCAAAAGGATGATCTTGATATCCAGCCCAATTGAGCAATGATCCACGTAATAAAGCTCTGCCCTTTGGCGCTCGCCGCTTTCATACGTGCAATTGTTGCGGCCGTTCACTGCCCACCAGCCGATCATACCGGGCTTAACGGAAAGCAGCTTTTCCATATCCTTGCCGTATTTGCTTTCCGCCTCATCCCGCATAATAGGGCGCGGACCGATCACCGAGATGGCACCCGTAAAAATAGCAAATACGTTGGGCAGCTCATCAAGGCTGGTCCTGCGCAGGATCTTACCAAGCTTTGTGATACGCGGATCGTCGTCAAGCTTATATTCCTGCTCATACTGCTTCTGCTGCTCGGGCGTTAATTGTATCTTGATCTTGTCCGCGTCCTTGACCATACTGCGGAATTTGCGGATATAGATCTCCTTGCCGTTTTTGCCTACGCGCTTATGCTTATAAAACACCTTACCGCCGTCACTTAATTTGACCATAACGGCAAGTATAAGATACAGCCACGAAAACACGAGGATAAATAAAGTGGAGGCAATAAGATCAAAAGCTCTTTTTACAAACAGATACGCGCCATAGGAAAAGCCGCCTCTTCGCACGTAGGGCTCTGCCTTAGCAAGCTCCTCTTGCGGCATGTCAGTCGACACGGTATTATTTTCCTCTTGGTGCATTGCCTGCTCTTCCTTTTTGCAAAGTTCAACATCACCCATCATATGTTCAGCCATAAGACACCTCTTAACTCTTGTTTAAAGCCTTGCCAAAAAGCAATTTTACTTGATCCCGACGCTGTCACTGCGTCTTTTTTTCCACTCCTTGATCCACTCAAGGTAACGGTATCCGTTGTGCTCAGTCGGCTCCAGCATCATGCCCTCTGCCCATTCGTTCCAAGCATTGATCACAACATAATCATCTGCCATGACCGAATCCATATACGCAAAAAATTTTTCCTTTTCAGGGGCTGTGATGATATATCCGCGCGAGGAATGTCTTGGGGTGTTATCCCATTCAAAGAATACGCCGTGTGCAAGGGTCTTATCCCCCTTTGGCTCGTCGTGGATCATACGATCGTAAAGCTTATTGCCGTCATAAACGGGCACGCAACGGCGAATGCCCCGCTGCCCAAGAAAGCTACGCAGCTTGCGCAGTAAAAACGCAGGAGTGTATTTGATCCTTTTGCGATAAAGATCGGTTGCCACGTTTGGCTCACGCAGGAATATATACTCGGTTTCCTCACAGCAAGCCGCACGCGCAGCGGCATCAGGGAGGGTCCCCACGGTCTCCATTACGCAAATGCCGTCAAAGCCGTTTTCCACACAGCGGCGGTCAAAGTAGGCGATCATTTCCTTTTTCTCGGCAAAATCGCCCTTGAAGATCATAAACAAAGGCTTGTTTGCCTTTTTTTCATATCGCTTGTCCTGAAAGAAGGGCAGCAAATACTGAAAATGCGCTTCCCAATCCTTTTCGGTGCCGTAACGCTGCTCTATTAAAAGCTGCTTCGCGTTTTTGCTTGCCTTGAACCAAGAATGGTTCGCCCAGCAAAAGAAGAAGGGCTGATCCACGTCCTGCCAAGCGAGGAGATTTTCCGCAGGCTTTTCCAGCAGCTTTTTCCCACAGAACCAATAGTGATAATAGACCATGCCGTGCACACCGTACTCGTGCATCATGCGTGTCTGTTCCTCTACCGTTTTTTTCTCTAACAGATCATAAAAATTG
>JAZOCO010000035.1:0-35960 GCA_045596505.1 Eubacteriales bacterium
CCTGATCGTCGAAGGTAGAGGCAGTCTCGATTCTGACCATAAAGGCCTCAACCAGACGAACCGTGACCTTAGTTGCCTTCCATCCCACGGTTGCACGCTGGTTGAGCGGGTCAGCCGTGCCTGCGCTGCCAAGCTGCTTGACGATCAGCTCAAGGCCACCACCGGTAATTTCGGTCGTGCCGTATGCGTTCTCGCCGAACACCATGGTCGCATACACGTCGCGACCCTCGGCACCCGCCTCGCCGGGATAGATGATGTCATTATCATTGCAGGTCACGTTTGCCGTGGTGCTCTTGGTGCTGTCGGTATACAGCGTCATGGAAGTCTCGGTATTGGCACCGACGTATGCGCGAGTCGAACCGATCAGCACGTATCTGCCGACCAGCTCGCCTTCCGCGACGCTGCCACCGTCAAATGTGATGACGTTCTTGCCCTCGTATCCTGCGCCATTATTGACCGTCAACACGCGGGAGTCAACTGCCAGATCCTCTGCGTGGAACACCTTTGCTTCGCTGGATTCGATAAAGCGCACGCCCTCGATCTTACCGATCTCGCCCTCCATAATGTTGGCGGGATCTGCATACTGGTTGGGCGTCTTCCAGTTGGGATCACTCATCAGATCGTACGCACAGTCGGGGTGTACGATGGCGATATACGAGCCCTTGATCTTTTCCGCGTTCTGATTCTTTAAGAATCTGACCGCGCGGCGTACCGCATCCACGGACAGATAGTGGTTGCCGCCCTCCTTGCCGCCGACAAGCAGATATCTTGCGGGCACGGCATTCTCGCCGTACTGCACGTTGGTACCGCCTGCCAGAACCTCACGGGTGATGGTGTCCAGCGTTCTGCCGGCCTGAGAGCCAAGCAGCTTGGTTGCCATCACAAGATTATTATCAATGGCAGCCAGCAACAAGAGATCGGAAAGCTCTACGTAACCGCCGTACTGGCGAACGGTTGCCTCCACCGCACCCATATTGAGGGACTGACCCGTGGGGGTCACGCCCTCCGAGAGTGCAGCGGTGAGCTTCGGCAGCGGATCATATTTGCGGAAGCGAATGGATTTCCCACCGTTTTTGGGGATCGCGTGCTTTTGTGCAAACTGATCGTGAATGAGATTTGGCTCGGCGTTGTCAATGAGATAATCCGCGTAATAGGTACGCATCTCATCGGAAAGCCCGCCACCCTCAACATATGCCGTAACGGTATCCGTTTCTGCGTTGGTATACCCTACGGTCGTGTTGACGTTTTCACCTGCACCAAAGCGTTGCAGGTCGAAAATAGTTGTTTTGTTGTTCATACCTTTTCCTTTCTTTTTTAGCCGCAAGGGAATCGAGTACATAAGGTTTTGATCAGCAAATATTTGTCTATCCGTCAGCAAAATGCCTTGTAATATCCGCATATTACTTCGGCTTTTCGCCTTGTCTATCCTAAATATTTGCGAGATGAAAACTGGTTACCACCCTGCGGCAAGAAAATTTTTGAAAAATTTCTGCGAGGCGAGGCGAAGGAAAGTGCGGACTTTTCAAGCCGCGTCACGCAAAAATTGGCGAAAATTTACCGCTGCAGGGCTTATGGATTAGATCCCCTTGCGGCTAGCAAAAAGGCATTTTAGAATTCGATTCGCTCCCCTCTTGCGGCACGGCGTGCCATTTCGGCACGCTCGGCACGGGTCAGGCGCAGGGCATTTCCCCCAAAAGCACCACCGACACCGGGAGTCAGTGCACTTTCCGTGGGGCGCATGCCCCTTGCCCGAATATTTTCCGTTACAGCGCGCTCGGTTTCCTCGCGCGCCCTTTCAACAGCTGCCCGTACTGCCGCATTGATCGCCTCGTTTAGCTCGGCAGGATCCATCTCCTCACGCGACAAGGCAACGCCCTCCGTCTCTGCCGACGCCACATTTTCCATTTCCGTCCGTATGGCGGTCACAAGCGCCTCCTCGTCACGTGTGCCGTAACGCGCAGCAGCAGCATCTATCACGCCGCGTGCACGCTCCAGCTCCTCCATCATGCTTTTTTGCTCCTTGAAGCGACGGTTGAAGGTTTCCTGAAAAAATGAATGAAAGAGATCCTTATACTCCCCCTCCATCAAATTTCGAAACGCAGTCCTCCGTGCCTCCTCGCTTTGCCCCTCGGCGACAGGAGCATTTTCATCTTGTTCGCCCGTTGCCTGCCGGGTGAGTGCAGGCGCTTCCAAACCACCCATATCGTCTACGCCAAATAGCGTGAGATCGCACCGTAAATTCATATCATCTACCTCGTATTTCATAAGTTTTGGGCTCGCGCATCCCTCGTCCCTGCGTCGGCATACTGCCCCGCTATGCTGTGACATGCAATATGCTGCGGATATGCCGCAGCAAGCTGCGCCAATGCCCCAACTGTCATCTCAAAGGCGTTTTCAAGCCCCATTCGACAGGAAAGAAACACCCGCCCCTTGTCACTCGTCGTGCGAAGATAGCGGCAAGCGGGGCTGCTTTTTGCATACTCGACCAGTGCGCCCGTGAGGGCTGACACCGCCGCACAAACAAGGCTGCCCTCAGTGTCGCGTCCTGCGTGACCCTCAACAAGCAGGCGATACTTTTCACCCCATTGCTGTGCATATACCACGATCACAGCGCGGCGCCTCCCCGTTGTGCCTTTTCCATTAACTTTACCGCGTCGCTTTGCGCACGCTCATAAGGGGACATTCCCCTTAAAGCTACGTCGTGCCCTGATGCACCACCAAACTGATGCCCACCCGCACCCGATCCTGACACCATCTCGGCATCACGCACGAACTGTGCGATCCTGGCGCGCAGATGCTCAATGCCCGGGAAATCCATCGCGTCAAGTAAAACTGCTGCTGCTTTTGCGTTTTTCGGCTCAAAAACGCCCATCGTATACAGGCTTTTTAGCATTTCGTTATACGAATATCTGGTGTAGGGGTTTTGTTTTTCGGCGCGCACGTCGATATCAAAGATAGGGCGGCGCGTAAGCGGCAATCCGCTTGATGAAACACCTGTCTGTTGCTCCCTCATATGCTCATTAGACCAATAAAGGTAGCGATTTCCGCCATTTTTACCAAGCACGCGGAAGCAACGCACCTCGCCGTAAAACTGCCGCACACATTCAACCATCAGGCGCGCCACCTCAATAAATGCGCGATAAGAAGCACGGATGATATCCCGCATGCTCTTGTTTCCCGACTCCTGTAGTGCCGCGATCGCCGCAGCGGCAGTCACGCCCGTATCGGCCGATCCCTGCAAAACGTCGCGGTTTGCGGTAGTTTCCTTCAACTCCTTGATCTTGGCATTTTTGAGATCGATCCACAAGCTGCTTGGCGCCGTCACCTCGATCTGCCGTAAGCGCTCCTCGTCGGGATCGCCCTCCACGGAAACGATACGGCGGGAAAGATCGCAAAACTCCTCCTCGTTAATACCCGTGCTTTTTTTGCAAAAATATCGCACACGTGTCGCCCAATCCATATATTCAAGCAGGTTGCGATCCATACGGTCGATATACATTTGCGGATCGCGTCCGATGGCAATAATGCCAAAGCCAAGTGTGCTTCCCTCAATAGGGTAGAGCACATCAAGCACGAAGGGATACTGCCCGTGCTCATACCAGCCGTTTTGATAAAGCGGATCGTTTTCAGTAGAAAACAATACCGTGTCCCCTGCAAATTTGCAATAATGCAGTACCGTTCGCCCCCCCGGTGCGCGTTTTTTATAATACCAATCCACAACGGCGACTGTGTTACCCGCCTCCCCTTTGGGGCAGAAAAAGGCATCAAGCCCCTCGCCAACCTTGCCATCATAGCGAGGAAACTGCGCCCGCAGTGCCGAGATCTCGCGCTCCTCTACAAAATATACAGACCGGGAGTGCTGCAGCTCGCGCACGTCGGGCTGCCAATAAAGGCTTGAAAGATCCACGCGACGCACGTCAATATCCCCGAGACCGTTTTCAAGCTCGGTATTCCAAAATACGCCCCACGCACACACACCGTGCTTCAATTTATACCACATATTATCCGAATACGCACCCTCAAAGCCCGAGCGATCAAGAACAACGGGCAAGATCGCGGAAAGCGCGCGCGCATCCTCCTCGTCACTCTCCTCTCTTGGCAGGCACGCTGCAACAGGTATGTTTTCCATCAGATCCGCGTGCTTTTGCATCAAAGCGTTAAAAAGCCACGCCGAGGTGGGTGCGATGCTCTCACCCTCGCTATTGCGGTGTGCACGCGGAGTTACGCGTAAGCGATACCATTCCTCCTCGTCACGCACACGGGCTAAAAATCCCTCTCGCTCGCGACGCCACTGAAGCAGCTCCTCCATTGCACCGCGAAGCTCGGTTTTTGTAATCACTGTTTTTCTTCTCATGTTATCTCCCTTTCTTTGCCCAAGGCTTTATTGCCGCATTTCTCTGCGGCTTCTATACTGCTTGATCTCTCGGTCAAGCGGATCGAAAAACGTCACCGTGTGCGGTGATGGGGGAGCGCTTGCACGCATGGGGACCATCATACAAAGATAGCGCGTTTCATCCGCAATATGGTCCTCCATCTCACTGTCAACGTCCTCTGCGTGCGTACGGCTGTATTGCAGCTGCGGTACGGTTCGCAAAAAATCGCGACAGTTGGAAAACACGTAAAGCATCGGCACGCCCCCCTTATCAAACGCAAGGCGATTGTGCATCTGCATCCAGCCCGCCACGCGACGGTTATCCCCGTGCTCAAAATATATGCCGCACCGTTCAGCGGTCTCGGCTACGGATTCCCCGCGCGAGGCATCCCAAATAGCGGGATCGGCAACGCCCGTGATCTGTTTACCGCAAAGCCATGTATGCTCCCGCTCGATCCGAGCGATCTCGCGAAAGATCTCCTCGGGCGCCATACGCACCCCCACGTTTGCTTCATTTTTTACGCAACCGTAAAATTCAAGAATGCGGTAAAGTCTGCCATCGTGATCCTTTGCCCACCAGCCTACCGAAAAGGGCTTTGCGTATCCAAAGTCAAAGGATCGGTAGATCCGCCACGTATCGGGCGGTGCAAAGGGATCTATCACGTGTGTATAGAGCCTGTCGGCATAATGCAAGGGGTCGTTTCGAAACTCCTCAAAGACCTGTCCCTCATAAACGTTCCAATCCCCCTCAAGATGGGCGCGTCGCTTATGTGCAGGCAACGCCTCCAGTCGACGTACGTATTCGGGATCTGCTTCCATCAGTACGCGGTTATCGTAGACAACAGCAGGGATAAAAACATAATCCTCTCCACGCTCATTTGCCTCAAAGCGGCGATCGATAAACAGACGCTTGATATAGGCGTGTCCAACACCCCCGGGGTTGCACGTATAATACACACGCGCCGAAAAATCCTTTTTGGTGGTGCGAAGCGCCGTGCAGATAAAAACGATCCATTCCTCCTTGAAATGCGTTGCCTCCTCAAAGCCGATCACATCATATTCAGCACCCTGATATTGCAGCACGTCCCCGTCGCTGTCACAGTAGCCAAGCGTGAGGCGAGAGCCGTTTGGAAACACAAAGGCTCGCTCGTCCTTTTTGAAGGTGGCGTAGCCGTTTAGCTCGGCTTGCAGGGGCAATATGTGATTTTCTCGCAGCTCCTGTAAGCTTCTGCGCAGTAAAAGAAGCCTAAGATTCGCATAGCGCATAGCAAGCATTACCATCTTGCGGCGCATTGCCCAGGATTTTCCACCGCCACGTGCGCCACCATATGCGGTATGCCGTGCACGGGAGCGAAAGAACTCTCTTTGACGCGTGTTTGGCGATTCTTCGCGCAGCTTTCGGAAAATCAACGGCTCCATTCCTCAAGCTCCCCTTCAAATTTAATGACCCCGCCCGTGGCACTTCCCGCCTCCGCAATGCTTGCCTTACCGCTTAGGCGATCAAGAATGCTCTCTGCTGCCTTCAAGCGTAATTCAGGCTTTAGCTCCTCGTTTTGCATCAATGCCACGATTACCCCCACCGCAGCAGCGCCCGACGCTTGCAGTAGCTCGCGCGCTGAAACACATTTGCCACAATCGGCATTATCCTGCGGCATTTCCCCTCACCTCAATTCTCCTCTTTTTTCTCTTCTATCAATATGCGATAAACCGCTTCCTCCTTTTTGATCCTTAGTTGCCATTTGTCGATCGCACCAGCGAGCGCCTGCCGCGAGATGCAAAGTGCAAAGGTGCCATCCTCCTCCCGAGCACCCGTAACACCGCACGCAGACGCATCCTCACCCATAAGGGCAACAGACAACTGCCCGATAAATGCTGTACACAGCCGCACCGTTTCTTCATAGCCCACAACATCTGCTTGCAAAGCCTTGACCTGCTTGGCGCGCGTGTCAAGCAAATGCTTTGTCGCCACCTCGCACCGTTCCTCTTTATGGGGCGTTCTCTTTAATTCCTTCATTGATATCTCCTTTCATAGTACCCGTCAAGTGCACACTTAAAGGGACACTGCTTGTACTGCTCGGGATGTCCGCAATAGTTATACACGACGTCCCGCCTAGCCCCTCGATCGGGAAATTTAAGCTCCCCACACTCACAATACGTAACCCCCGCTTTTTCGTAACGAAAATAAGGGCACATTCCTGCAAAAGGCATTTCCATTCCTCCTTCTTGCTTTGTCCCAGTTTTGGGACGATTGGATTAAAATTTACCGTCCCTTTTTTGAAACAATCTTATTGCTTTTTTTATTTTTCTTCCTAGAAAGCCATCGTTTTTTATCAGATCAAGGAAAATTCGTTTCGTTTTTGGGACGATATAAGCATACACTACATCTCGTTGTTTGTCAAGAACCAAAAGATGAACAAAATGTAAATTCGTTTCATTTTTGAGACGAACCGTTGACAGAGCCACAAAGCTTTGGTAAAATAAACATAAGCAAACGGCTGTTTGACCGCCGTAACAGAAAGGCACGAAATATGACGGTATCAGATCGCATTCGCGCACAAATGGAGCTGCTTGACCTCTCCTACGGAGAGCTTGCCGCCAAGGCAGGACTCACCAAATCTGCCGTGCACCGCTACGCAACAGGACAAACCGACAAAATACCCACCGAGGCGCTTGAAAAGCTGGCGCGCACACTTGGCGTGACGCCTGCGTTTCTCACAGGCTGGGAAGCGGAGCGCCCGCACACCTTGGCGGCACACTTTGAGGGTGAGGAATTTTCCGATGAGGAACTGAAGGAGATCGAGGATTTTGTACGCTTTGTAAAATCAAAACGCACGCACTAAAGGAGAACTATGTACGAAAAACTACTTGACGAGGCACAGGCAAACGGCATTACAGTAATTGAAAGATACCCCTTCACCTCGCCACGGATCCGCGGGCTTTGCTGTGACGATACCATTGCTATCAGTGCACAGGTGGATACCAAAGCAGAGCGCACAGTTGTGCTTTGTGAGGAGTTAACGCACGCCCTACACTCCTATGGCGACATTCTCACCGACGCACGCATGGAGCGTCGCACGCGCGAGCGCATTTTTGACCGTTTGGTTGGTATAAAGGGGCTGCTCAACGCCTCGCTTGACGGCTGCCGCGAGCCTTGGGAATTTGCCGAATATTTCGGCATACCCGAGGATTTTCTTGGCGCCGTTATGACAAATTACCGCGAAAGATTTGGCACGATGACAACACTGCGTGTCGGTGAAGAAAGCTATATCATATCCTTTGAGCCCACATTCCGTATTCGGAAGCTTTCTGCCACACGCAACAAAAAACGAGGACACCCGAAAATGTCGTCGTAACAATGCTGTTTTCAGCAGTAAAGATCCCATAAAGAAAGACCGCCGAGGGGCAATCCCCTCGCCGGTCTTTGATTTTTGGACAACCTGTCCTCGTTATCCAACGATGCCCGAACGCTCGATACCCTGTACCAGATATCTCTGGCAGAACAGGTAAAGAATGATCAGGGGTGCGCATGCCATCATACCGCAGGCATACTGCACTGCCACCGCATAGCCCGACCCGGGCAGGCTCGCGTTGATGGTTGCAAGAGTGGCGGGAAGCTCAAGTCTTGGCAAATACATCATCAGCAGAGGCGGCTCGCCCGTGAAGAACAGCGGCAGATAAAAATCATCCGTCCACTGCCAGCAGAACGCGAACAAGAACACCGTGATCAGCATCGGCACGGAAAGAGGCAGAATGACCTGCAAGAAGGTGCGGAAGGTGTTTGCACCGTCAAGATATGCAGATTCCTCCAGCTCATCAGGCACGCCACGGAAAAACTGACGCAGCATGAAAATGTAAAGGCCGTTCTTGAAGGCAATACCTGTTGCAGACATAAGCAGCAACGGTACAACGCTTCTGATCGTGCTGATACCGCCCACATATTTTTCAGGCAATATCTTGATCTTCGACAAAACGCCATCGATGCCATCGATTCCCGTACGCGCACCACCTGCGAGAAGCTTGATAATGCCAAAGAAATCAAAGTGCTGGAAGCGATAGAAAATCGCCGATTGCATCGTGCCGTGAGGAATGGTCAAGGTTAGGATAACCAGGAAGAAGACCAGCTTTGCGCCACGGAATTTGAATTTGGCAAGACCGTAGCCAATGAGGGCACAAGCAAACGTTTGCAGGAGCGCACATCCAAGAGAAAGCGCTAGGGTGAGGAAAAAGTACTTAAAGTACTCCATCTCCACGATGATAGATTTGTAAATGGCCACGGAGAATGCACGCGGCACATTTACAACGGTAACGTCAGCAAAGTTTTCCGGTGCGGAAAACGAGCGCATAACGAGCGTATAAAAAGGCTTCAAGATAACAAACGCAATGCCGATAAGGAGAAGAAGGCGGAAGATATACCAAACTGTGTTGGTTACAAAATACGAAGAAAGGTATTTTGTTTTCAGACGCTCCTTTAAGCTGGTGCGCTCAAAGTCAACACGAATCTTGTTTTTGGTTTCACGCCGAACCTGCGGCTTTTGATCCATATTTTGTGTCATAGCGATATCCTCCTTTCCTTAATCTCTTCTTTGGTAAAAGACGTATGCGGAGAATATCCCCGCCACAACGCCGACTACCAAAAGCACAACAAGGAAATACATCCATCCCATTGCAGCACTGATATGCCTTGCTCCCATTTTTGTACCGCCATACATACTATCGATCACCTTCATAACCGAGTTCGATTCGGTTGTAAAGGAGTCGATGATCGTATAGACTGCGTTTACTAAGATCATGGGGCTTACCATGGGGAATGTGATCTTCCAGAAGGTTTCCCAAGAGGTAGCACCGTCGATCTGACAGGACTCATAAATTGCAGGCGAGATCGACTGCAGTGCAGCCAGGAATATCAAGATCTGTACGCCGGAACGATTGATGATGCCCGAGATACTGGCAACAGCAGACACGATATATGTCACCAATCCGCCGCCAAAGCCAAGCCCATTGAAAATGCCGGAAAGCAAGCCCTCAAGCGCCATACTGGATTCAAGCTTTTCCGTAGCGCTTTCCTGCATACCAAGATCCATTTCCTCGCCCGATGCACCGTAAGAGCTGGTCATAATGGATTCCATCATACCGGTAGATACCACAACGGGCAGGAAGAAGATGGCACGGAATGCAGCACGTCCCACCATTTTTTGGTTCAGGATCACCGCAACGAACAGCGAGAAAATGAGGATAGCGGGAATATCAAACGCCATCTCCTGCAAGCCGGTGAGAAGTGACTGGGCAAATGCAAGCTCACCGAATAGTGCAGAGGAGTAATGCCCGAAGCCAACAAACTCCTTGGTAACTACACCGCCCCTTGAGGTGGTGTAGTTAAAGAAGCTGAAGGAAACGGATTCCCAAAGAATGGGAATATAGATAAATGCAAGGCCGATCAAAAACGGCAGCACGAACAGCCAACCGGCACGTGACTTTCTCTTATCAAGAGAGGGAATTTTTTTCTTTTTAACGCGCGGCGCATTCGCTGCCGGCGCTTTGATTTGATCTGTCATAAATCATTACCTCCCTTTAAGAATTTGTGTTGTGTCGGATCACAACGTAATCGTAAGCGTCGACGATGTAAACTACACCATCGATCACCGTTGTAACAGCATAGTCGTTGAAATTAAGGATCAGTGACTTGTATGCCACCTTGTTGCCGTTTTCATCGTAATCACCGTAGGTGACAAACACGATCTCGTTATCGACAGCGTACTTGTAATCAGCATCGGAGATGCTTTCACGAACGGTTTCCTCAACTACGGGCTCGGGTCTGATCACCAGCTCCGCAGCAAGCTTATCCACGATACCCGTTTTGTCGGTTGTGGAAAGCTTCATATTTGTGATGTTGTTTTGGACAAGCAACTGGTCGTAAGTGCTAATGAGATCCTCAACCTGCGCGTATTTTGCAACGATCGCATCGCGCATAGTCACAATATCAGCCATTTTGAGCGCTGCAGCCGCAATCGCATCAGCGGCAGCACCGGTATCCTGCAGGAACTGATAGTTCTTTTGTGCCGATTCATACAGTGCATCAATGTTTGCTCTGATGCTCACAAGCTCAGCCAACGGGTGCGCCACGTAGGTGGTCAGCGCCACAAGGAACGCTCTTTGGTTGGCATAGGTAGTGCTTGCAAGATAGGTGTCGAGTGCGTTCATAAAATCACTGCCCGACACAAGCTGTGCCTGAATGGCAGTGCACTGCGCATCAAGCTTTGCACTGTAAACGGAGAGCCTTGTAAGTGTTTGAGAAATAGCAGTGGATGCGAGGTCAATGTTCTCAATACGCTGCTTCACAGCTGCGGCCTGCTTCTCGATTTCCGCCATCGTATCGTTAAGAAGCTCATCCTCGTCAGGTACACGCTGACCGTCCAGCAGCACGTGGTCTATGATGATCTTGGTCTGCACGTCGCAAAGAACGGCATTCAGCTCCTGATAGATCTCAACCAAACGCTTTTGCCAGATATCATAACGCACGGAGTAGTTTTGAGAAAGGAGCTCATCCTCCTTCAGCAGCTCGGTATTTGCGTAAGAAAGGATAAAGTAAATACCTGCTCCACTCTCCATAGCCTTAAGCATTGCGTAAGTCAGATTGCCCTCCATATTAAGAGGCGTACCTGCAAACTGCACGTAACCGTGCAGCACCACGCCCATAAAGGGAACGGTAGCGTATTCTTTATTATAACGGTTAGAGGTAAGCGGCACGTCGAGGATGTAGTCCGCATAGCTCCAGGTGTAGGCGTTACCGCCATCGACCATTACGTCGTAGCCCTTCGAGGAGAAATAATCAAGAGCCTTCATCGTGTAGGTCTTGGAATCCTCACGCAGAGAAACGTCACCCTCCTTATAGCTTGAGTTAAGCTCACTACCAAGCGTGGAAAGCGAAACAGAAAGATTTTCATACTTGCTATATCTCTTTTCAAGCTTTTCGTAGAAATGGCTAAACGTAGCAGGAGAAAGAACCATTTGGAAGTGGCTCACCATCGTTTGCTGCGTGATGGAGTACATGCGCTTTGAAGTATAACGGTTGTCAATGGTACGCGCACCGTAGTCCTTCATATCAACAGAGGTCTCCGGCGTTTGTGTATACACAAAATCAAAATCGGGGAAAATGCCGAGCTCCGGATGCGCTGCGGCGTATTCCAAAAGATCCTTGAAGCCGGATTTGCCGCCTACCGAGCTCTCCCACTTTAATTTGTAAGGAACGTCGGAATAAAGGCCTCCGTTGGCGTAACCCGTCAGCTTGAAGTTGACGTTTGTGACGGACTGACCTGCAAGATACTCATACATGGTTTGAATATCCTCAAACGAGGTAAGCGCCACAGAAACAGTTACGGGAACGGACATAACCTTCTTGACGGTATCCATACAGCCAAAGGTCTCGATGTAAAGCGGGATCGAGCCGGAAACGTCGTTTTCCGTAAGACGCTCAAAGCCGTTATTCTTTGCGTCCAAATAGTCACGGTATGCACAAGCCATGCCCATCCAAGAGCATTCATAGTAGCGACCCAAGCCCGCCGCTTCCGCCTTTGTATCATCCGAAAGCATGATATAACGGATCTTATAGTCATCGGTATACCGACGGCTCGCATATACCGACCAGCTTGATTTCGACGTATCGGTAGGACGTGTGATAAAGGAAGGAATTACAGACGTGTAGTAATCATTCGTATGGTTCAGGGTAAGGGAAGCGAGCGACTCGCCCTCCTCTATGATCGCAACGTATCCGCGGCTTGTGGTATTGCCATCCTTGTCGGTTGCGGTCTCTACCTGTCCATAAACAGGCATACGCATCGGCGTGGTATGCGTTCCCGAAGCCGAGAGCATACCGTAATCTATGCCGTATACAGTAGCAATACGTGCAGCATTGGTGGACAGCTCATAAAGCGCGCCCGATCCGTCAGGCAGGAAGGTGTATCCCGAATAGGTAAGATCGCCGTCAAACGGTACTAAGACTTCCTCGTTATTTACCGTTTTCTTTACGGTTCTGTTTGGGTTACCCTTGTAGCTGGCACCCATATAGGGCAGGATCCGAAGATTGGTGATGCGATACACAGACTCGTCGTAACGAAGACCGTTTGCAGGCATAGAAACGCTAAGGCCGTTTGCATCAACGGTATATTCAAGCGCCATTCTAAAGACTGCAGGCGAGGTTGCCTCGTATTCGTAATCAACCAGCTCGTAGTCCTCATCCAGCTGTGCAAAGGAATACTCAGGACAGTACTCAAGGATCTTTGCTTCCAGCTCGCGCATGACCTTGGTCTGCGAGGGGTCGGCGTTACAAACGTAAATGTCAATTCCCTTCTTCTCAGTTACAGGGTAAGCAGTAGCAATACCGATGCCGCCCTGCTCCTTCAGAGAAAAGTAAGCCTTGAATTTACCGTATTCGAACGCAGTAAGATTTTCCTCTAAGGGCGTAAGGATCATTTCCTCAAATCTCGTGCGTTCTATGCGCATGGGAACTAAGATACGCGCAGAGATCTGGCCCATAGCATACTCAACACGCACGCCGTTTTGAATGGACGAAACGGAAAACTGACCCTGAAGGATCGCATCCTCGTAGCTGTTAAGCGCGCCGCCGCCCTTGCCCTGATATTCAAGAACGATCTGGGACATCAGGGGGTTACGAACGGTGTCCTCTGTGTTGGGCTCCTTAGACATATCCCAAGGATTGGTGAAGAGGATCTCTCCCGTGGCGTTTTTCTTGTATGCAACAACGCCAAGTCTTTCATCACAATAAAGAGAATACTCGCCATTGTCAAAATACTTGGTCATTGCGGCGATACGCGCCTCGGGGCTTTCGTACTTAACGTTGGTATAATCGATTTCAACGTCCTCTTCGGCATTTTCGCCGGTGTCAGCGGAAACCGTAATAGCGGGGATCGTGCACACAAGCATCAACACCGACAACAGTGCACAGAGGAGCCGCATCAGCAGTTTTTTATTTTTCATTTTTTATCTCCTTTCTGTGCTTACAGTCGATAATTGATCTCGGAAGCAATGCTGGTGAAGAAGGAAGCCATATCCATCACAAGTGAGGCAAACAGCACTGCAAGGAACATAATAAATGCCATACCCACGATCGTGCCTGCAATGGTGACCAGGTTCTTGAGCATAGAATAGTCGTGTGTGACCATCGTGCCAAAGAAGATCAGTATACCCGCCCAGATGAAGCCAAGCGCGATAAAGACGCTAAGAATGTTAAGCTCTTCGCTGACCAAAAAGTTAGAGATGAGCGTAACAGGAATGGTCGTGATGGCAATAGGCAACACGGAATATCCGATCGCGATAAAGACATCCTTAAATTTGCCCTCGCCCTCAAACAAGGTCGTAAGGCACCAGTTTGCAACCGCAAACAAAAGCACGGGAACAAATACGATGAGCACCTGCATAAAGAGATTCGCTTGACCTGTGCCCTGCGGATTCATAACGTAGCCCGAGCCGATGGCACGGTAGAAGAACGCAAACACTGTGATCAGCATAAACACCAGTGCCGCCCTTACCGAGCCGCGTTTTTCATGCTTCAAATCCCAGAAGCCGTCCATTGGGTGGAACATCACGTGGAACACGTAGTAAAGTTCGTCCTTGAACGTACGCTTCTTGCCGGATACCGAAACCTTCTTGTTGATCTTTGCAGCGTGCTTCATAAACTTGCTGATAAGCAGGATCACACCAATGATGGCCACGGGGATCAAGAGGAAGAAGCGAGACATCCACTCCTTACGAAGCTCCTTATAGGCAACCGAATAATTCTCCGTGTCGTATGCCGAACGGTAATACTCAAGTGCCTCCTCATACTTGCCGCTACGTGCAAGCGACTGACCGATACCGACATACGCGGCATCGTAGTTAGAGTTACGCATCAGGATCTCTTTCCAGTCGTCGATCGCAAGATCATAAAGACGGTGGTTTTGATGATACAGTGCCTCGATCAGTATGTCGCCATACTCGGTGCGCTTAAACACGGTAATCTCGCCCGTTACGGAAAGAACAAGGAACACATCGCCCTGGTAGCAGATCGAACGGATAGAATTCGAGTTGATATTACCCAGCTGATCGCCCGTATCACAGAACGCAAAGAGAAGGTTGCCATCGTAATCGTAGGTAAAGATCTTGCTACGCTCGTAATCAAAGATGGTCCACGTGCCCTCAGGACCGCAAGCAACGTCCTCCACACGGGAGATGGAGGCAGCCGCATCCTCACTACCAGCCAAAGCATGACCCATATAGTCGATCTCGCCGGCAGGCGGCCAAAAGCCGTTGCGGCGCATGATCTCATCACCGGCGGGGTTGAGCAGCTTACAGGGTGCATAGGCACCACTCTTGCTCTTGCCCGAAATAGCGGATTCCATCTGCGACAGAAGATCGGGCGCATATATAGTAGCATAAATACAGCCGTCGTCGTTAATGGTAATGTTATTATAAGGATAGGAAACGACTGCCGAGGATCTCTTGCGCTGCTCCTCGGTCTGGAAGCGTCTCCAGATCTGATCCCAAACGGATACGGCTGACTGCTGTGCACCGACGAACGTGGTAAACTCACCCTTGTCGGTCATAACGATGATACCCTCGTTGGTCTCGCTGGAAACGACGTAAAGCCTTTCGTACTGGTCAACGGCAACTGCCACAGGCCAGTAAATGGCGTTTTCCGAAAAAAGCTCGGATTCGGGTGCTTCGATCACAGAATCAAAGGTGCCGTCAAGATTAAAGGTTACGATACGGCTTGCCTGTGTATCACATACGAAAATGCGTCCCTTGTACTTTAGAACACGCTCCTCGCCCTTACCCTCATAACGGTTTTCCGTTACGAACACACCCTGGGGTGCCGAGAAATAGTCCTCGATACCCTGGCCGTTTTTGAAATTCTTGATCTCAAAGCGGAAGTGGAAATAACGGTCAAGGCAAACGATACGGTTGTTACCGGTATCGGCAATGTAAATGTTGCCTGCCTCGTCAGTTACCATATCACCGGGGGTGTTGAGGGCAAGATCAAGACCCATAGAGGATGTATTCAGCGTTTTTTCTGCCGTGTAGGCATCGGGAGAATACAGGGGCTTGCCGCCAATGGAATATGTATAAGTGGTATATGCCTGTGCAGCTCCTACGGGTATAGATACTACCATAAGGAGAGCAAAAAGCACACATATTATAGATATGATTTTTTTCATATTTGCCTCCTTGGTTAGTCTTTCATGCCGGAAGAGCCCATCGTTTCGATGATGTTGGACTGGGAGATAACGAATACCAAGATCGGCACCAGCATCATAATAACTGTAGATGCCGAGCCCGCGCCTGCACGCTTGATACCGCCAGCCAGGATCTGACCGATAGCATAGTTGAAGGATTTCAGCTGCTCGGAGTGAATATAAATGGAAGAGCCCTTGTTCCAGAGATCCTGGAAGGAGTAGATGATCAGCGTCAGCCACGCAGGCTTGACCATAGGCATTGCGATCACCCAGAAGGTGTAAAGCTCGCTGGCACCGTCAAGACGCGCCGATTCGAGCACAGCGTCGGATACGTTGGTCTCCATGAACTGCTTCATCAGGTAAAGACCAAGTGTGCTTACCCATGCAGGCACGAGCAGTGCCCAATAGGTATCCACCCAGTTCAACGCACTCATTATAATAAAGGAAGTAACGCTCGTAACCGTAGAGTGGAACATCAGCGACATACGCACCGTTTTAAACATTCTCTTGCCACCGGGGAACTTGATCTTTGCCATTGCGTAAGCCGCAATGGACGACATGAACAGGTTGCCCACCGTACCAACAACGGAGATGAACACGGTGTTGAAAATGTAACGCGAGAACGGCACCCACGACGTGGTCATGAGCATAAACAGATCACGGAAATTTTTAAATGTAGGGTTGCGGACAAAGAACCGAGGGGGGAACATCCACAATTCATCAAGGGGCTTTAAGGACTGCATTACCACGTATACCATGGGCAGGAACATAAAAGCGCCCAATATGATCAGCATTACGCTGATACCCGCATCACCGCCGGCCGAACGGTTGAGCACGACCTTGTGTTTTCTTGTACGAAGTTTCTTTGACATATTACTGGCCCACCTTCGAAAGCACTTTCTTGACCAGCGAGTTCGCGCCGATCATAATTGCAAACAGGACAACTGCGATCGCTGAAGAATAGCCAACCTCAAAGCGCGTGCCGCCGTAGTCATCCAAGTGATGCATGATGGTATGTGCAGCATAATCCACGGACGGGAAGCCGCACAATGCGGTAACAACGCCGCCGAAGCCGAACGAGGATGTGATCGCCATAATAGCACCGAACATCAGCTGCGGCTTCATGGAGGGCAGCGTAATGTACCAAAGCTCCTGCCAGCGGTTACGTACGCCGTCAACGGCGCCCGCCTCGTACATAGAGCGATCGATACCCTGTAAGCCCGCAATAAAGGACAGGAAGGATGTGCCAAGCGAGGTCCACAGTGCAACGACGATACAAAGGGGCATAACGTAGTCCGCATCCTGGAAGAACTGAATGGGGGCGGTGATAAGGCCAAGATCGAGCAAAATACCGTTTACCCAACCGTACGAGTCGCCCGAGAAGAGCGTACCCCAGATAAGATAGACCTGACCTGAAATAGAGGGAGCATAGAATATCAGCGTAACCACCGCACGGATCTTGGGAGGCAGCTCGTTGATGAACCAAGCCACCATCAGGGACATCAAGTAGGAAACAGGGCCTACGATAATGGCAAAGATCAAGGTGTTTTTACAGGCAATAATGAAAATGTCGTCATCGAGGAACAGGCGGATATAGTTGTCAAGCCAAACCACATCCGGTATCTCGAGCAGGTTAAAGTTTGTTAAACTGATCACCATGGAAAGGATCACGGGCACGACGGTGAAAAGGCAGAAGAGCAGCATATAAGGCGCGACCATTGCATAGGCGACCTTGTTGCGCTTCATTTCTTTCCACGTCCATTGCGCGCGCGTCATATCCGATCGGATCACCGCTTTTTTCTTTGACATGTTTTTTCTCCTTACAGCGCTAAATTATAATGTAACCCAAACTTACGCCATCACGAGGATCGCGTTCTCCAGCGCCTTGATGGTGCCGGCAAACGCCGTGGCATCCAGCGCCTTCATCTTTTCAAGAGCATTTTGGAGATCGTGGTATTCAACCAAATCGTAATCCTCGCGTGCGATATGCCCGAGAACATCCTCAAGGATCGCCTTCCCTGCCACAACTGCGGCACTGCCATCGCCCAGTGTCTTTACATCCTTTTCCCAAGCGGCGGCAAATTGATCAAGGCGCTTGCTCTTCAGCGTCTGACCAAGCTCCAGTGTTTCAAGACCGAACTCCTCACGCTTACGCGTGATCTCCTTATTAATAATATTAATATATTTTAAGAGCTCGTCACTGGGGTCCGCTTTTTCGTTGTACGCAGCAAGGAATGCAAAGTTGGTATAACGACCGATAATATACGTACCGGGATAATCGGGAATGGAAGCAAGATTATTAAACTGTAACTGGAGCTGCTCGTACTCCTTGCTGGTCCATGGCATCTGGCTGAGCGCCTTAAGGTTTGCAGTTGCACGCTTAGCCGAGGGACCCATGATCGCTACCATTTCATTAGCGAAGTCGATCTGGCACTGCGGACCTACGTGCCAGGTCATAAACTCCCAGGCACGTGCCTGCTCCATAGCACCCTCTTCGCCGCCCTGGCTGCCACAGCCATTGATCATAACGATCGCCGTGGTGGTGGCAACCACCATGTTGTTGATGGAGCCGTCAGGCTGCTCGATACCGGGCATCGGATAGAAGGACCAAAGGCCTCTTATCTCAGTTGCAAATACGATCAGCTGATTGTAAGTACCACTGTATCCCGCAAAGCCGATCGGCATCTCACCGGTGCGGAAGCGGTTTGCGAAATCATACGATTTCGGGAAGGAATACATCGTGAAGTAGTTGCACATAGTTTCAAACGCTTCAAGAGCCACGTTTGAATCAAGATTGATACGCATACCGTTATCGGCAAAGAGCGTACCGCCCATTTGATAAAGGAAGATCTGATAGTTTGCGTGCATACCGATCTGCATGTTGTTTGCCTGCAGCGTGGGGATCGCGGCAAGCACGTCATCCCACGTCTTCGGGATATCAATGCCAAGGTCGGCAAGGATATCCTCGCGCACAAACATCATCTCAAAGCTCTGCGTTTCGGGTAAGCCATAGCAGTGGTAAACACCCTCGGAATCCTCAATGCCCATAACAGCCATGGCAGCATCGTTGAAGTTTGCCTTTACAAATTCATCAAAACCCGCCATACCCTCAATAGGTAAGATCGCGCCGCGAATGGCGTAGTTGATAACGGTACCCTCGCCAACACCGATATAAACATCGGGACCCATACCCGCCAAGATAGAGGGCAGAAGCGCGCCGCCCGGGATCAACTTGAGGTTGACCGCCGTGCCGAGCTGGCTGTTGGGGGCGTAGTCATTATTTACCAGGTTGCGGAGCACCTGTGCCTGGTCACGGCCCGAAGCGATCCACACGTCGATAGCGTTTTTACCGTCGGCGTCCTCCGCATTCGAGCCCATGCGGTCGTAGTTGCGGAAGAAGGACATAATAAAGCTCGAAAGCTCGTGTATAAGAGCATCCCAGAAGCCTGCCGTTGCACGGGGCGGCTCATTGTTGAGGGGCTGCACCACAAGGCAGTCAAGCTGCAGGGGCTGGGTCTTCGCGTCGCTGAGCCAAGTGCCAAGAGAACCGATATAGTTCTTCAGCTGGTCAAGATACGTTGCGATCTCATTTTCATCCGTACCCATACGCTCAAGCAGCCAAGCGATCTTTTCAAGGGTTGCCACGCTTGAGCTCTTCTCGCCCGCAACGGCAGCCAGCTCCGCCGCAATAGCATAGAGCTCGCGCGACCGAAGGATCATATCGATCATAACGTCGGGCATCACACGAGAAAAGCCGTAATCACGGTATTCGTCAGCGGATGCACCCGTTAACTTCATAATAGCAAGGTAGTCATTGTTGATAGAGGTCAGCGCAGTTTCCATACGGCGCACGACGCTACCCATCGAGCCAAGAGCAACCTCAAGGGAGATGGTGTACTCCACGCCCTCTTTAAAATAAAATTGGAAGGCGATCGGATTGCCGTTTTCATCCAGCGTGCCATCATTAAACAGCGAAGACTGCCAAGCAGAATTATAGTTAAAGCGCACCTGAGACGCTTCGAAGAACGGAATAGAGCCGTCGTAGTAGCCAAGCTCTCCGGGATTAACGCCTTGGCTCTCAATTCGAAGAGCGCGGCACACATACATGCCGTCGAGCACGTTTTGGCGATAGCGGGAGGCAATGTTATACATGCCGCTGCTGCCGACCTTGAAGGAGTATTTCACCCACTGACCTGCCGTTTGCCACTTCTCACCGCCCATGGTGTTAAGCACGACGCGCGTGGTATCCGAGGGCAGGTTCGACGCATCGGTACGGTCCTCAACGGGATAAATAGTCTGCGCAGACATAGAGCCCATATACTCTGCCTGCAGCAGCACCGTATCCATACCGGAGGCGACACCTTCAAATCTCTTAAGGTAGTCCTGGTAGCTCACAAGCGAGTTGTGCGGAAGCAGCATAATGGACTTGATCGCCATTCCCTCGTTCACACCCTCAAGCGAGATGGTACGTGTGCCCGCCTCAAGAACAAACTGGAAGCTTTCGGCATAAAGACCGTCCATATCACGAAGCTCGTACGTACTGATCACAGCATCCTGCGTCATAGTGGGACGGATCTCGTTATTGTCAATATCGGCGGCAAAGAAGCGCACCGTATATTTTGTAACAAAAGCACTGGCTGCCGCTGTCCACACCTTGGGGATCTCGATCCGAACGTAGGTGACACCTTTCTCGGTCACAGGCTGTGCGGTGGCAAAGCCCGCAGCAAGCGCCTCTTCGTGGATCTGGGCGACAGAAGCATCCTTGGTCGCTTCAACCCTAGCGTAAGAATACTGATTCACCCAGGTCTTGGGGAGCGTGATATAGCGTGCCTGCTTGAAGGGGATCTTGTTGTCGATCTTAAAGATACGCTCGATCGCGGAGACCTTTGCATCCTCCCCATCATTGGGCATATACTCGATCACGATGCTGTACTTTGCGGTGGTGGGAATGTTCACCTCCCACGTCACCTTGCCGTTTCCGGGCGTGTAAAGCATCTTGTTCCCGTCACGCACGATCACCTTGACCTCAGCATTTTCAGCTGTCTTGTACGAAGTACCCGGAATAACGATCGGCGCCGTGGCGTTCGGAACGTCGGCGTGCTCTACCAGATATGCCTCGTAGGAATCGGCGTTGAGCTGTTCCCTGATATCTGCCAGAGTCGCATCAGTGGTAGAGCCCGGGTTTTCGTCGGCTGCGCTGACCGTCAACGAGCCACCGAAAACGAAGGTTACCGCCAAGACCAAAGCAAGAAATCGTTGGAGCATCTTCTTTTTCATGTTTTTCCTCCTCTACTGCACCTGCAGTTCATCGTATTGGCACGGCAGACGTCCGCGCCTTCGCATGCGCACGTAACGCACGCGAGAAAAGATTTCGGAACGGCAAAACGCCATTCCGTTCTCGCGCCATTACGCAAGCATCCGAGGCTGCCATAACAGTAGCCCCGGTGTATGGCAATATTTTACCACAACGGCGCCCCAAAAGTCAAGCGTGATTTTTTCGCGCATTATGCGCACGAACGCGCACGCGAGGGCTTTCCCGAGCTTTCGCGGGCCGCACACGCACACATTTAAAAACCAAAAATTCGTCATTTTTCGGCTGGTTTTTTTGAAGTGTTAAATTAAATTTAACTCGTTTTTGCTTTTTTCTTCCAAACGCTTCCAAGATGTCGTTTTTTTGGTTGTTTTCCCCAAAGCATTTTTTTGACTTGTCAACAAAGTAAATAAGATTTAACCACCTTCGCACTGTTTCCATTTTTTACCGATTGCTGTGTGCTACAGCCCACCGTTATCTTTTTTGTGCACTATAAACAAATTTTTTTCGCCATTTTCTACACACCGTATAATCTTGCAGAGGCACCGGATTTTACAAAAAATTCACACTCTCCGGCGTTTTTCGCCGCGGAAATGACCGTTTTAAGTGTTTGCCACGCTTTTCCAACGCGGGAAATTTCATAATTCAAAAGCCGCAGTGACAAAATAAAGGCAAAGCGCGAGCCACGCGCCAATTATTGAAGGGTGGTATTTTACAATGAAAAAACGTCTTTTGGCTATCATATTCGCGGTGTGCCTCTTACTTCCGCTGCTCTGCTCCTGTTCGGGCGGGAAGGATGCGGATGTACACGTGTTTTACTACACTTACAGTGACCCCTATATCTCCTCCGTGCGCACCGCACTGGATAACGCACTTGCAGAAAACGGCATTACGTATCAGGATTATGACGGAAACGGCAGCCAAACGACTCAGACCGAGCAGGTCCGCACGGCAATCACAAAGGGCGCCCGCGCGATCTTAGTCAATATCGTAAACACCGGCTCAGACGACGCCGCAAGAGAGATCACCGAGCTTGCCAAAAGCGCAAACGTACCCGTCATCTTTTTTAACCGAGAGGTAGGCGACGAGGTGGTAAAAAGCTATGAAAAATGTGCCTTTGTCGGCACACGTGCCGAGGAATCCGGCATGCTGCAGGGCGAGCTGATCGGAGAATACCTGCTCGAAAACTATGACAAATATGATTTAAACGGTGACGGACGGATCTCTTATATTCTTTTTAAAGGCGAGGAAGGAAACAACGAGGCGATATTCCGCACAAAATACAGCGTGGAGGAAGCGAACAAGCTACTCGCCGATGCGGGCAAAAAGCCTCTTCGCTTTTACGACGCTTCTAATCCAAACGGCTATCTGGTAGACAAAAACGGGCTGTGGTCCGCAACTGCCGCCAACGAATATATGACGACGGCGTTGACGGAATATAACGCCGCTGCAAACAATATGATCGAGCTTGTGATCTGCAAGAACGACGGCATGGCAGAGGGCGCGATCTCGGCACTGAATTCCGTTGGATATAACACGGGCGGCGATGCACCCTCTATCCCCGTCTTTGGTGTGGATGCAACGGAGGCGGCAAAAAGCCTCATTGCAAACAAAAAAATGCACGGCACCATCAAGCAGGATGCAGCAGGTATGGCAAACGCACTGCTCCATTTATCTAAAAACGCCCTCACCGATGGGCGCGATCTGATGGCAGATACGGGCAGCTTCACAATAGACGAAAACGTGCGAAAGATCCGCATTGCATACGAAAAATATGTCGGCTAACGGTGTGAAAAAAAAGGACGTTTTACTGGAAATGCGCGGCATTTCCAAAAGCTTCCCGGGCGTGCGCGCCCTCCAGAGCGTTTCTCTTTCGGTACGTGCAGGCACCGTACACGCGCTTATGGGCGAGAACGGGGCTGGAAAATCCACGCTAATGAAGTGCCTCTTTGGGATCTACGCAATGGACGAGGGCGAGATCCTCTTAGAGGGCAAGCGCGTGTCCTTTGCAAGCCCACACGAGGCGCTGGAAAACGGCGTAGCAATGGTGCACCAGGAGTTAAATCAGGCGCTAAAGCGCAGCGTAACGGATAATATATGGCTTGGACGTTATCCCACGCGCCTTGGCGTGTTCGTTTCGGAGCGCGAAATGCAGAAAAGGACCCTTAACGTGCTTGATAATTTAGGAATTTCCATTGATCCAAGTCGCATAATGTCTACCATGTCAGTGGCGCAGCGACAAATGGCAGAGATCGCAAAAGCGGTGTCCTATGATGCAAAGATCATCGTGCTTGACGAGCCAACCTCTTCACTTACGGAAAGCGAAGTGGCACACCTTTTTAAGATCATTGAAATGCTCAAAAAACGTGGCTGTGGGATCATTTATATCTCCCACAAAATGGAGGAGATCCTACAAATATCCGACGACATTACCGTTATGCGTGACGGCGCAAACGTTGCCACAGCCCCCGCAAAAGAGATGACGATGGAAAAGATCATTCGCTTGATGGTGGGGCGGGAGCTTCATAGCCGCTTCCCTGCGAAGAAAGCAACGCCCGGCGATATCGTTTTTGAGGCAAAGGGCATTACCTCCCGCTATCAAAACGTTAAAAATGCCACGCTCTCACTCCGTCGGGGAGAGATCGTAGGATTGGCGGGTCTTGCGGGGGCGGGGCGCAGCGAGCTTTTTGAAAACATTTTTGGCATTTCCGTAAGGGAAACGGGAAAAATATACCTGAACGGGCACGAAATTCAAAACAAAAGTGCAAGAGAGGCAAAGAAAAACGGCTTTGCCTTTGTAACCGAGGAGCGACGCGCCAGCGGTATTTTCGGCATCCTTAATATTACAGAGAACACCACTATTTCTTCTCTTCGCTCCTTTCTTTTCGGTGGATTTTTGATAAACGACCGCAAACGTGCTGAGAAAACAGACGAGCTGATCAGTCGCCTGTCTATTAAGACAGCCTCGCGCGCCACGCAGATCCGCACGCTGTCAGGCGGCAATCAGCAAAAGGTCATATTTGGGCGCTGGCTCCTCACCGACCCTGAAGTTTTGTTGCTCGATGAGCCGACGCGCGGCATCGACGTAGGCGCAAAATATGAGATCTATCAGCTCATAGAGGATCTCGCGGCACGCGGAAAATCCATTTTAGTCATTTCGAGCGAGCTGCCTGAGCTGATCGGCATCTGTCATCGCATCTACGTGATGTCGGGCGGTGAGATCACGGGAGAGGTCGAGGCAGCCACCGCCACACAAGAGCAAATTATGGCACTTGCCGCAAAAAACGTATAAGGTAGGCAATATATGAAAAGCAAGTATATCGAAAAAATCAGATCCATGAGTGGGCGGGAACGACGCGTTTATTTTAGCGAGCTACTGATCAACAATTCGCTTTATATTTTTCTCATCGCCGCCATTATTTTGATAGAATGCCTCAACCCTCGCTTTCTCTCCCCCTCCTCTATCGTCAATATCATTTCCCTCTCCGCCGCCAATCTGCCTATCGCGCTTGGCATTGCAGGGGCAATCATTCTCACAGGAACGGATCTGTCGGCAGGTCGCATCGTTGGTCTTGTTGCCTGTGTTTCGGCGGCACTTCTCCAAAGCACGGGATATGTGGGCAAAATGTTTCCTGCGCTTGCCACCGTCCCCATTCCCCTCGTTTTTCTCCTTGTGATCGCTATCGGCGCGCTCGCCGGCTTCATCAACGGCTATTGCTCCGCCACATTTCATCTGCACCCCTTTATCGTTACCCTCTCAACACAGCTGATCATATATGGCGCGCTGCTCCTGTTTTTGATGACAGGCAATAACAACGGGCAATCCATCTCGGGGCTTGATCCCTCATATACAGGCTTTATCAAGGGGAGTATTTTGTCGATCGGCGGCACACCGATCCCCAATTACGTGTGGTACGTGCTGATCATTACCGCAGTTATGTGGGTGGTGTGGAACAAAACGGTCTTCGGCAAGAATATGTTTGCCGTGGGCTCTAATCCTGAAGCGGCAAACGTTTCAGGTGTGAACGTTCGGCGCGTGATCATTGGCGTTTTCACCCTTGCAGGTATTTTATATGGGGTGACCGGCTTTATTGAAGCGGCACGCATTGGCTCTAACAGTGCGGCAACGGGCCTTAATTACGAGCTCGACGCCATTGCGGCTTGTGTCATTGGCGGAGTTTCCTTTGTTGGCGGCACGGGTAAGATCAGCGGTGTGATCCTTGGTGTGGTGCTTTTGCGCCTCATCTTTGTGGGACTGACGTTCCTTGGCATCGACGCCAACATGCAATATATCATCAAGGGATTGATCATTCTCATCGCTTGTGCGATCGATATGCGAAAGTACCTGGTCAAGCGCTAAAAAAATGCCGGATCAATTTTCATTGGTTCGGCTTTTGCTTTTTCCATTTTTTGGGTCATATCTATTTACAACGCAGAGAGTTCGGCTTTTACTTTTTTAAGGCTGTTGCATTTTTTATAGGAGTGTGATATAATAACAAATAAAGTACACTCTTTGGAGGTGTGTTATGAAGGACATTCTGCGCGCGGCGGTTGCCGTGCCCTCCCTGCGAGTTGCAGACGTTGCCTACAACACAGCTATGATCGAAAAAAAGATACAAGCTGCACACGAGCAAGGTGCTACCGTGCTTGTGTTCCCGGAGCTGTCCCTCACGGGCTACACGTGCGGAGATCTGTTTGCCTCGGACCTGTTGCTCGACCGCGCGGCGCAGTCGCTTTGCCTGCTTGCAGGTGCTGTGCCTGAGGATATGCTGGTTGCCGTAGGCGCACCGCTATCTATCAACGGGCAGGTCTATAACTGTGCCGTGCTGCTTTCGGGCGGCAAGATCGTGGGAGCTGTACCAAAAACATTTTTACCCAATTACGGCGTGGGGGAGGAGCGTCGCCATTTTTCTCCCGCCTCCGCACTTGACGGCACGGTCCTTTGCACACTTGGCTGCTTCACCTTCCCCGTGGGCGCACAGCTTATTTTTCAAGCTTCCGATAACACTGCCGTTGGCGTTGAGATCTGTGAGGATCTTGCCGCCCCACTGCCGCCCTCTACCCTGTTGGCACTTTCCGGCGCAGAGGTGATCTTAAATCTTGCAGCGGCACACGAAACGGTTACGGCAAGAGAAAAACGCCGTCTTGCCGTGACGCAGCACGCGGCACGCATCAGGTCTGCATATCTTTTTGCAAGCGCCGGATGCGACGAATCGACCGCCGATCTCATTTTTTCCGGTCACGGAATGATCGCACTCACCGACAGCATCGAAGCGGAAAGCAAGGATCTGATCGAGAGTGACCATCTTCTTGTCTGCGACCTTGACCTTGGTAAGATCCGCCACGATCGCCGCCAAAACCGCACCTTTGGCGAATGTGCCACTCACTACGGTGCTGCACAAAGCGCCGAGATCGTTGATCTCCCCCTTTCCCTTGCGACCTCAAGCGGCTCGCTTTTAAGCGTTAGGCATCTGCCCTTTGTTCCCTCTGATAAGCTGACGCGAGAGGCACACTGCAGAGAAATTTTTGAAATGCAATCCGCCGCGCTTGCAAGAAGGCTGGGCGTCGTTGGCGGCAAGCTGACCGTTGGCATTTCGGGTGGACTTGATTCCACGCTTGCTCTCCTGGTTGCAGTGCGGGCAATGGATAAGCTATCTCTCCCACACACCAACATCACCGCCGTAACCATGCCCTGCTTTGGCACGACAAACGAGACTCTCGGCAACGCAAGAGAGCTGATGGAGAAGCTTGGCGTAACAGCGATGGAAATTCCGATACGTGATGCCGTTTTGCAGCATTTTAAGGACATCGGACACGATGCAAACGATTATTCCGTCACGTTTGAGAACGCTCAGGCACGCGAGCGCACACAAGTCCTGATGGATCTTGCCAACAAATACGGCGGCATCGTACTCGGCACGGGTGATCTTTCCGAGATGGCACTTGGCTGGTGCACCTACAACGGCGATCATATGAGCATGTACGGTGTAAATTGTGACGTGCCCAAGACCCTTATCCGCTTTATCATTGAAGCCGTTATAGGCGAAAATATATTGCCCGACGCGGGCGAGGTCCTTTACCGCATCATCGACACGCCCATCAGCCCCGAGCTCTTGCCACCCGATGCAGTAGGCAAGATCGCACAAAAGACAGAGGATATCGTAGGGCCTTATGCACTGCACGACTTTTTCCTGTTTTACCTTGTGCGCTACGGCTACCGTCCCCAAAAGCTTTTCTCGCTCGCTGAGCTTGCTTTTGCAGGGATCTTTGACCGTGCTACCATCAAGAAATGGCTGACCGTTTTTATAAAGCGGTTTTTCTCCCAGCAATTCAAGCGCAACTGCGTACCGGACGGTGTGAAGGTAGGCACAGTTGCACTTTCACCGCGCGGAGATTGGCATATGCCCTCCGACGCTTGCTGTAACGAATGGCTAAGTGAGATCGAAGAGATCGAAGCTTGAAGCATTCTTCAATCTATTATGTAAAAAAGGTGTCTTAAGCGCAAAGCGCTTAAGACACCTTTTTGTTTGCAAAGGGGCATTGCCCCTTTGCGTTTTTCAGAATGGATCAGAACTTAGGCTTACGCAGCTCTGTAGGAAGATACTTTCTCAAGTGATCCTGGAAGACCGTTGTATAACGGCTAAACTTATTGCGCTGCAGGATAGATGCATAGCAGTAAACACGTCCGTTCGTTTCACCGGGCTTGCTTTGCAGATCGTTTATTGCAGTCTTTACAACGTCACGCATATTCGCGGAAATACCGGAAGATACGTGTGATGCGTAATAATAAGTTTCGTTTCCGTTTTCGTCAGTCACCTTTGCAAATGCAATTCCCGTCAGGTTACGGGTATAGTTCTTTTCCTTAATGTTGATAATGGAAGCGCGAATGGTAAGCGACCCGTCCTCCTCGGTAACAAGACCGTTCACAGCATCTACGATGGTGTAGACCGAGCTGTAAGACATCATCATCTCATCAGCAAAAGCCTCCAGCTCATGCAAGAAATCCGTGCCGTTCGTCCAGCCATCCTCGCCCAAAAATTCCGTCGGGAAGATAAGTGTACCATAGCTGACAGAACCAAGAGTTGTGAGATACTGTACCGCGTCTGCCGAAACGGTTGCCGTGTAGGTAATGCCCTCGGCGCCAAGCACCGGACGCAGCACAGGTGCCGTCGTGATCATGGGAGCATAACGGTTATAATAGCCAAAGCAGGTGTAATAATCTTCGCCGCCGAGAGTCTCCAAGGGTGTATAAGAGGTCATTGCCAGTGATTTGCTGGGATCATCATAATCGTAGAAGAAGTAGTTCTTCAGTTCAAGCGAATAGATCTTGAAATCGCCCGAGAAATTGACAACAGCCTTGGAATTATACTTAAAGAAGACCTGATTGCTGTTTGTGCGCTTATCAATAAAGGTTCCTCCCTCGATCGTGACTGCGGAATACTCTCTGCCCACGATGTAAAGAAGCGCGTCCTCGTTGTTGAGCCCTTCCTTATCCAGCATGGTGAAGGTACCGCCACGAATCACGAGAGGCTTGCTGTTGTTGTCGATATAGATGAGTTGCGATGCCGTGGTAGAGAATTCGCCACCTTCAATGATAAATTGCATATCACCCATACCGTTGGTAAAGAGTATGCGCGCATCCTCAGAGGAGAAATTACCGCCGGTGATTCTCAGCACAAAGTTCTTTGAAGCCCTCATATCGAAGATCTGCGAAACGTCCTTTGCTATAAAATCGCCGCCCTCAATAAGAACCGTGTACTCCTTGGATGCCGAAGCCTTAAAGACGAAGATAGTAGCGCCGTCATTCGCAATATACGTGCCACCCAGGAAGCGCATAGAGCCATTCAACTTAGTAACGCAGAACATGAAACTGTCCGAGCTCTCAATTAAGATGCCATCATAAAACGTCGCTCCCACGTTCATCTCATCAAATATGTAATACGGCTGTGTAGCATCAAGCTTAAAGGTACCGGAATAGAAGTTGGCAATACCGCCTGCGGCTGCAGAGGTAAAATAAATACCGCAAGGTGTGACGTTCACCGGCTTTCCTTCCGAAATGTCCACTCCCGCACCGTCAGATAGACCGATGAACGAGGGACCCTTTTCACCTTCCTTGCCAACATTGAGTGTGAACGGACAGGTTGCTGCCAGCCAACGAAGACCCATATTGAACGTGCCACCAAGAAGATCGATTATCATCGAAGCGGCCTTTCCTTTCTTGAGCAGAAGTATGGTCTTGGTGTAGTTGTTGCCCGTAAATACACCGCCCGTAATAGTCAGCTTGGAAGAACCGGCGCTGAGGTAGATCATATCAGAATCGTCATAGGAGACCGCGTTGCTGATAAAGTTACCGCCGGAAATATTGATGGTAGCACCCTTTTCATCGCAGATGATTCGCGCTGCCTGGAAATTGCCGCCCGAAATGTCGAGCTTCACTCCCGTGGCGTCTATATAAACTACGAGCGTCTGATTTTGCAGCTGCTGATCAGTGTCATATGTATTGCCGGGAGTTACCTTGAATTGACCGTCCTTGATGGTAAGGGTGGTGTCTTTGATAAGGTAAAAGATGTGGCGATCCAGCTTATCCTTCATTGTGAACTTGCCGCCATCGATATTAATGGTGCTGTTGGCTGCCAAAACGATGCCGCGGTAAGTGTAAAAGTTGTTTGCTGTGAAGGTGGGCTCGGCAATAAGAGCGTCGCTCTCATCGTACTGTTTTTTGATATCGAGCGTCATTGCCGCTCCCGAATAGATCCAATAATAGCCGCCCGTAAAGTCACCGCCCGCGATGGTCCACATGGTTCCGGTCGTGCCGTAAAGCCCGAGTATCGCGTGTCCAAAGCCACCGTCAAAGCTGCCACCAAAAATGGCAAGAGGCTGAGCCGTACCGTCAAAATAGAACAGCGTGTAAGCAGTGTCGCTTGCACCGATAGGCGTTTTGCCATCCTCACCGTAATGCTCGCTCGTCATATTTTGGACAACAAAGTTGCTCTTGAACGTGCCGTTATAAATGATAGCAGTTACCATACCGCCCTTGTCCGTGAGGACCGACGTTGCCTCAAAGTAGCCGTTGTGGATCGTAAGCGTGGATTTCTTATTGCTGTCGCCTTCTACGTCACCGAAATAGAACAAAGGCTCTTTCGCGTTGACCGTGGGCTTCAGCGCACCATCCACATACATACCGTGAACAAAGCTACCGTTATAAATAGTGAGGGTGGAGCCAACCTTTTCATTGTGAAGGATGCCACCGCCGTCAACGGTAAACTGCGGTGCGGTTGCAGGATCGTTCTCATCACCGATGACGATGTCAGAGCCTGCACCCGAAACGTAGAGGATATCACCGCGCTCTACGAGGAACGTGCCGTCCACGATCAAAAGATCTGCACCGCCGCTAAGGGTAAGAAGCGTTCCGCCTAAGAAGCACCACTCACCACCGTTGATCACAATGGCGTAATTGCCCGTAAGGCTAAGGGAATATACACCGGGGTCCTCGAAGGTAACGACGCCTTCAGGGAAGAATTCCCTGATGAAATGCTGTGCGTCACCGGGCGTGTTCCAGGTCTCGTTTTTCGTGAGTGCAACGGGCAAAGAAAGTCTTGCGTTGCCATCCACCACGTAGGTCACGCCACTAAGGAGAGCAAGAACTGCCTCCTTGGAAAGTGTGGTCTCAAAGAAGCTTGCATTGTTCTCAACACGCATCTCAAGGTCGGTAAAGAGCTTAAACTGTGCCTCGGTAATATTACCCACCAGGTGCACGATCGCCGCACCCGCACCGGACGCGGTATAGGAACCACCGTGTACGGTGATTTCCGAATCCTCTGTCACGTAGAAGAGATAGCCCTTAAACGTGCCGTCGTGAATGCTAAGCGTACCCTTATTAATGCGGAAGAGCGGCTCGTAGGACTCACCGTAGGTAAAGCTGCCTTCCTGCACGGCAATGGCTGCACCGACGTGATCGAGGTAGAAATAGCCGCACGATTCAATACCGTACTCTTCGGTATCCGTAAACACAGGGTTCTTGGCAGGATTGGCATTTGCGAGAATATCGATTGAGGTAGCAGCGTTTGTATAGAACCAACCGCAGCCGCCGTTGAACGTACCACCAAAAATGCGGGTTTCGGAGCCATCCTCATTTAGCTGAGCAATAATGTAATTACCCTGCTTGTTATCAAAGCTACCCCCGCCGATGGTAAACTGAATGCCCGCACCGATGAGCGTAAACATATGTGCGTTTTGGGCGCGTGCTGTAACAGTCGTGCCTACTACGTAATTGCTAAGGAACGTGCCGTTGTCGATTGTCACAATAGCGTCAGCATAGTTGACAAATACCATACGGGTCGCCTCGAAATAACCGTTCTCAATAATGAGAGTAGCGTTTTTCGTCGTTGCTCCCGTGGAATCAAGCGAAAACAGAGCACACTTTGCATCTCCTGTGGTATCAGGTGCGAGCTGAACGAAGCGTCCGCTAGTTACAGTGATCGCAAGATCATTTGCATCAGTCGCAGAAACGATGCTGCCCGTGGTATACATACCGTTTTGATCGTTGTCGGGAAGATTGATGGTGATCTTAACGTTCGGACCAAGCACGCGAATAATGTCGCCGGCATCGTTGATAAATTTACCACCGGTAAACTCGATCTCGCCCGCCGTAATGGAGAACATAAAGTCCGCCGTGCAGTGATACTCACCGCCCTCGATGACCAGCTTTGCATCCGGATTATCTACGCGAAGAGGCACCCAGGTCTTAATGTCGACCGTAAGGTTAGACGTGAACTTTTGTGCAAGCACCTCTCTAAGATACGTGGTAAGGTTATCATAAGAGGAGATCGTATAGGTATTTGCTTCATTCAGCACAATATCCGACATACCGTATACGGTCAGCTGATAGGCGTTAACGTTAAAGGATGCAAACAGCGGTACAGTACCGAATTCGGCAACCAAAATGCTCGCACCCGAAACGGAGATCCGATCCTGGGAAACACCGTCTGCAATGTAAAGCATATAGCTTCCCACGCCCTGTATGTTATAAGAGCCGCCCGTGATGGTAACGGTTGCATTGCCAAGGATCTCAAACAGGCGCTCGCCGGGAATCGCATTATATCTGCCGCCATTTACCTTCAGCGTACCCCTCTTGATCGTAATAAAGGAGTCCGAATGGTAAGTGTTGCTGTAATCCAAAAGCGTGACCACAACGTCATCGCCGTCAATGAGAAGCGGAATATACGTGGTGCCACAAATTCCCTGACCCTGCCAGCTTGCAAACTGCGCCGCAAGTATATTTTGCATATCCTGCGTTGTTCTGATCACGTAACCGTTTCTGTCAGGATCCTCGCCCGCATAAGGCACACGGACGATAAGACGGCTCAACACGTAGTATTTGCCACTCACCACGAGATGGAGACCGTAGGTTTCAATATGATCGTAAATGGGAAGGATCGCGCCACCACCGACATGTATGGTCGCACCGCTAAGAACGGTCGTGGTACCCTCCACGTCAAAGAGCTCTCGAGGCAGAAGCTCTGCACGCTCACCGGAAACGTGGAACGTACCGCCCGTAATACTCATGCTCTGAACCGAGCCTGTTGTAATGTCAAAGACCTTGTTTTCGGGCAGCTGCGTATTAAACGTACCGCCACTGACGCTAATGGAAGCCGCAAGATCCGCCGGGATGTGGAACGCCACGCCCACGTAGCTGTATTTGACGGTCTCTCCATCCATATAGACAGAAGTACCCATGTTGATCACAGGACCGGTCTCGTTTTCATTTTTCGATATATCAATGGTTACAGAGCTCGCAGTATCCGTCAAGTTCACAAACGCATCGATCTTATCCTTATTCGCGCCGCAAATTGTGCGCTCGGTAAACGTGCCGCCCGAAATGTTAAGCTTACAGGTGGCGTTCACCTGAAATGCCACCATATAGCCGTTAAACGTACCGCCCGAAACGTTATAAACGCCATCATCGGCGGTGCTGTCGATCAAGACCATATAGTTGTCAAGATTGCGAGGGTGCGGATTGAAGCTACCGCCGCTGATATTCACGGTTGCCTTTGCTTGCACCAACAGGTTGTTGTAGGAATAGAGCTCGGCATTGCCGGAGATGTTCAAGGTAGAGTCGGTGCCACCGGAAGTAACGGTGATCAAAGCACCGGTGCTCGAGGGACCGTAGAAAACGCCGCCGGTGATATTCATGCTACCTACCGTAGCAGCAATATAAATGCAGTTAGAAATAGCAAAGGTCTGCCCGGGATCGCCGAACGTACCGCCGCTGATGTTGAACTGTGCTTCGCTTGATCCTGCGGCAACGTATATGCAGCGCCGATTTTTATCGTTGAGCGTTATTTTGAACTCGGGATTTCCGGAAATATTGATCTTAGCCGGACCGTTTGTATAAATACATTGTCCTGCGTATCCGTTTGAGGTGGAGAAGGAACCACCCGTGATGTTGACCTCACCGTTTGACGCCATGATGCCGCGCGTCAAATTTTTAAACGTGCCGCCCGTGATGAAAAGCTGCGCTTCGGCATGGCTGATCTGGAACATGTAGCAGGCATTGGTAGCAACAAGAGAATCAAATTCGCCATTCGAAACGTTTATCACGACCTTGCTATCCGCCAGTATAGCGCAAAAAATTTTGAAGCTACCGCCGCTGAAATTGATCGTACCGGGAGCGTCCGCGTTAGAAGCAGTAGCACGGATAAGATAAGAATTCGTGCCGACCGTGCCTGTAAAGAAGCCGCCCGTGATATTTAGCGTACCACCCTGGTGATCGACGAGATACGCGTTGCCCGTCACGGTGTACGTGCCGCCCGTAATGTTCAACGTGCCGCCCTGAATGTTGATCAGATGCGCATCGCTCGTTACATTGTACGTGCCGCCCGCAATGTTTACCGTGCCGCCCAGAACGTTGACCAGACGCGCACTTTCCGTTGCAGCGGTGTACTTGCCGTTTTCAATATTCAGCACACCCGATTTCAGTGTGATCACCGTATCGCCATACATTAAGAAAGTGCCGTTGAGGGTTACGATAGCCTCGGGATGGTCCACCACAAGACCTGTATCAGTGTCAAGCTCATCGGGGAACACCGCCTGTGCCAGCGGGAAGCGTGTGCCGTACTCCGCATCAAAGTTGATCTTCACCTGAGCCAAGATCGTCGCAGCGATCTCTTCAAGAGAGGTAAAGGTGTAGCTGCCCGCCGTCTTCAATGCAGCCTCGGGTGTTACGTTGCTTAGGTAAAATACAGTGGAAGTCCAATCCTCGGCGGCAGTATCGCCAAGATAATCGGTGAGCAAAGGTACATTTTCAGCAAGATAAAGCGTTGTGGCGGTAGACGTGATCGCTACCGCGCCCGTTTCCGTTGCGCGCAGGTAAGCTTCCCTGCCGGTCACGTATAGCGTGACGCCATTGAGCGCCACGGTACTGCTCTGCTCATTAGAAACAAACAAAACGTCGTTATTTGCTCGGATAACCGTATTGGCGATCTGCAATGCCACCGAAACATTGTCCGCATAAAGCAGCGTGGCAACGTCAACAAACTCCGCGCCGGAAACACTAAGTGTTACGGCAGCATCAGCTGCTACGTAAAGAGTGTTGGCAACAACTACATTCGTTTTCACACTGTTGAGCGCAACGGAAGCCTCGCCGCCAATGTGCACAAAAGTAGAAACGCTCCCATAATACTGTGCATCACGCACAAAGGAAAGATTGCTGATAGTGACATTACCCGCGCTGACGCTCACAAAGGAAGATGTTGCCTCATCCTTGCTGTTGAAGCTGACCTCAAGTCCGTCAACAGCCCCCACAATGGTATATGTAAAGTCCGCGTTCAGCACCCATGCCGAATCGGTTACGTTCGAAAGGACCGTAATGGTATAGCCGTCCGCGTCGATCGCAGCGACCGCACGCGAAAACGCAGTATAATACAAGGGCTTTGCATTCTCGCCGGGCGCCAACAGCATATAACGGTGCTGGTCAAGCATCACATCTGCGCCGTTGACATCAAGCGTGCCGCCCTGCACGTCGAATACAGTGCCATTTTCGCCCGCTACGCACGTGCCGCTGACGTAATGCAGCGCGCCGCCCGCAAGCAATGCAACAGAGCCGTCTGCACCACCCGTGATAGTGCCATCTACAAGATGGACAGCGCCATCCTTGACCTCAAGCGCAGCTTCGCCCGCGGCACCCACAAGGGTGACACCGTTAATAGTGAGCACGCCACTCTCCTGCACAGCCACAGTACCGCCCATACCGGCAGTGATCGTGCCGCCCGTAAGGTTGACCGCACCGCCTTTAATAAGGAATACCGTGTTGTCAGCAGCGCCGGTGATCGTGCCGCCACTCACAGTGAGCGTACCCGCCACAACCTCAACGAAAAGGCCGCCATCAAGCAAGTATTCACCAGCCGTGACGTCCAGCTTAGCGTCCTCGCCGTTGAGCACGAGTGTAGCAAGGCCCGTGGTAGCCACGTCAATGTTGGGGAAGCGCTCCCTGTATGTGGCAAGGAACAGCTGCTTAGCAAGCTGTTGTGCCTGCTCTGCGGATGCCACGGTATGCTCACCCGTGGTGATCTCACAAGACCCCGTAAGCGATGCAAGCTGTAAGGAAAGCACCGACCAATCAAAGCCGTTTGCCGTACCAACCTTATCAAGCTTTTCGTCTGGAAGCGCCGCACCGTTCCTTAGACAGACCGTACCCGCCGTGCTGGTAATAGTCGTATTTAGCGTACTGATTAGCGCCGCATTTTCGCCGGAAAGGTAAAGCTCGGCACCGTTCAATGTAAGCGCAGCACCTGCATTAAAGGCGCCAAACATGTAGCTGTTGTTTGCCGTAACGGACGCACCTGTCCCAAGAGTGATCTGAGGCTTGACGCCCGAAATGCCTCCTTTACCGAAGACCACTTGACCCTCACCCGATACGACCGTGGCGTTGGTGATACCGATGGTGGGAGCGCACATGTATATATAAAACACCGCACTGGCGGTCCCCGTGAGCGTGCCGCCTGTGACGTTCACGGTGGCAGCGCCTCTCAGATCAAGCACGTATTTTCCGGAG
>JAZOCO010000036.1:0-7963 GCA_045596505.1 Eubacteriales bacterium
TCTCGACCGAGGCAAGTAGCCGAGGGCGCGGTGTGTTTGCACAAGACCCCTTCTTCAGTCATCCTGAGCGAGCCAACAAAGGCGAGTCGAAGGATCTCGACCGAGGCAAGTAGCCGAGGGCGCGGTGTGTTTGCACAAGACTTTTTATTTGGCTGGATGCTACTTTAAGGCTGTAAAGGGTTTGGTGCGTACATACCGCCGAAAACGCCACTTGCGTTTTCGGAGATCCTTCGACTCGCCTTTGTTGGCTCGCTCAGGATGACCCAAAAAAATAAAAGGGTTAGTGCGAACATAATGCTTGAAGTGCCGCTCAAAAAGGTTTGGTGCGTACACTCCGCCGAAAACGCTTCTTGCACTTTCGGAGATTCTTCGGGTTTCTTTGTTGAAACCCTCAGAATGACCCTAAATATGTGTTGAAACCCGAAGAATGACCCATAAAAAGTGTGCTGTATGGGCGAGTGATCCAACGAAAAACCGCACACAGTGCTTATTTCACCGTGTGCGGCGTTGCTCTATAACGCTTTCATAAATTTGACTTTATAAAGTTTTCTTGGCATTGCTGTTTTATAGATTTTTTGCTTTGTCCTTTATAAAATTTTCTCCATGCCGATCTTTTGGGGCAAAAGCCCGCACTTTTCATAAAAGCGAAGGGCGCTCTCATTGCACGCCCACACGTTTAGGGTGAGGTTATAGCACCCCGTTTGGCGCGCAAAGTCGACACAAAACCGATAAAGCGCCTGCCCTACGCGCTGCCCGCGGCAGGGCGCGTCCACGCAAAGATCGTCAATGTAAAGCGTTTTGACATCGGTTAAGATATTGTCGTTTATGTGCTGCTGAAATTTGCAAAAAGCATACCCCATTACGGTATCTTTTTCATCCGTCGCCACAAAAATGGGGGACGCGTCATCGGCGATCAGCGCCTTTAGCTCCTCATCGCTGTATTTTTTCGCGCCACTCTTGAAAATATCGGGTCTGCCACAGTGATGCACCTCAAGCACTTGCCTAAGCAAGCGCCCCAGTGCCGCAATATCCCCCGGCACAGCTCTCCTGATCTTCATTTTATCACCTCGCTTCAGTCCTTACCATCGCCTCAAGGCAAACGGCGTCCTCTTTTTTGGTGCGGAAATAGTACACGCCATCCCCAGCCGTGGCGCGCTCCACTGTGACCGTGTCGCCGTATGCCGCCTCACGGTGGTAGGCAAGCGACATACCTACCACACGCGTTTTTGCGGGATCAGGCAGGAAATCGCATACCATATCGGGGTATTTTGTGTTATTCATATGCATATTGTAATCAAGATCGGAATACACGATCCGCCTCTCTCCCACGGGTGCAAAGGTAATCTCGCGGGGTGCGCGATGGCGTATTGGCATCATGGTGGTAAGCGGTGGCTCGTCCCCGAAGGTAAGGGGAAAATCCTCGCACCGCACCAAGCTCCCGTCCGATATCCTCACCAGCGCCCACAGTGAATGGCAACGCGCCACTACCTCCTCACCGCAAAAGACCTCAAAGCCACGGGGATACGTAAGCCCGTGCCCCTTTGAAGTGAAGGTTTCAACGCGAATTTCCTCAAACGGGCGAACGGGGCGCAGAATATCAAAGGAGATGCGGCTTAAAATAAAGCCAACGCCTTCCCGCTCCCTGATCTCATCAAGCGACGTGCCCGCCGCCACAAACTGCATATTGCTGGTTTCCTGCATAAGAGCCAGTAGCGCCGTAGGGCGTATTTCAAGTGCCGCATTCGTGTCGTGCCAGCGCACGGTGTAATGTTCAATATGTTTCATAATTTCCTTTTAAAAAGAGGTCGCCTGCGCGACCTCTTTTGCGTTTTTAAAATAGCGGACGCCGCTTCTCCCCCAACTCCATCGGACGCAAAAAGCAAGAGATGCAATGGCGCCTTATCTCGCTGCGCGAGCTTATCTCGCTTTGCGAGATGGGAAAAACCCTTCGGTTTCTTCCACCGCAAAAAGCAAGGCGAAGGCATAGTAACCTACGCCGAGGTTGTCTGTGAGGAGCAACGCCGCAGGGCAAAGATTTTTTGTCGATCAAAGAGTGTTAGAGGAGCCAAGGACGTTCCTGATCTTATGCTGCACCATCTTCCTCACCTCGGTGCGTGCCACGGAAAGGTAACCGCGCGGATCGAACACGGAGGGATCCTCGCTGAACACGCGGCGAATGCCTGCGGTCATAGCAAGACGGATATCCGAATCGATATTGATCTTACAAACAGCCATTGCAGCGGCGCGGCGAAGCTGCTCCTCGGGAATGCCCACAGCATCGGGCAGCTTGCCACCGAGGGCGTTGATCTCCTTCACGCACTCCTGCGGCACGGAGGAAGCACCGTGCAGCACGATGGGGAACCCCGGCAGGCGCTTTTCGATCTCCTCCAAGATATCGAAGCGAAGGGGCGGGGGCACAAGAATGCCCTTTTCATTTCGGGTACACTGCTTTGCGGTAAATTTATAAGCGCCGTGCGAGGTGCCGATGGAGATGGCGAGCGAATCAACACCCGTACGGGTCACGAACTCCTCAACCTCCTCAGGACGGGTGTAGGAGGAATGCTCAGCCACCACGTCGTCCTCAACGCCTGCAAGCACGCCAAGCTCGCCCTCTACCACAACGCCGTGTGCGTGTGCGTATTCCACCACCTTTTTGGTGAGTGCAATGTTATCCTCAAAGGAGTGGTGCGAGCCATCGATCATAACAGAGGTAAATCCACCGTCAATACAGGACTTGCAGATCTCAAAATCCGCTCCGTGGTCAAGATGGAGCGCAAGATCCACCCCGCTATCCTCGATCGCCGCCTTAGCAAGCGCCAAAAGATAAGCGTGCTTCGCGTACTTGCGCGCACCTGCGGAAACCTGCAGGATCACAGGAGATCTCTCCTCTGCCGCCGCCTCGGTGATCGCCTGAATGATCTCCATGTTGTTGATGTTAAATGCACCGATGGCGTATTTGCCCTCATATGCTTTTTGAAACATTTCCTTGGTTGTCACAAGAGCCATATTTTTGTTCTCCTTTTACTTGAAAATTTATCCTTTCTTATTGTATCGAAAAATGCTTCAAAAATCAAGGGCTTTGTGCGAAAAATTAAAATTTTATCCTGTTACGCTTCCCATCTCTCCCTCTTTTGGCGGTGTCATCCCCGCACTTGCCACCAAGGGGGCTGCCTCCGTTTGCCCCACGCTTGCCGCTGCGGGCTGTGCGTGCGCCACCGCGGGTGCGGGCGTATATGAGGGTACGGTGCGTGCGGGTAGGCGTGCGCCGTGCGGCAGGAGTCCGAGGCTTACGGCAATGGCGTTATCGATCTCGCTCATAATACCCTCGTCAAGGTGTCCCATTTTCTCCTTCAGTCTTCGCTTATCCAGCGTACGTAATTGCTCAAGAAGCACCACCGAGTCGCGTGCGAGCCCCGCGCGCTCTGCATACACGTCGATATGTGTAGGTAGCTTTGTTTTCCCCATGCGCGACGTGATCGCGGCGGCGATCACCGTGGGGCTATACTTGTTGCCCACATCGTTTTGTATGATCAAAACGGGTCGCACGCCCCCCTGCTCCGATCCGACAACGGGACTCAGATCCGCATAATAAACATCTCCGCGCTTTACACTGATCATCATATTCTCCTCCAATCCTTCGACCTCAAGGGCCTCGCTTTAGTATTTTGCCCCAAGGCGCGCCTTTAATCAGCAAAAGCTGTTTTCTCCTTAACAGGCTATGCAACGCCTGTCGAAAAAGAACGTCTTTTCACGACGGTTTTTTAGAATATTGCTTGTATTTTTAAAGCTATTATGCTATAATAACATCAAAGTCAACCAATCAAAAAAGGAGCTGCCGATCAAGGACGAGGACGATGAAGGAAATTTTACTTTGCAAATACGGTGAGATCGTATTAAAGGGCGCAAACCGCCGCTATTTTGAGGATATGCTTGCCAAGGAGCTGCGCTTTCGCGCAGCCACCTTCGGTAATTTCAGCGTAACATACGCGCAAAGCACCGTGTATATCGAGCCAAAGGACGAGCTTTGCGATCTTGACGGCATGTTTGATGCGGCAAGGCGTCTTTTTGGCGTTGCCGGGGTGGTTCGTGCCGCGGTTGCTGAGAAAAATATGGAAAGCATTCTTTCCACCGCAAAAAGCTATTTACCACCCTTCCTTGCCGGCAAAAAAACCTTTAAGGTGGAGGCGAAGCGCTCGGACAAGGCGTTTCCCCTCTCCTCCCCCGAGATCTCACGAGAGGCGGGCGGTGCGATCCTTTCCACTCTCCCCCATTTGCGCGTGGACGTGCACGATCCCGAGGTGACCGTGCGCGTTGAGGTGCGCGAGACCGCCGCCTACGTGCACGCAGGGCAATTCAAGGGCGCGGGCGGGCTTCCCGTCGGCACGAACGGCAAGGGGCTGCTGCTGCTTTCGGGCGGCATAGATTCGCCCGTGGCGGGGTGGATGATGGCAAAGCGCGGCGTGAAGCTGGAGGCACTTTACTTTGAATCCATGCCCTACACAAGCGACCGGGCGCGGGAAAAGGTATTGGAGCTTGCCGCGCGCGTGGCGCGCTGGTCGGGCAGTATGCAGGTGAACGTTATATCCCTGACGCACATTCAAGAGGAGCTGGTGCGGCACTGTGACGAGGAATATTTCACCCTTCTTTTGCGCCGCTATATGATGCGCCTTGCCAACCGCGTGGCTGCTGCGCGCGACTGCCAGGCGCTGATCACAGGTGAGAGCCTTGGGCAGGTCGCCTCGCAGACCATGCAGGCACTGAACGTGACCAACAGCGTTGCCGCCTATCCCGTGTTCCGCCCGTGTATCGGTATGGACAAGGAGGAGATCGTGCAGATCGCGCGCATGATCGACACCTTTGAGACCTCCATTTTGCCGTATGAGGATTGCTGCACGGTATTTACCCCGAAGCACCCCAAAACAAGGCCGGTTCTTGAAAAAGTGGAGGCAGAGGAGCAAAAGCTCCCCGTTGACGCGCTTGAAGAGGAGGCGCTTGCGACCCTCAGAAGTTTTTACATTCGTGCAAAATTTTAAAAGGAGCATAGCGTGAAAGTTAATTCTGATAGTATCCTTAATTCAGTGTTTCACGCCTCAACTTCTTCTAAAAATGGGACCCAACCCATTTTTGCGTCAGGGACGCCCGAAGAAGTTCAAAATTCTATTTAAGCCGCCCTTTAGGCGGCATGGAGATTATTATGCTGACGATTAAAAAACTGATTGCAGAAAAATTAGTCGAGGGCATCGCTGCCCTTGGCGCACCCGAAGTGCCCGAAGCGGCAGAGCTTGCCGCAATGCTTGAATACCCGCCCGACGATACGATGGGCGATCTCGCGCTCCCGTGCTTCAAGCTCTCGCGCACCCTGCGCCGTGCCCCCGTGCAGATCGCAGCGGCACTCTCGGAGTGCCTTGGCGCGCTTGAGTGCGTCGAGAAGGCAGGGGCGGTAAACGGGTATCTTAACATCACCGTTTCAAAGGAATATCTTGTAAACACCGTGCTGTCCGGCATCCTTTCGGTGGGCGAAAAATATGGCTCGTCAGAGGTAGGAAGGGGCAAGACCGTGGTGCTTGACTATTCGTCCCCAAATGTCGCCAAGCCTTTTCATATCGGGCATCTTGGCACGACCGTTATCGGACATTCACTGAAGCGCCTGCACGAATTTGCGGGATACAATTGTGTTGGCATTAACTACCTCGGTGACTGGGGCACACAGTTTGGCAAACTCATCGTTGCCTACAAAAAATGGGGCAACAGGGAAATGATCGAGGAGGGCGGCATTGATAAGCTCGTGGAGCTTTACGTGAAGATCAATAACGCCATCTCAGGCAATGCCGAGCAGGGAATTCCCGCCGACCCCGCCCTTGGCGATGCCGCCCGTGCCGAGTTCAAAAAGCTCGAGGAGGGCGACGAGGAAAACCTCGCACTCTGGCGCTGGTTTATTGATATTAGCCTTGCAGAATATGAAAAGACCTACAAGCAGCTCGGCATCACCTTTGACAGCTATAAGGGCGAGAGCTTTTACACCGATAAAATGCCCGCCGAGGTACAAAAGCTCCGTGATAAGGGACTTCTTAAGATCGACGATGGCGCTTCTATCGTGGATCTTGAGCCATACGGTATGCCGCCCTGCCTCATTCTTAAGCGTGACGGCTCCACCCTTTATCCCACGCGGGATATTGCCGCCGCTGTTTATCGCAAGAATACTTATGATTACGACAAATCCATCTACGTCACGTCCGCGGGGCAGAGCCTTCACTTTGCACAGTGGTTCAAGGTCGTCGAGCTGATGGGCTACGACTGGCACGACAAATTGGTGCACGTGCCCTATGGGACAGTGAGCATCAACGGTGCCAAGCTTGCCACCAGAACGGGCAACGTGGTGCTTCTAAAGGACTTGTTCCGCGCCGCCATTGACGAGGTCAGCCGCATTATGTCGGAAAAGAACCCCGATATCGAAAATAAAGCAGAGGTCGCCGAGGCAGTGGGTGTCGGCGCGATCGTGTTCTACTATCTCTCTAACAGCCGTATTAAGGATATTAATTTTGTGATGGAGGATGCCCTCAACTTTGACGGAAACACGGGCCCTTACGCACAGTATACCTATGCGCGCACCTGCGCGGTCTTGCGCCGTGCCGAACAGGCTGAGCTCGGGGGAGAGCTTGCCGTCACCGCACCCGATGAAGCGGCGCTTTTAAAGGTGCTTGCCAAATTCCCCGAAAAGGTTTCGGCAGCGATTGCCGATTACGAGCCGTCTGTCATCACGCGGTATATCCTTGATGTGGCGGCGGCGTTCAACCGCTTTTATCACAACTGTCAGATCCTCTCGGCTGAGGATCCCGCCGTACGTGCCACGCGCGTGGCGATCACCCGTGCAACCAACGTGGTGCTTTCAAACGCCTTCCCCCTCATCTGTCTTAAAACAATGGAAAAGATATAAGGAGTACGAAAAATGTCAGGACATAGCAAATGGGCAAACATTAAGCACAAAAAAGAAAAGACCGATGCACAAAAGGCAAAGGTCTTTACCAAGATCGGCAAGGAGATCGCCGTGGCAGTAAAAGCCGGCGGCGGGGATCCTAACTCCAACTCCAAGCTGCGCGATCTTATTCAAAAGGCAAAATCCAACAACGTCCCCAATGATAATATCGAGCGTATCATCAAAAAAGCGATGGGGTCAACCGGTGAGGATTATGAGGAGATCACCTATGAGGGCTACGGCCCCGGGGGCGTAGCGGTGATCGTCAAAACCACCACCGATAACCGTAACCGCACCGCAGGCAACGTGCGCTCTTACTTTAATAAGTATCACGGCAATATGGGCACCTCGGGGTGTGTATCGTTCCTCTTTGAAGATAAGGGCGTTATTATCGTTGGCAATGAGGATGACGATATAAACGAGGATAAGCTGATGGAGACCGCGCTTGAGGCTGGTGCTGAGGACTTTGCCGCGGGCGAGGGCGTATTTGAGATCTATACCGTCATCGACGATCTTTACGCCATCAAAGAGGTGCTGGAGGGGGCAGGGTATCCCATTCTTTCCGCTGAGCCGGATAAGATCCCCACTACCACCGTTGCGCTCACCGACCCCGATGATCTTAAATTTATGGGACTTCTCATCGACACCCTCGAAGAGGATGATGATGTGATGGATGTATATCACAACTGGGAGAACTGATTGGCGCGAAAAATAAACTGCATATTGCGTCGTTGCTCCTCAAAAAACGATTTCGACGAACGGGTGTTCGCCTTCAAACGTTTTTCTCGGTGCGCCTAGCACTATTTGCTTCTTTTCCGCGCGGGTGAAGCGGAGCACATCCTTTCTTGGGTCATCCTGAGCGTTATGTATATACCCGCCTTTTTTACGGGTCATCCTGAGCGTTATGTACATACCCGCCTTTTTTACGGGTCATCCTGAGCGAGCCAACAAAGGCGAGTCGAAGGATCTCCGAAAACGCAAGTAGCGTTT